>NZ_AP025286.1:0-311954 GCF_036492245.1 Treponema bryantii | reverse complement strand
TATTAAAAAAACTCGGTGAAGCCGTTTTTGATAGGCTAAAAGAAACTTGCATAAGCGTAGAATTCGAGGGTGAGAGTTACAGGTCATCGTTAAGAGATATCAACTTGTAATAGTAATTTATCTTCAGAATCATCTTGGACCCGGCCGGACATGATGATTCTGAGATTTTATAGGAGTAACATATGAAATTTTTCAATAAAAAATTTGGCACTTCATTCGAAGCAGCTAAACAGAATATTCAGAACAAGTTCGATTCTGAAAGAATACAGATGGTTGCAATCTCAAACCTTAAGTTTGATAAAGATTTCAAGGAACTCTTTGCTCAGGAGCCTGAAAAGGTAGAACGCATTGCGCATGATATGAAAGAGCATGGTTTTGATAAATCACAGCCAATCATTGCAACAAAAGATGGTTCTATTCTGGATGGCAATTCCAGGTTTATGGCTGCAAATCAGATAGGAATAAAATATGTTCCGGTCGTCTATAAAGATTTTGCAGATAAAAACGAAGCTTTGAAGTATGAACTTCATTTACAGCTTGATCGCAGAAATCTTAGCGATTCAGAAGTTTTTGCAATGTTCAAAAAGCTGGAAGAAATGAAGCAGAGTGCGAAATCAGAAGGTAAATCTACAGAAGATTTTACTGATGCAAAACTTGCAGAGCAGCTTAAAAAGTCAGAACGTCAGGTGCAGAAAATGCGTGAGCTTTCAAAAAAAGCTGATGAACAGACTTTGGATAAGGTCGCTTCTGGGGAAATTACAATCAATCAGGCATATTCTGAAATCAAAAAGGCAGAACAGCCAAAAGAAACAAAACCCAATGAAAACTCTTCTATAAATAAATCGGAGTTTTTCAAAGGGGTAAAGTTTGCTTTAGACGAACTTGCAAATGGTAAAACCGCAGAAGAAATTCTTGCAGCATTGTAAAAGGAGTAGCCTATGGAAAATGAAGATTTTACTTTAGAGTTCATGGGCTACAAGGCAATGTGCCATTGTAGACCTATAATTCAGCGTTTACACAATAAGCGTGACCCAAAAATCGTAGGCTCAGAAAAGCATATCGACCTTTCGAGACCTCATGAAACAATTCTTGATTGTGGCTCTTTGGATAAGTGCTATAGGCAGATTTTCGACGAAGCAAGAGAAAAATACAATGCGAAGCAGAAGCGAAAAGACCGTCGGATTGAAAATTATCTGGAAACAATTCTTAACGACAAACGTCAGGGAAAACACAAAAACGCAAAAGCTGATGGAAGCCGTAAGCCCGCTTATGAAATGATTCTTCAGCTGGGGAACAGAGACAACAGACCAGATGATGAAATAGCTTCCATGGTATTAAAGGATTTTTGCAATTTCCTGATTGAAAACTATCCTAACATTGTTCCAATCGGGATTTATCTTCACAACGATGAATTTTCAATTGATGAAGAAACTCGTCAGAAGGTTTTTAGTCCAGTACATATCCATTTTGATTATGTGTATGTTGCTCATCTTGGCAAATCACTTAAAACCGGAATGGAATTGCAATGTTCCATGTCTGGTGCATTAGCCGAAATGGGATTCGTTACTGCAAAAGGTAAAGGTACTGCACAGCAGCAGTTTGAAGAAGCTGTTCGGCATGATTTACAGGATTTTGCGGAAGAACGTGGAATCAAAATAGACAGAACTCCTGGTGAAAAGCATTCACACAAACAAAAACCTGTATATCAGCAGATGAAAGAAAACGAAAAAAAAGAGAAAAAACTTTCACAGAAAGAACAGCAGCTTGAACAGGATAGAACTGATTTGGATAACAATATTGAATCCTTTAATCAGAAATCTGAACAGCTGGAAAAAGATATTCAGGCAAATACTGTTAAATCTTTGGATTTGTTTAACAAGGAAAATCAGCTTTCCGAAAAGCAGAAAGAACTTGATGAGCAGAAAAATGAAATTGCCCAGAACTCTAAAAATCTTGAATTAGAGCAGAACGACTTAGAGCGTGATAAAAGTCTGTTTAAAACTTCATCACAAAAAGTTGACGCTTACAATCAGATTTGGGATGAAGTTGAAAGAAAAAACATGTCTATTGATTCTGAAATCAGCACATTTAAAAACAATCGTTTTGAGGACTTTACTTCCAGATTCAATAAATTTGTTGGAAATGTAAAAAAGATTGTTACTGCAATTACAACTGAATTGAACTGGTACAAAGCTGCATTCAAAAATTTTTGGCATAAAACTCCAACGGACTTCAGAAATCTTGCGGATGAAATGGACAGAAACAAATGTGAAGACTTTTCTGATTACAATAAGAAGTTTTATAACGGGGAATTGGATTATCAGATTCACGAAAAGAATCAGATACATCAGCAGCACATCATTCGTCAGAAAAAGATTAATGATGCTTATGAGTGGAATAGATAGGAGGTTTTTATGGAATTAGTAACAGATGAAAAAATCAGATTGAAAGTGTTACGCTCTACATTAAGGGGTGATGGTTTCAAACTTGATTCTTGGGTTCGGTGTATTCATTGTGGCGGAGTTTTTCAGGGAAAAGAAATGCGAGTCTTCAATAAAGGAGATGATTACTTGATTTATTGCTATTATCCAGAATGTAGTGGCTCTATTATTGATATAGTAGATGCCGACGATGAAGATTTTGCATCTATGTTCTGGTAAATACCCTGCTTCGCAACGTTGCGGATTCCTTTTGGAATCCGTATTACACCACAATTTGGCTTGCCAAACTGGGTGTACCCCACACTGAAAATGTCATACCAACTGCGTGGTATAACATTTTCAGTCCGGGGCCCCAAACCGTATCGTCGGTTTATCTCTCTTAGAGGCGTTTCGTCGCCTCTCGAAAAATCCCGCAACATTGCGCCCCCAGTCATGAAAGCCAGTCCTACTCGGACAAAATGGCTTTCAGACAAAGTGGTGGCTTATGCTTCGGTCTTTTTCTCACTCCCCCGCCCAGTGTTTCGCCACTGGAGGACGACCAAGCTGGGCTTGGATTTTCCCCACAAAATCAAAAAGATGTGATATAATAGAAAAAAGGTAGTTTTAAAATGTCTTCAGATTTTAATGAGAATACCAGAGTTCAAGTCCCTGCTGCATTGCATCTTTGTAAGCTTGGTTATACATATCTTGATAAAATAGAAAAGTATGATCACAGTACTAATATTCTTACAGACATTTTTCTTGCACAACTTGCCAAATTAAATCCATCACTTTCAGAACAAGATTGCAAGAACTATCTTACAAAACTTATTGGTTGTCTTAATAATGAAGACCTTGGAAAAGAATTCTATTCTTACCTTTCAACAAAATCGGGTATTCGATTAATTGATTTTGATAATCCAGAAAATAACACATGGCATGTAACAACAGAATTTACATGTGAAAATGAAGATACAAAAGATAATTTCCGTCCAGACATAACATGTTTTATAAACGGACTCCCACTTGCTTTTATTGAAGTAAAGAAACCTAATAATCACGAAGGAATGAAAGCTGAGTTCGATAGAACAAATACTCGTTTTAAGAATAAAGCTTTCAGAAGATTTTTTAACATCACACAGTTGATGATTTATTCTAATAATCAGGAATATGATAACAACAACCGTGTACCAGTCCAGGGAGCCTTCTATTGTTGTACAGCGAAAGAAAAAGCATTTTATAATGTTTTTCGTGAACAGGATAAAAACTTTGTCGCAAAATATCCTTATGAACAGATTACTGATGACATTGTAAAAAAAGTATGTCGCCACAGAAACTGTCAGGCTCTTCCTTCCCTTCCAGAGTTTACTACCAACTGTAAAATTGATACTCCAACAAACCGTATCCTTACATCTATGTTATGTAAGGAACGAATTCTTTTCCTGCTTCGCTATGGTTTTGCTTATGTAGAAAGAACCATCGAACTTGAAAATGGTGAAAAAACAACAGAGCTTCAAAAACACATTATGCGATATCAGCAGATGTTTGCTTCACTTGCAATCCGCAGAGCTTTGGACAAAAGAATAAAAAGTGGAATCATCTGGCATACACAAGGTTCTGGTAAAACAGCTCTTGCTTATTACTCTGTAAAAAGTCTTACAGACTACTTTGCTAATAAAAATATTGCTGTAAAGTTCTATTTCATCGTAGACCGTATTGCCCTTATGGAACAGGCAATAGATGAGTTTGCAAGCAGAGGACTTAACGTTCGTTCTGCTTCAAGTCGTGATGAACTTATGGCAGATTTCCGAAGCAACAATCTTGTAGAAAACAAAGAAGGTGCTTTGGAAATAATGGTCGTAAATATTCAGAAGTTTAAGGAAGACCATACTCCAGTAAATATTGAAAACTCATATAACACAAAACTACAGCGCATTTTCTTTATTGATGAAGCTCATCGTGGATACAATCCAGAAGGTTCATTCCTTGCAAATCTTTTGGAAGCCGATAAAGATGCAATAAAGATTGCAATGACAGGAACTCCGCTTCTTCATGAAGAGCGTGAAAGTTGGCGTGTATTTGGCGATTATATTGATACATATTACTACGATAAATCAATCGCAGATGGTTACACACTCAAACTTATGCGTGAACCAATTCAGACAGTTTACAAGGAAAAGCTTACTGCAATTCTTGATGAACTTGCTGGAAATGTAGAAGTTAAGAAATCAGATATTGATAGAGATACAATTATAGAGCATGAAAAATATCTGAATGCTCTCATTGATTATATTATTGATGATATTCGTAAGTTCAGAATTGAAAAAGCTGATAACACTGTTGCTGCAATGGTTGTTTGCAAGACAAACCAGCAGGCACGAAACTTCTATGATCTTTGGTGTAAGAGATACGATGAAGCAAAAAAATATGAAGAAATGAAGCTTGCCGGAACTTATGATCCAATGAAGGCTCCAAGAATCGAAAAGCCATTGCTTGCAACTTTGATTCTTCACGATGAAGGCGATAAAGAAGAACGAAAGGAATACATCGAAGAATTCAAAAAGAAACAGACTATAGATGTAATCATTGTAAACCAGATGCTTCTTACAGGTTTTGATGCTCCACGTCTTAAGAAGTTGTATCTTGGCCGAAAACTAGATGGGCATGATTTGCTTCAGGCTCTTACCCGAGTGAACCGTCCATATAAAGATTTTAAGTATGGTTACGTAGTAGACTTTGTTGATATTAAAGAAAACTTCGATTCTACAAATGACCGCTACTTAAAAGAACTGAACCGTACAAACGATGCTGCAGAAACTGGAGAAGAACTTCCTGTTGGAACAGCGGTAATAGAGAGTGAAGAAGAAATCAATCAGAAAATTCAGGAAATAAAAAATGTTCTCTGGTATTATGATGTTTCAAATCAAGAAGAGTTCCGTATTCAATTGGACAGCATAGAAGACAAAAATGTTTTGTACGAACTTCGCACAACTCTTGATGATGCAAAATCTCTTATAAACAGAATTCGTTCAAGCGGAGATTCTGAACTATCTGAAAAAGTTCGCAATATGCTTCCTGGCACAATTCCAACTTTAATCACAGAAGTAAACCATCGAATTGAACGCATTAATATGCTGGAAGGTAATGACCATAAAGATGATGTAAGCGGAATCATTAACCTTGCTTTGAGTGAAATTGACTTCAGCTTTATAAAAGGTGTTCCAGAAGAACTTGCAATTGTAATCAATGACCTTAAAGAAAAGTTCGAAAGAGTACAACGAGAGTTTGAAGGTAACTTTGACCAAAAAGAAGAAAAGTATGTAATACTCTCAGATGAATTCCGTTCTTTCTTCCGTAAAAAGGGTTTTGTTCCTGCAAATGTAAAAGAAGCAAAAGAAGAAGTTCATTATATGGATGAAGTAATGGCGAAGATTAAAGAAATCAATGCCAGAAATAATATGCTTAAAAAGAAATATAACAATGATGAAAAATTTGTCCGTATTCAGAAACGCATTCAGGAAGAAAATATTACTCGTTCAAAACCAATAATATCATCTAATGAGATGACCTTGTGCGAAAATCTTTATGAAATGAAATGCCTTATCGACGGTTATGTTGATTTGAATCCACATATTGTTCAGCCAAGCAGTGAAGCAAAATTCAAACAGGATGTCATGAGTAATGTAAGTAAAAAACTTTTCGCTCTTGGTATTCAGGCAGCAATCGATGACAAAAAATATTTAACAAACTTAATATCAAATGAATATATACATCAGTATGAGACTTACAGTTTCTAATTTGATATTATATTAAAAAAATGGGAGACACCATGGCAGACGCAGAACTTAACGCAAAAACAATTGCCCTTATTGATTCCTTAAAAACGACAACCGGAGAATACGGACTTGCAAATGGCGGAAGCGAATACCGCATAATTACAGAAATATTTCTTTATAAATTCTTCAATGATAAATTCGGTTATGAAGCAAAACATATAGATAGTCCATATAAAGATAGACTTTCAAAAGCTCCAAAATGGGATGCTGAATATGATACATTTAGCGAAGACGAAGTAGAGGATTTATTTACTTATCTTCCAGGAAATGTACCTCGCTTAAAACCTCATCAAACCTTAGCACATCTTTATAATGCCAGTGGAAATGGGGATTTTTCAACTTTACTTGATTCCACACTTATTGATATCTCAAGCCTAAACTCTGAAACTTTCTCAGTAACAACATCTGGAAAAACAAAAGTTCAGATTTTCTCTAAAATCACAACCGAAGTAAAAGATGAAACAAAGCGAGACAACTTTGCCCGTTCTCTTATGAGTGCAGTTGCAAGTTTTAACTTTGAATCAGTATTCAACGAAAAGTATGACTTCTTCAGCGGAATCTTCCAGTATTTAATAAAAGACTATAACAATGCTGGCGGCGGAAAATATGCCGAATATTATACCCCTCGCGAAATAGCTACAGTAATGGCAATGCTTCTTCTTGAAGATAACAAGGAATACAAAGGTGCCACATGTTATGATCCGTCTGCAGGAACAGGAACTTTGCTTATGGCTCTTGCCCATCAGATTGGAGAAGACCGCTGTTCAATTTACAGCCAGGATATTTCAGACAAATCAAGCGAAATGCTTCGACTTAATCTTATCCTTAATAATCTTGTTGGAAGTCTTCCTAATGTTGTTCAGGGAAATACGCTTCTTGAGCCATTCCACAAGGAAACTGATGGAACACTCAAGAAGTTTGATTTTGTAGTTTCAAACCCACCATTTAAATTGGACTTCCCTGAGTACCAGGAAAAACTTGCCAGTGATGGAGTTCGTTTCTGGGCTGGCATTCCAAATAAAGTAAAGACAGTTGATCCAAATAAACCAAAAATGGCAATTTATACATGTTTTATTCAGCATGTTATTAATTCCCTAAAAAGTACTGGCCGTGGTGCTATTGTTGTTCCAACCGGATTCCTTACAGCAAAATCTGGTGTTGAACGAAAGATAATTGAACGCATTGTAAAAGACCACATTATTTTTGGTGTAGTAAGTATGCCAAGTAATGTTTTTGCTACAACAGGAACAAATGTAAGTGTTCTCTTTTTTGACCGAACAGAAAAGAAAGATGATGATAAAGTAATTCTTATTGATGCCTCAAAACTTGGAGAAGAATACAAAGAAGGCAACAATCAAAAACGTCGACTTCGTTCTGAAGAAATCAAAAAAATTGTAAAAACCTTCCGAAATAAAGAAACAATTGAAGACTTCAGTATTGCTGTTACTTACGATGCGATTAAAGAAAAAGGCTACAGCCTTAGTGCAGGACAGTATTTCGACATTAAAATTGATTATGTTGATATTACTCAGGAAGAATTCAACATAAAGATGAATGCTTATAAAACAAATCTTAGGGCGATGTTCGAAGAAAGTCAAAAACTTGAAAACGAGATTATGAATAATTTTGGAAAATTGATTTTTGAAAGCTAGTTTATCTAATGCAACTTGTGAATTATTAATGGTGAAAAATAATATATGGAATTAAAAGAATATAGAATAAAGGAAATTGGAAAAGTAGTAACAGGAAAAACTCCGTCAACTTTTGACAGCGAAAATTATGGTTCTGATTATTTATTTATTACACCAGCAGAATTGCATGATGGTTATAAAATTGTTGATGCAGAGAAAAGAATTTCAGTAAAAGGATTCAATTCTATAAAATCAAATACTATATCTGGAAATTCTGTTTTGGTAGGGTGTATTGGATGGGATATGGGAAATGTTGGTTATACAGAAGAAACTTGTGCCACGAATCAACAAATTAATTCCATTTGCGAGTTCAAATCTTTTTGCAATCCACTATATGCATATTATTGGTTGTCTACTAAAAAGAAATACTTATTTTCTATTGCTTCTGTAACTAGAACCCCTCTGTTAAGTAAATCTTCATTTAGCGAAGTTTTTATACCTCTACCAAATAGAGAATATCAGGATGAAGTAGTAAAGATTTTATCCACAATAAATAATAAAATTCAAATTAACAAAAAAATAATCGCAGAGCTTGAAAGCATGGCAAAAGAAATATATGGCTACTGGTTTATTCAGTTTGATTTTCCTAATATGAATGGTACCCCCTATAAAGCTTCCGGTGGAAAAATGGTCTGGAATAAAGAACTTGGACGAGAGATTCCAGATGGGTGGAAAGTTCAAAAACTTACTGATTATCTAGTTGAATCTACTAAGTCAAAAATACAAGTAAATCAAGTAAATGATAGTGTTGGAAATGTTCCCTTTTTTACAAGTGGCAATGCAATTCATTATGTTAATGATTATTTAGTTGATGACTTAAATATATTTTTGAGTACAGGCGGTAATGCTTCGGTACAAATTTATTTTGGAAAGGCATCTTATTCAACTGATACTTGGTGTATTAATTTTTCTGAATATACAAGTTATATGTTCATATTTATTCAATCAATTATTGGATACATAAATGATAATTTATTTACTGGTTCTGGTCTTAAACATTTGCAAAAAGATAAGTTTGGAGATATTAAGATAGCAATTCCTCCTGAAAATGTTATAAAGGCATTTAATAAAACTGTGGTTAATTTATTTAAGATGAAAGCTGCCAATATGAAAAGTAGTAGAATTTTAAATGAACAAATGAATGAGCTTCTTCCATTATTGATGAATGGCCAAGTGAGTGTGAAGGAATAAAATTATGGAAATTTCAAAAAGTTGTAGTAAAGCATTAAGAGAAATGATAAATGAAAGGACTCAATATAGATCAGGTCCTCAAATAATAGAATTTTTCAATCAATTTGGATTAAATAAGGAATATCAATGGGGAGGTTCTCCCTCTCGATGGAAAATTACAGACGACATCTTAGAAGAAATCAACGGGACAGAAATTATGGATCGTTGTATTGAAACTTTATTTAACCCAATAAATTTCATAGAAGATAAAGCCAAATTTGATGAATTATTTCCAATCTTCAATGAATATCTTTCATATGAAGGTTACGAAATGGTTTTAGTTGGGAAAAAAATAAAAATTCAAAATGTTACTGTTAAAGAGGAGGAAGCCTTGCCAACAAATACAATTGCAAACCGAAAAATATTCTTTTTAAGCCATGCGAGCGAAGACAAGGCTCTAGTACGTTCTGTTTATGATAAACTAAAAGTGCTAGGAATAGAAGCATGGTTTGATGAAGCTGAAATTCTTCCAGGTGATAATTTAGTTCGGAAAGTATTTGATGGTTTTTCAAGTTCAAAATATGTCGTAATATTTATCTCCAAGGCTTTTCTATCAAAACCTTGGCCTTTAACTGAATTAGAAACGGCCGTAGCTAAACAAATTCGTAAAGACAGTAAGTTAATTATTCCTTTTCTTATAGATGTCACATATGAAGAATTTGTTGAAAAATTTCCTTTTTTTGAACCAATTTATACTCCATCGGTAAATGACAGTGACAAAATTGTTGAAGTTTTATTAAAACAAATTCAAGTGGATCAAACAAATGGCATAGAACATACGAATTCTACAAACAATAATCAAGCTCCTGATATAAAAAATGAAAAAGATAAAAAAACAGTTGAACATTTATTACATTACATATCATTTCATCTCTTTGACGAAATATTTGCAACTCCAGACAGAATTCGATCTTTTAACCTAACTCTATATGATTGCTTTATGGAGTATTATAATAGTTCATCATTCTTTCTCTATAAAGAAGAAACTGGAAAGAAAATCAAATCATTTGTATCTGATTGGAAGGAATATATTCATTACGTAACGCAATTAATGGTTAGCAATCCAGACCAAACTATTTGTTATGTAAGCATGCCAATGGATTTATTTAAGGATAAACAGCAAGAAATTGATTTCAATAATATGGTAAAAGCAAGTTCAAAATTAAAAAATAGTTATACGGAACTAGTAAATTATCTTAGAGAAGAATATTTTGAAATTGATTTCGATACTATTCAAGAAACTATTAGGAAAGAATTTATAAAACATGATGCAGATTTAAGAAAACTGAATACCAGATAATTAAGACTGAAGGAAAATTATAAAAATGGAAAATAAAAAATCGTTTTTTTTAAGTCACGCAAGTGAAGACAAAAAGTTTGTTCGTGAAGTTTATAATGAACTTAACGAAAATGAAAATATTGATTGCTGGTTTGATGAAGCTGAAATTCTTCCAGGTGATAATCTTATTGATAAAGTATTTACAGAAGGCTTTAATACATCAAGATATGTTGTATTGTTTCTTTCTAAATCTTTTGTTAATAAGAATTGGCCTATAGCTGAATTAAAAACAGTTATATCAAAACAAATTCGATTAAATATAAAAATCATTATTCCTTTTTTGCTTGATATTTCATTTGAAGAATTAGTTGAAAAATTTCCTTTTTTTGAACCAATTTTCTGTTCCCCAGCTGTTGATTCTCAAAATGTTGTCAAACTTTTAAAGAGCCAGATAAAACGAGATAATAGAATTACTAATACTACTAAGAAGACAACATCTATTATTTCGCATAAGGTTGTGACAGAGTTCTCAACTTTCTTAAAAACACCTGCAGTTCAAGAAGTTTCAAGATTGGCAGAAACTTTTTTTGTCTCATACCATCGTGCACCTTTCGACTTAAAAATAGATGTCCTCCAATATGATAAAGAGTTTTATATGGGCATTTGCAATTATGGAATATGGGGTCCTGATCAAGCTACTCCATATAAAAGTATTCGTCCATGTGAAACAATTGAAGATGCTTATAATGATGCATTACAAGGTATTATTGCATTTGATAGTGCTAAGATTCCAGATGAACTAATGCTTTGGGTTGGAGATGATGATAAAATTTTTGACGGAACAGGAATGGAAATATCTCAAGCAGAAGCTTACGATAGAAGATCTAAAAATGCTAAAAAATTTGAAAAGCAAGAATGGACAATTACCACTATAAATGGTGGACCATGGTGGTTAATATCAAAAGATTTTACAGAAAAGAAATTTTCTATTACCGGACCTATTGATGATGATTCATCTTATGTAGAAAGATGTATAAAAATACAGGATAAAGGTATTGATTTTAGAATCGAAACCGTTGAGACTTCAAAATCAACTAAAGAAGAATTGATTGACTATTTTAAGACACAGTTTAGCCTGACTTATGTAGCAGAAAGAGAATTGTATTCTTTATATGAAAACGATTAAAAAAAATTAAGGAGTTATAGCTATGTCATTAACAGATGCAAAAAAAGTATTAATTGAACAATTAAATTCTATACCGGATTTAAAAGAAATTAGTGATAATGGGCAGATTATTACATTTTTGAAAAATAATCTTGTTATAAAGATTACCTTATTGCCTGAGGATTGTATTGCTTCATTTAATTCTAAAAAAATGCCCAAAAGTCCATTTGCAAGATTTGAGGAAAAGACATTTTATTTTGAGCAAAAAATAGAATACGCTGGATATATTGAATCAGAACAAGGATGTATTGATATACTGTTTTGGGAAAACAATTGGTCTACAGTTCAATTAACGGAAGTTCCTGGAAAATGTTATTTTAAGATTGGTTATCTTGGTTTAACTCATTATAATGTTCCGGGGGCTAAATATATAAACAAAAAGTCTCTTACAGATTATTTGGCACAGTTATAAGATAATGAGCAATCTCATTGCTGTTTTATATAACATTTATATATTGTTGAAAAAAATTAAAGGGTGTAAAGAAAGAATATATGAAAATCACTTTTGAAAGTATGTTGGATAATGCAGTTGATTTCTTCAATGAATCCCTAAATTGTTACGAACATCAAAAATATAAATATGCAATAATAAATCTCTGGGCAGGAATACTTCTTTTGTTTAAGTGTAAGTTGTATCAAAAAGAACCATGTTTAATTGTAGCAAATTATGATGATTGTTTGTCCGCAGACTTAAATTTTACCTTACCTGAAGCAGAAAATTTGAAAAAAACGGTTGATTATAAGCAAATTGAAGATAGATTCAAAAAACTTGATTTAGAATCAGATATTTATAAAAAATACAAACAGTTAGGTGTCTTTACTAATATACAGCGAATGCGAAATACCGTAGAGCATTGTATGAATACATTTTCTAGACAAGATATGGAAACATTATATTCAGAAACGGTCCCCTTTATTATTGAGTATATGCATGAAGATTTAGGATTAAAACCTTATGATTATTTACAAGATTGGGATTCCTTCCTTGCTATTAAAAATATAACAGATACTTGGCAAGAATATGTTGAAAGATTTTTAGATGAGAATATATCTGGTGATCCACATAGTCTAGACTCAACACCAACATGTGACTGTCCGAATTGCCAGAGTACAGCTGTTTTGGTAGATGGAATACTTCATTGTGAAAATTGCGGATGGGAAACAGAGGATTTTTATTTTTGTTCAGAATGTGGAGAATTAATTTCTGACGGTGATTTTAATTATATGTCATCTTCTGGAGAGGATGATGATTTCGGAAGAATGTGTTCTACTTGTTTTGACAATTTAATAAACAAAGACTAAAAAATAAATTCTAAGAAGGATTAAACTCATTTAGGGTGTTATTAAATCCGAATAATTCTCTGAAATACTAATTTTTTCATAAAAATATCAACTATATACTTTTCTTGTCACTAATATAGATAATTTATTATATTTAAATTAGGAGTCTTTATGAAGAAAATTATATTCTGTGATATTCCTATGAAGAGTAATCTCAAGCCAATGGTTTACAAAGGAACTGGTAATGCAAATTCCAAATATGCCCAGCCTGTTATTTACCCTATTAATGCCATTCTTGCAGATACTATTTCAAAAGAAGATGAAATTAAAGTTGTTCTGCTAAGAACAGAAAACGCCACCGAAAATAACCAGAAGAATAGTGATTTATTTATTAATGAACTGAATTCCATCAATTCAAAAATTGGTGCGAAAATCACTTACGATATATTGGATTCAGAATTCAAGGAAACAAAGAATAATCATGAACTCAGACTAAAACAGATGATTGATAAAATAGATGACAACTCTCAACTATTTGCTGATATAACATATGGCCCAAAACCTTTACCAATGGTTCTTATGTGCGTTCTTTCTTTTGCAGAAAAATTCTTGAACTGTGATGTAAAATCTGTTGTTTATGGAAAAGTAAACTTCACTGGTGAAAATATATCAAACCCAGAACTTTATGATGTAACTTCTCTTTACTATCTCAATAATCTGACCAGTTCAATGGTTGCAAAAGACAGTAAAGATGCCAGAAAAGCTTTGGACGAATTCTTTGCATTATAGGAAACAAAATGGAAAGCAGAAAGTCCAAAGAAGAATATGAAAATAAAATTCTCTCAATACTTACGGACATCTCAAATTTCCAGGATAAAAATTCTATAGAATTTCAAAAGTTGATTCAGAAAATATATACGCCAATTTGGGAATGGACACTCCTTTGTTTTGACGAAGATGATGTACGAAATGCTGGAATAGAAATATTTCGTTGTGTAAAAAGATGCATCCTAAATTATAAAGAAGCAGAAAATCATTCATTTATTGGCTTTTTATATACATGCCTTGAAACAGAAATAAAACATAAGAAACAGCGTGGTGAAGTTTCAAAGCTCAAAATGTGCAGTCGGGAAGAATACAATATGGCTGCAAAACTTATTAAATTAGCAGAACAGATAGGTAAGAATCCTAATAATCAAAATGTTCAGGAATGGCTGGCAAAACAATCTGATTTAACGGTAGAACAAGTAAAAAACCTTGTACTAAAGTATTATCAATCTCAAACTGTTGAAGAAACTTCTGCCTCGTGTTCTTCAGATAGTGATTCTCCTGTATCAATTTTTGATACTGATTCTGTAAGAAACAATCATCCATCACCAGAAGCCCTACTTATTTCTTTGGAAGATGTATCTAATACTTTAAATATTATTGAGGACGAATTTAATTTATGCCAGGCCAGACAGAAAGTTTATCTGGCAAGTTTTATTACTCTCAGAACAATTACTGCTTTAGAAACCAAATATGAAGCTGAACAGATATATGAAATGCTCAAGATGCGCTCTTTTGCTGAACCTTCATTGCTCGAGTATTTATTTACAAAGAAAGAACTACCTTCTCAAAAAGAGCTATGTGAAAAGTTCAACAAGGACGAAGGCTATATTAGCAACAGAATAAAAGAATTTTTCGAAAAAGTTCAAAATAAAATATCAAGTACTTAAATAAATGTAACTATATTATGTGAATAAATAAATGCTGTATCGGAGGTAAAAAGTTATGGCAACAAATAAACACGACAGAATTGAGAAACTTTTAGAAGTTTTAGGCGCAGGCTTATATGAAAAGGAAACAGCTGTAAAATTAGGATTACTTACAGCATTGGCCGGAGAAAGTATGTTTATGCTTGGAGCACCAGGTTGTGCAAAAAGTATGATAACCCGAAGAATAAAAGAAGCTTTCAAAGCAGATGATAAAGATGGTGTAAAGTATTTTGAAACTTTATTAAATCAGTTCACTACTCCAGAAGAAGTTTTTGGAAACATTTCCTTAAAGGCTCTTAATGGAGAGCTTCCTGATGAAAATGGAAATAAAAAAGAGGAATATCGAAGACTTACAGATAAGATGCTTCCTGAAGCCGATATTGCCTTTCTCGATGAAATCTGGAAAGCAAGTCCTGCAATTTTGAATACTCTTCTTACTATTGTAAACGAAAGAAAATTCCATAATGGCAGCAAGGTTATGAATGTTCCTTTAAAAGCCTTGTTTGCTGCATCAAATGAACTTCCTGCAAAAGGAAAAGGTCTTGAAGCACTCTATGACCGTTTCATCTTTAGGCTTCCTGTTGATTTCATAAAGAACGAAGATGACTTTTTTGAAATGATAGATCAGCCAGCTCATGAAGAATTCAAACTCAATGATGAAGATAAAAAGCTTCTCATCTCTAACACAGAATTAAAAGAATGGTCTAAAGAAATTGATAAAGTCACTCTCTCAGAAGTTTCAAAACAAGTTATAAGTGCCATTCGTAAGGAAATGACTTTGTTGAACGATGCAATGTCTGACGAAGATAAAAAGAATGGAGAACTCTTTGAAGTCGGGGACCGCCGCTGGAAGAAAATAGCCCACATTCTTAAAACATCTGCTTTCTTGAATGACAGAAATGAAGTTGATTTGATGGATTGTTCACTCATTGAAAATTGTATCTGGGGAACTGAAAAACAACAGAAGAAAGCAAAAGAAATTGTTGAAAAGTGCCTTAAAGAAAATGGTATTCCATGTGATTCAGCTATAGAAGATATTCAGGAACAGATTGAAGAATTTACTGCTAAAGTTGATGAAGAATGGTTTGAACTTACACCAAAACTTTATGATATGCAGGATGGCCATAAAGCATACAAATTTGTTAATCCTAAGCAGGTTTCATTTGCAGATCATTCTGTATTGCCTGCTTATATTTCTGAAGATTTCAAATGGCCAAATTATTCAGATAGATTTGGAATGCTGTATGATGCAAATGGAAACAAGCTTGGACCAAATAATAATTTTTCTTTTTCAGAACTCAAAGTTTCAAAAGATTCTGTTACTTGGACAGACTGGTGGCGAAACTATCATTATGGAAGTTCTGATGCAATCCACACTTTCAAGATTGAAATGTGCTACGGTGGAGATGAATTAAAAGAGTTTTCTGATATTGCCCATTTAACTTTACAGAAAAATTTTACAAAAGATAATTATACACCAATAAGCAATTGCATTAAAACTGAAATTGATAAGTTGAAAGAGCAAAAGGAAAAAGGTGCTGTACCATTCAAAGCAAACCTTTTTGCAGACCAGAGCTATAATACAAGTATTACTTCAAAAATTGATGACTCAATAAAAGACCTTGAAGATAAACAAGTTGAATTAGACAAGCAAAAAGATCGTTATTATAGTGATGACCTTGAACCCGAATTATCTGTTGGTGATGTAATTCTTAACGATGGAAGTATTTTTACTGCAAAAGAAATTAAAAATCTTTCTGATGAACAGAAAGAAAATGTAATTGCAGTTGTTTGTATTGCAGATGATTCAAAATATGCTATTGGAGTAAACCAATACAGTAAGAAATGGACTGAGATAAAACAGTGCTGTATCGATTACAGCAATAAAGTTGCTGATGATTATTCAAAGGGTTGGATTGTTCCTAAAATTGAACTCTTACAAAAGATTTGGGAAAACAGAGATATCATCAATAAATCATTAAAAGCTGTAAATGGTGAAACTCTTGATGGTAAAGAATACTGGTCTTATTCTGAAACTGAAGACAAATCAGCTGCTTTCTATCAGTTGTTTGATGAAAGAGGACATCAGGACCACACTACAAAGGATCATGAGTATACAGTTTGTGTTATTCGTGATTGGCGAAAATTTTAAGATTTGAGATATGAATAAAGAACTTAGCATACAGGATAGAATTTCTATCCTGCAGCAAAAGTATCCTAATGGAATATCAGATGTATCTGCTCTTTCTGAAGAACAGAAAGCCTGGTTACAGATAACAATCCAAGCTATATCTAATTGTAAAGAATTTAGGCTTGTATCAAATCTCCAAAGAATACACAACAGACTGATTCATTCTTTGGAGGATATTCCAGATAAAGAACTTCAGGAAATGGCTTCATATATTTTTAATAATATTGATGAAATAAAAGCATATAAAAAGGGTTAGTAAAATGGGGAAGAGAGAAAAACAGTCTAGAAAATATTGTCATAAAGCACTAACACCTATTAGAGCTATCATAGAAAAATATCCAGATGGAATCAAAGATATTCATTCTATCTCTGAAGAAGCTCGTGCACTAATTCAAATAAAAGTTCAGCAATTCAGAGAATGCATTAAACATGTACAGTTTCCAAATAAGCCTGTATGGTGGGAAGCAATGCGTATCTCGAGAAATAAAATAGCACATCAGGAAGAAGATTTATCTGATTCAGTTCTGACTTCAATACTCTCAACCGTATCATCAAATCTTTCCAAGATAGAATACGATTTGCTCGCTAATATAAAACGTTACCGACAAGATTCAAAGAAAAAACGTCGCTTTGAAAATCTTACATCATCAGCATTAGGTTCCGAATCTGAAAAGAAACAGTTTGTTGATGCAATGGAAGAATATACAAATCCAAATATTCCAGAAGATGTTAGAATTGAGTTTCCAAAGAATAAGTACACAGAACTCGGAGCTTCAATTCTCAAAGAAATTTCTTCACAAAACAATATTTTGGAATATGAAAGAAAGCATACAGGACTTTCAGAAAATATTCAGACTGACATTCTTGAATGGCTTGAGAAAGTAAATAAATACTTAGTGAAAGAAGATCCTTTCAGAGAAGAGGCGATTTTTATTGAACAGCAAAAACTTCGCGATTCAGAAGATATTGCAAGTGACCTTATAAAAGACTCTTCAAAGATAGAATATCACTATAAACGACTTCCATCTGTAAGTGATTCTAAAAGAGGTGATATCGAAGCAAGTACTGTAAATTTTGACTTTTATCATAATCAGTTCATAAAAGAATCCAAGATTGTAAAGGCTAAGAACGAAAAGGGTGATGAAGTTGAATTGCTCAAATGGAAATCTGCTGACAAGCTGGAAATCCTTAAAAGAAATATCATTTTGGATTTAGAGCAAAATCTTGTTGATAGAAAATCAAAATGGGAACTAGCACATATTGATTCAATGCGAAAAGAATTCTTAGAAAAACTTTATTCAAAAATAAATAAGTTTATGAAACTTGAAAGTCTCCTGATGCCATTTATTAAAAATCTCGGACGATTGTGGGATTTAAGCGAAGGAACTTTTGAAACTAGTGGATTTGAAATTCTAGACACTTTTGCAAAGTTACTTGAGAATGATGAATCCTTAAAAGAATTAGCTGACCTTTTAGGAAAACAAACTCGTGCTCAAATCTCTTATGAAAAAGAGTTACGCGATAAAGTAGTTATAAAATCCAGTTGGCAGCCTAAACATGCATATAAAGGTGAAATAAATGGTCTTCGTTTTTCCAATGATATTTCCTCTGTTTTACCAAGTGAATTATCTTTAATGAATAATCCAGCTGCAAACAAACTGTTTCAATTGAAGTTTGCTCAGAAACAGCTCTTATCGTATGACTATCAGCGAATGGAAGAAGAACAAGAAGAATCAAAAGAAAAAGAGGAAACAACTGTAGAAAAGAAAGAGCCAAAAGGTCCGATTATTATCTGCGTTGATACAAGTGGCTCAATGCATGGAACTCCTGAGAATATCGAAAAAACTATAACCTTTGCACTCTCAAAGATAGCTATTGAGGAAGAAAGAAAATGCTTCCTGATTTCATTCTCAACAAGCATTGAAACTCTTGATCTTACAGATTTTTCAGCTAACCCAATTGGTAAGCTTGTTCAATTCCTTAGAATGTCATTTCATGGTGGAACAGATGCAGGCCCAGCACTTAAACATGCTGTAAAAATGCTTTCAGAAAATGAATGGAAAAATGCTGATGTTCTGATGATATCTGACTTTGTAATGCAGACATTAGATGACGACATAAAGACACAAATAGAATCTGCACAGAAAGATAATACAAACTTCCACAGTTTGGTAATTGGCAGTTCTGGAAACAATGCAGCAATAAATTGCTTTAATCATAACTGGGTTTATGATGTAAACAATCCTCAAGCTAACAGACATCTTGTAGAACAGATTCATGAAATCAAAATGCATGATTCAGTAACTATTGTCTGAATTGGGTTAAAACCTATTTTTACTTAAATTATTCCCAAATTTGAGCAGCGACCGCCGGGTTTTTTCGCCAAAAACCCGACGGCCAATTTTGGTTAAAACTAACAATCGTTAGTATTGCACTTTTAACAAAAATTCATGTCAAAATTCACAATTTTGAACGGAAAGATACTACAGTTCCGCCCTCTGCTATTTAAGTAAATTTTCTAAGGAAATTGTAAAATTTTCTGAAAAAATCTGAAACGATTTGAATTGCATATATAGAAGAAACATGCTAAAATTCCAATAAATAAGACAATCTAAAGTAATTTGAAGCGGAAAAGGAGTCCCCAAAGCCCCCTCATAACCCGGAGGCCGCAGGTTCGAGTCCTGCCCCCGCTATCCAGAAAACTTCCTGAAATCTCAGGAAGTTTTTTTTATTTAACACTAATTCTCGAGATCTCTTACCAGGACTCGAAACGGAGTGAGTGGTCCAAAAAAAGGCGAGCAGTGCGGAGCGTTTTTTAGGAACCAGCGACAGGAGGTCGCTGGTAACGAACGCAGGCGCCGTGGAAGGAGCGGACACGATGTCCGCGACTGTAACGGCGAGTCCTGCCCCCGCTATAACAGACCACTCAGAAATGAGTGGTTTTTTGTTTTAAACTGACGCTTACTGAACCTCAATGGACAAATAAAATCAAAAATAGTGGTATTCTGCCCTTGGATACCTACAATATAACACTAGATTAAAAAACATCAAATCAATTAAATCCACCTGAATTCACTGAAATCCAACTTTTACTTAAACTCCTTATTTTAAGTTCGTAGGCCGTACGTTTTTTAGCCTCCGGTGCTTATGAGGCAATTTTCAGTTTTATATACACTCTGCAAAAAAAACGGGAATCATCCCGCTTTTTTTGTCTTATGATTTTATTTTATGATATAATCAGTAATACAATCATACCAATGAACATAAGTATCTCCATTCACGCAGAGTCGTTCATTTTCTGGTAGTTGTTCTGACCAAAGTTTTTTATAGCGGTCAAGATGCCAGTCATCTTTGTTGAATCTTCGCCACAAAACTGTTCTACCGTTTTTATCCAGATACTGCTCTGATAAAACACCTTGATTATACAAACCTATGTCTATAACACAGACTGTATCATAAACCTTTCCACAGATAGTAATCTCGTATCTTCCCACAATATCTAATACAGGATTCTGATTCTGGAAGCTGATTCTAGCATCCTCTTTGGTAATGATTCCCTTTGAAGAAAGATTTGTTTCATTTCCGCAGTTATCTTCGCCATATCCCCAGTTTTCCACGAACTGTTCACCATCCAAAAATGTCACATAGTTCTTTACACCATCTGCCATATAACTTGTTGCAAGAAAACGGCTGTGAGTATCTGTAAGTTGAGCAACAAAACCGCGTACACTTTTTTCTTCTGGCTTAGAAAACTGATATTCATCTGCCAGAATCTCAACGCCTTCGATTCCATGAACCGCAGCTTTACCTGAAACCTTCATATCATAAACGTAATCACATTTTCTTGATGGCAAATCATAAATTCCCCAGCTGAGTTTTTCATTTAACTTTGGAATTAAAAACCAGCCCATAAGTTCTTCCCATTTTAAAGAAAATGTTTTTTTATCTAACTTTTCGATTTTATATTCTGGAAGATATTCCGGTAAATTATTATTTTTCATGTTAATAGTTCTCCTTAAATTTTTGCTTTGCAGTATGAAGTCTGCTTTTTACCGTTCCAAGCGGAACTCCAAGTTTTTCTGCAATCTGTTCCTGTGACATTTCTTTCCAGAAATACAGATACAGAATCTGCTTTTCTTTTCCGCCTAGTTTCTCCAAAGTTTCCTGTACGGACTGCATTTCTGTAAAACCATGCCGTCCGGCTATAATTTTAGTTTCAAGCAATTCTTCAACAGGAAGCTCCAGAAGCTTAGCTTTTTCACGAAAATAATCATTGCATTTGTTCCGAGCAATACTTATTATCCATGGCTTGAACGATTCTTTGTTTTTTAATTGATCAAATTTTTGCATCGCAGTTATATAAACATTCTGAAGAATATCTTCAGCGTCTTCTTTCACAAAGATTTTGAATCTAACAAAACGTTCAATTGAAATACGTTCTTGAGAAATCAATTTTTCAAATTCACTCACATTTTTTTCCTCCATCTTAGTAGTAACCGGTTCACTAATATAGACGGAGTGCAAATCAAAAAGGTTCATTTTATTATCCAGATAATTATGTGCAAACAATCCAATGTGGAGCTCCACATATGAACAGGCACTAAAGCAATTAAGTTTTTTCTGATATTTTAGGATAACATAAAAAACTCCAATTCTTTTGTTGTATAGAACCGGATTAATTGTTGGAAAATATATCAGTATCGAGATGGTGATTGAAGAATCAAAAGAAACTTATTACGAAGTTTTACATTTTAAGTTTAGTGAGCTTCAATTTCTCAAAGTGTTCCAGCTCATCTGGTGGATACGCTCTGGTCCAATGATATGGCTGAAGTTCTTCCAAAGTAACAAATTTCAGGCTTCCATCATCAGTTGTTACACCAACTTTTACATCGTACCCCAGAAACGCAGACGTTCCTGGCAGACTCCACATGGGAAAAGAACTTTGAAAGGTGAGTTTTCGTCATCACAAACAACGCAAAGACAATGAGTTACTCATTTTTCCTCACAACTCCGTATACTTTTTATTGCTTCCCTTCGCTTTATCGACAGGATATTTTTTCTCATTCATATCCATTTTCATATTGATGATTTCATCTTCGTTGAGGTTAAGTGCGTCCAGCATATCCTGGCAGTAAACGAGGACATCTGCGAGTTCTTCTTTTACATGCTGGAGGTTGTAGTCTGTGTCGCTCCACTGAAAACATTCGAGCAGCTCGTTAGCTTCAATCGAAATTGATTTAGCAAGATTCGCCGGGCTGTGGAACTTAGACCAGTCGCGGTCTTCTACAAATTTTCTGATGCGTTTTTTTGTCTGTTCTGTCATATTATCTTCCCCTAGCAAAACTCAGGATAATCTTCTTTTGCAAAGCCGTACTCGCGGTCACCAAAGAGTATCAGTGTAGTTTCATCGAAATCGTTCTGGTGTTTTTTCATTGTTTCAACAGCTACTTTTATGGCTTCACGCTGCGGATAGCCATACACACCGGCAGAAATCAAAGGAAAAGCAATTGTCTTAAGACCATTTTCCTTTGCGAGCTTTAAGGAATTCTCATAGCAGGCTGCCAAAAGAGATTCTGACTCAGCAGGTGAATGTTCGTAGTAAACTGGTCCAACCGTATGAATAACAAATCTGGACGGAAGATTATAGCCTTTAGTGATTTTAGCCTCGCCGGTTTTGCAGCCGTGAAGTGTACGGCATTCTGCAAGAAGTTCGGGGCCGGCAACACGGTGAATTGCACCATCAACTCCGCCACCTCCAAGAAGAGAAGAATTTGCTGCATTTACAATTGCATCGCAGCTAAGTCTTGTAATATCACCCTGAATAATTTTCATATTCTAACTCCTCATACACTCATCACACCATTGTTTTACTTTCTGGCCGACCTCTTCAGGCGATAAATCATCTACCCGAAGAACATCGACATTCTCACGTCCAATAAACCAGGCTCGCTTTAGCGGCATCATGTATTGAAGATGATGTTCAAAAAAGTTTCGGGATCTGGTTGTATCATTCTGTTTATGAAGTCTCAAAACTTCATCAGCAGCGTCTAAAAAAAGAATTCTATCTGGAAGACATTCTCGGACTTCAGACAATTCCTTTTTAAGCGCATTCTCTATTTCCCAGTCTTCACCAATGCTTTTAGGATAATTAATGGTATAAAACTCAATCTCTTCAGCACCAAAATCCATAATGCTGCAGGGATATTCGACAGCCTTTTGATGCCGCACAACTTCTTTATGAAGCCATAATTTTTGAATTTCCAGATAATCCGGATACTTATTTTTGTCTAAACCGCGCCTTTTAACCTCTTCAATTACATCAGTATTATCCTCATAGCTAATATTAATATAAGGAGCATGTTCCTGAAGATATCTGATCGCAGTTGTTTTTCCAACGGCCATACAGCCCTGTAAAGAGAGAATCATTTTTTTTATTTTACCGTATGAATCACATAAATTATAGAGCCAGTTACAATTGCTTCGCCTTTTATATTACATACCCGCCCAATCTCAAATTCTCCCTGACTCTCGTAAACCACAAGTGATCCGGGAGTTATTCTTTTTGCGCGGTCAATAATAAGAAGATCACCATTGAATATACACATGTTCCTGAAACGGTCTGTATCCACAGTCATAAAAACCGTTGCCGTAGGATGCTTAATGTAAAGAGAGTTCAAATCTATTCTTTTATCATGAAATCCCTGTGCAGGACATGGATAACCTGTAATCATAACTTTCTTTATAATACATTTGGAATACTTTAAAGTCAATTAAAATAATCTTTTGGAATACTTTAGTTTTACTTTTTTCTGACTATATGTTATAATCTGGATGATTGGAATGGAGACTTTTATGGAAGCAGTTGAATTCTGGACAAAAATCAAAAAGAATCTTTCTGAAATTGGAAAAACTCAGGAATGGCTCTGCAATGAAGCAGGCCTGGACCTTCAGTCAATGAGAAACCGCATCTATAAAGAACGCTTTCCTTCTATACAGGAAACGCTGCGTATCCTTGAAGTTTTTGGTACCACTGCAGAAGAGTTCTTTGGAATGAATACAGAAAGACTCGAAAAGACATTTGCAAAAGATGTACTTTTGATTCCAGTTGTGGATCAGGTATTTTCAGCAGGAAAAGGCCAGTATCTTCCAGACAATGACACAGTAAATGAATATATATCCGTTCCAAATCATCTGAAGAAATACGGCAACAGTCTTTCGGCCTCTAAAGTTCGCGGAGATTCAATGGAGCCTACCCTTTTTGATGGCGACACAATCATCTGCGATATCAACGGATACGACGGCACAGATGGTATTTACACAATTCACTATAAAGGAAACGGTTTTGTAAAACGACTCCAGAGTACAGGCGACGGAGTAAAAATTATTTCCGATAATCCCCGTTATGAGCCAATGTTCGCAAACAGTGAAGACGACAGCTTTACCGTAATTGGTAAGGTTAGAGCCGTACTTCATAATATGTAAATGTCAGATAAAACTTACATCGCAATAGACTTAAAATCTTTTTATGCCTCTGTTGAATGCCGCGAACATCTTTTAGACCCGCTTACCACAAAACTTGTAGTAGCAGATAAAAGCCGTACCAGTAAAACAATCTGTCTTGCAGTAACGCCAGCGCTCAAAGCTTACGGACTCAGCGGCCGCTCACGACTTTTTGAAGTAGAAGCAAAGGCCCGCGAAATCAAACGACAGACCGGCAAAGAACTGGACTACATTATTGCAGTTCCACGGATGTCGCTCTATATCAATTATTCCACCCGCATTTACAATGTATACCTTCGATATTTTGCACCAGAAGATATCCATGTTTATTCGATAGATGAAGTTTTTATAGATGCAACCAGCTACCTTTCTTTTTATAAGATGACAGCTCACGATCTTGCAGTAAAAGTTATCCATGATGTGCTTTCAGAAACAGGAATCACAGCTACTGCCGGAATTGCCCCGAATCTATTTTTATGCAAGGCAGCCATGGATATTGTTGCCAAGCATATTCCAGCAGATAAGGACGGAGTAAGAATCGCAGAACTTGATGTTGCAGGATTTCGACGACAGCTCTGGAACCATCAGCCATTAACAGATTTCTGGCGGGTTGGAAGAGCTACGGCACGCAGACTCGATAAATATTTTATCCGTACAATGGGAGACATAGCCCGCACCTCGCTGGAAAATCCCGAACTACTTTATAAAGAATTCGGTATTGATGCTGAGATTCTCATGGATCACGCCTGGGGCATTGAACCCGTTGGCATGAAAGACATCAAAAACTACAGATCCGAAGCAAAGAGTCTTGGAAGCGGCCAGGTACTTCACGAGCCGTACACTTATGACAAAACAAAAATCATAGTTCGTGAAATGGCAGAGATTCTGGCACTGGATCTGTTTAAGAAAAAAATCGTCACCGATTCAATTACGCTCCACGTTGGCTACGATATAGAAAGTCTGTATGTACCAGGCTTTGATGGTGAAGTTGTACGGGATTATTACGGTCGAGAAATGCCAAAGCCTGCCCACGGAAGCTGGAGCTTTGGAACAGAAACAAATTCATCAAAGCTAATTGTAGAAGGTTTTGTTTCAATTTTTGAAAAGGTTGTAAATCCTTCATGGCTTTTCCGCAGAATCAATATAACCGCAAACAATACAAAGCCAGAAAGCGAACGGCAGCCCAGTCTGTTTGATGAACTTACATCAGATGAAGGCGGAGTAAATCATCAGAAGGAAGACAGCCTTCAAAAAGCCCGCCTTGAAATAATCCGCAAGTTTGGAAAAAACGCCATATTAAAAGGTATGAACCTCGAAGAAGGCGCAACCACAATAGACCGTAACGCTCAGATAGGAGGACACAAAGCATGACAGAACAGGATGATAAATATGCCGACCTTCTCGACTACAACTGGAATCACGACTCCTTACAAAACCGCATGCCTCTTTCTCAGCGCGCCAAAATCTTTTTACCTTTTGCAGCACTTACCGGCTTTGAAGAAGCTCTTGAAAATACATTGCGTGCCGAAATAGCCGAGATGGAATATAATGGAGAATCAGATGAACTCTAAACCAACAAAAATTGCTCATTATCATCTCCCCGGACTTTTTGAATTCTACGAATTTTATAAAGTATTTCTGCCTTTATATCGGGAGCATAGGGAATACTTTTTTGACTGGTGTGATATTTCATCAATTTATGGGGCACCCTCTGATTGCCTTTGGGGTGGTGGTCGCGCGGCTTTTGGCAATGCCGATGTAAACGATGTCACTGCACTTTTGAACGAATATGAAATCTCTGGCCGGCTTACTTTCAGTAATTCACTTCTTCAGAAAGAACATCTTTCAGATAAAAAATGCAACAGACTCTGTGAAATTTTTGAAAAGACAGCCATTAAAAGCGGTGTGATTGTTCATTCTGATTTATTGAGTGATTATCTTAATCAGAACTTTCCAAATCTATATCTGGTTTCATCTACAACAAAAGTAATAACTGATTTTGATGATTTTCTGACAGAACTCAATCGCCCTGAATTCAAATATGTAGTTCCTGATTTCCGATTAAATAAAGAATTTGAAAAACTTTCCGTTATCCCAGTTTCTCTAAAAGATAAGATTGAGTTTTTATGCAACGAATGCTGCAGTTTTACCTGTAAGGAACGTAAAGCATGTTATGAAAATGTTAGCCGTAAAAATCTTGGGCTTGATGTAAAAGATCATATTTGCAGTGCACCAGGTGGAAAAGACGGCTATCGTTTTTCACTTGCAATGAAAAATCCAGGATTCATTGGAGTATCAGACATTCAAAACAAATATCTGCCAATGGGCTTTTCAAATTTTAAACTTGAAGGCCGGGGACTTGGCAGTGCAATTGTTCTGGAATTTCTTCTCTACTATATGACAAAACCCGAATATCAGCTGCAGGTACGTGAAGCTATATATCTTGATTCCATGCTGGATTTATTTTAGTACTCCATTTAAGAGCTTACCAAAATCTATACCAGGTCAAAAATATCTTATGCTTGATGCCGAACTTTTCCGGGTATTTTTCTTCCAGCATGGCACGATGTTCTTTATCAAACTGAAGCAGTTGTTCTTTGTTCATACTGGCCATCACACCACGACTTGCAAGCATTCGTCCATGCCAGCTTTCCCGTGTAAATGGGATTTCTGTTATGAAAGTTTCCAGCTGAGGATTTTCAAAATAGTGACGGCGTAAATCCTCAAGAGCACTTGCTGCCCCATGCCATGACGGATTGATTTTCTTTACCAGCGCATTACTGTCCTGCGTAACAGGTTCTTCCTTCATATAAGAAATATACAGTTTTAAGAAAATGCCACCTTTTTTTATCAGTGATTTTATTTTTGGAACAACAATATCAGGATTAAAATACCAGAAGCACTGACATGCTGTAATTGCATCAAAAGAATGTTCCGGATAATTGAGTTCTTCAGCAGAAACTTTTTCATAATGAATATTATCCATTCCCAAAGAAAGATTTCTTGCAATCTCGAGCTGTTCTTCTGAAATATCTGTTGCGGTTATATCAGCCCCATACTTACAAAGATTTCTCGGAAAAACGCCGGTTCCAGTTCCAAGGTCCAGCCACTTAGTACCTTCTTTTCCAATACCAAGAGAATACAATTTTTCAAAAAGATTCTTCGGATAAATATCCCTAAAACGCCCATAATATTCTGCAGTCTTTCCAAAATCAAAGGCTTTGCCGTTATCAACCTGAATCTTATCCAGCGTACCACTTTCCGGTTTGTATAAATCCTTACTCCTATACTTTATATCATATGGAACATAACTCAAAATCGGAATATCAGATTTTTCATACTCAGCCGGATTACAACCGAACTCTGCAAAGAATGCGCGCTGGAATCCATCAGGACTGTCATAGCCTGCTTCCAGAGCAACATCAAGAACTTTCCTCTTCTCTTCCTTAAGCTTCCAGGCTGCCTCAGAAAGCTTTGCCCGCCGGATAAAATCTGCAATGCTTATACCAACAGTTTCCTTGAAAATTCGGTAACACTGCCATTCAGAATAATCTGTACGGGCTGCGAGATTTTCTATAGTCAGATTTTCATAAAGATGAGAGAGAATATACTTCTGAATCTCATACACTTTTTCTTCTTTTTCGCTGAACATATTTTGATTATACACCTAAGCTGTCCGCTTTTCTCGACTTTTTTTGCAGAGAAAAAAACAATTTAGTTTTTCGTAAAAATCAGATGATTAAAGAACGACACTTTTTTGAAATCGTCTATTGTTCCAACGCGGGTCTCCAGTTCGAGCATCGAGTTATACCATTCATCGGTGTATTTGATTTCATTATTTGATGAGAGCCCGTAAAATGCACGGATTCCGTAGAGCTCTGAAAGTGTCATTTCATTACCGAAAAAGTCTGTGAGATATTCGTTAGTGTAAACATCGCGGTTTCCAAACATGCTGTCTTCAGGCTTTTCATCTAAGAGATCAAGCGCAGCTTTCGGATTATCTGTTAATACGGCACAGCCATAAACACGACCATAAAGATTATGCTTTATGATTGATAAGCGTCCTCCCGGTTTTAGAACCCGTTTCAGCTCTCCAAGAATCTCATCTTTATTTTCTACATATTCGAGAACGTTATGACAGAAAATGAAATCATAAGTATTGTCTGCAACTGTTTTCAGATATTCGAATCCCCGGGTAATCAGATTGTAGTCATCACTCTCAAAACGAAGTTTGTACATTTCTTCATTCGGCTCTAAGGCAGTTACATCATGATTTTTCCCATAATGTATTGCAGTAATACAAAATCCCGCTCCAAAATCAAGAATCTTAAGCCTCTTGTCATTTGAGAATTTGAGCTGGTTAAAGATTACATCGTAGAATATTTTTCCCCAAGGCTGTTCTACCATTTTCCGGTAGTTTTCGATTGGTGTAGACATTTTTAACTCCTTCACACTTTTATATTTTTTTACACTATTGAGTCATTATGCTTCTGCTTAATTCATTGAAGATACATTCTATTGAATACTGATCCGGCGTTTTATTTTCAAACCAGCCGTCTTCAAAAAGTTTTTTCGCTGCATTTACGCCATGAGAATTATACACAGAAAAATCATCCAGCATACTTTCAAGTTTTTCTTTATCCTGATTGTAAAGTATCTCCTTGATAGTCTGCAAGCCTCTCTGAACATCGCCATATAATGAAGGCATCCAGACTACATCAACATGTTTAGAGGCTAAAAAATTACTCTTACTTAGAAGCTCAACTGCACCACCGTGATCATCGTGTGCCCCAATAATCACTTTTCTGATTCCACCCATGACTAAAGTTCCTAAACACATAGGACACGGTTCAAGAGCCGCATAAAGAGTATATAATTTTACATTTGGATATTTACTAACATCAAGATTTCTAACAGCTTCAACTTCAGCATGAGAAACCCGAGGATTCGGTATTTCTGTTTCACCGATTTTATTTCTTCCCACTGAGATAATATTTCCGATTTCATCAACAATTACTGCTGCAATGGCTTTGCTTTTATGGCAGACAGATTCCCATTTCATCTCAAAGACTTTTTGCCAGATAGCTTCCAATCTTGAAAGTCTATTTTTAACTCCTTTACACTTTTTTATAATTTTAGCACAGGGTAAAATACGTCTCTTGATATTGTTAATCATTTAAAAAGTCTAAAATTCTTTTATTTATATCGTCAATCTGTTCACCGACAAAATGAGGACGATGACCTCCTCCGAGTACTTTGTAGATTTTTGCCGATGGAACTTTTTCCAGTAATTCCTCACAAGTACCAAATGGATCATTTTCACCATTGATAAAAAATGCAGGACATTTTATATTCTTCCACTCAGCATCTGTTAGACTTGGGCTTTGCTGCCAGTCAGCAACTGTGTTTCGTAAGTATGTCTGCCAGTCGCCTCTATGTGCTTCCTGGTGTCTGGATTTAATATCTTCAATGAAATCTATACTGTTATTCTTCAGCAGATTCTCCGGCAGGAAATCCGTTGCACCTTCCGGTCTGGGATAGGCAGCTCCTCCAATTGTAACCAGACTCTTCACTTTTTGCGGATATTTAGCTGCCATGTAACAACCAACGTAAGCACCACAGCTATAGCCAATTATATGAGCCTGTTTGATTTCCAGTTTATCCAGAAACATCGCCATATCATCTGCAACCATCCGACTGTTCCATGTAAGGTCATCACATAGAGTTCTTCCATGCCCACGAAAATCAGGATATAAACATCTGTACTTACCTGAAAAAGGAATAATTTGTCCTGAAAATGCCAGTAAACCTCTGCTGAAATGGCTATGCAAAAACAGAACTGTTTCGCCCCTTCCAAACTCTTCATAATACAAGTTTAAATCATTTAATTTTACGTAAGGCATATAGTCACCTCATTTTAAATTTTAAGGGCAGCAAAATGGCCACCCCTGTTATATTACTTCTTCTTTACCGGAATCCAGATTGCACAGTGATAATCTGAAGCAGACGGATCGCCATCGCCATACCACTCGATGTTTGCACGTCCCGGGAATTCAAAGTCAGGATTTCCAGGCAGCCACTCTTTCCAGATTTTTGTGTTTACATCCTGAAGTGCTTTTGGACATGGACCATAACAATCGAATATTGCCCAGTCAAAATCAGGAAGCTCGTAAACAGACATGCCTTCCGGAATTTCGCCGCCCTTGTAAAGACCTGCAACAAAATAGCGGAACTTGCCTTCGCCAATGTCATCAACACAAACACCGTATTCGCCGATATTGTTTTCTATGATTGCTTTTTCGTAGTTGTTAGACGGAGCTTCGCCACTCCAGACACGAGCTGCATATTTTTCGCGAATTTCATCCCAGAACTTTGGAATCTCTACATAAGAAGTTTCGCCGTCAAACTCGCGTGCAAAACCAATTACCTTAAAGCCAGCCATAGTTTTAATTTTGTAATCCATCTGATTACCTCCGTGAATAGAAATCTCAATTTTCAGAGGAAGAAACGGTTTTACCGGAGAGCCTTCACGCACCTGCGACGGACTCACACCGTGAAAGCGCGAAAAAGCCTTTGTAAAACTTTCGGGAGTTTCATAACAGTAACGGAACGCAATGTCGATTATTTTTTCATCAGTTTTCTGAAGGTCCAGCGCTGCAAGGTACAAACGTCGGTTTCGAATATACTCACCAAGCCCGTACCCCGTCATCAGCGAAAATCCTTTCTGAAAAAAGAATGAGGACATAAACACCTGATCCGCAACATCCTGCGCAGAAATGTCGTCTTCCAGATGCGCTTCCATGTAATCGATTGCTTTTCTAATACTGGTCAGCCATTCCAATATCTTTTCTCCTCTGACAATTTTATTCTAAACGGAGATTATTTAGAATTCTTGTCAATTATTGTCTAGTTTTGTCCAGGAGATTATTCTCCCATTCCTAATTCATCCCAATCTTTATAAAGCTTTGTATAATCCAAGGTATACTCAATCAGTTTTCCGCGAGATACTTTTTCTACAAGCTTGCGGACGATTTTTTGGGAGATAGAATACAAATCATTTGAAACAGAAAAAAAGTCGTTTGAAAAAAGAGTTTCTTTTGGGTAATCGATTTTTATATTTGTATTATATGGCTGTTCTGCAAGATAAGTTGCGAGACCTTCGCCCATTATGAATGACATTTTACTGTTGTCTTTACAAAGCTGATTTTGACAGATGTGAACAAACTCATGAATCATAATTTTCTGGAAATCTTCAATAGAATCATTTTTATGTACCTGAGTTTTTTTGTATTCATCATAAGCAAGTACATAAATAGACGGGCCGTTAGCACAACCAACTATATAATCCTGATATTGTGTGCCAGATATGTTTTCATAAAACTTAATCCAGTCATCTAGTTCTGAATAAATCTGAATGTTCACATGGTTGTCTAATTTCTCTATTCCCCAGAAATCAAGAATACGCTGAAAATTTTTTGAAAGAGCCTCGTTTATTGTCTGAACAAGTTTTTCACTTTTTTTGTCGTATTCGATTGAATACACATCACTTTCATAAATCATTTTTTTATCTCCTCAATATAAATTCATAGTCAATATATTTGCCGGAAAACGGTGTTTCATTATTTTCACGTTCACTAACTTTTACAAAACCCACACTCTCATAATTTCTTTGTGCAGGAATAAAAAGTTCATTTGTGGTAACGATGATTTTCTTTAAGCCTTCATATTCTTTGATTCTTCTGACTGCCTCTGCAAGCTGTGCATGTCCTAAGCCCTGCCCTTTGCATTTTGTCAGAATGCAGTTGTGGCCGATTTCAACATAATCAGGACTGTGTCGCGGATCCCATGAAATCTGCCCGACAGGCTCGCCATCAAGAACTGTGATAAAAGAAAACTTCTCTGCCACTACAGGATTGTCATATAAAAAATCATCGTATTCTTTCCAAGTAGTATCCCAGATCTTTCTGCATTCTTCATTAAATGAATAGGCATCTACCAGTTGATTATATAATGTGCCACGGGGAAAATCTGTTGTCTTTTTGAACTTTATCATTTGGACCTTTTGATTAAAAAACTAAAACATGTATTTTGGTTTGATTATCTTAGTATAAATAACAATAAGAACTGGAACACCAATAAAAGTAAAGATACCAATAAACACACCCGAAATCAGTACACTTGCGAAAGCTGTAGATGCAGGAATCAAAAATAAAATGCCATACACAATCCACATGATTCCATTTGCACGATTATACTTTTTAACATCACTTACATCTTCCGGAGAAATCTTATCACCCGACCAGAAGTTTGCAGGAGTCTTGCTGTGGTAATAAAACAACCCACCCCCTGCGTATAGTAAGAACATAAAAATACAAACTGCAAACATGATGATCTTTTCCATTATTTTCTCCTGATAACTTTTTATATCGCCTTGCTCATAAACATTTCCATCGGCTGTTCAAAACCTGGAATATTCATCACAAGACTACCGCAATCATTATAGCCGTTTTTTCTGTAAAAGTGCTGGGCGGATTCATCTACCTGTGTTGAAGTTAGAACCATACCGTACCCCTGGGATTTCATATCCTGTTCCCAGTGGTTTAGAAGTTGTTTTCCATAACCCTTATGCTGTTCCGACCAGTTAACAAAAAGCATTGTACAAAACGGAGTGTTATCCCAAAATAAATTATATCGCAGAACGCCAACAGGCTTGTCGTCTGCAAAAAGCACATAACCTTGTTTACGTTGAACTTTGTTTTCGAATTCTTTTTCGGGTAAGTGTTTGTCGAGTGAGTACCAGAAGGCTTTATCTTTTGATGTTACGTATTCTATTTTTGTCATTTTACTTAATTAATTATCCTACAATATAACATTATAACATAACTTTTCTTTTTCGGAAAAAATATGATAAAATAGTTAAAAAAGGAGCCCACCATGAAACATCACTACAAAGAAATGCCAGAAAACTTAAAAGGCACCTATGCCGATTACTCGCACAATTTCGGTTTCAACTGGAAGGAATTTGTTATGACAGTTCCGTCTCCGCTGCTTCTGGTTACAACATACAAATCAAACGGAATGCCGAATGCCTGCATGCAGTCCTGGGCGACTTTTACCTGTGCAAATAAGGGAAACGGCTATTATGCAATTCTGGCGAGCGTAAATAAAAACGGTCATTTTTATAAATCTCTCAAAGAAACTGGCGATGCAGTAATCAATTTTATGTCGGCAGAAATTTTTACAAAATGCATGGCAACCATTAAAAACAATCAGTTTGAGGTTGATGAGATTACTGCCTCTGGACTCACTCCTGGCAAGGCCAGCTGGGTAAATGCACCGCTTGTTGAAGAATGTTTTATGAATCTTGAAGGCAAATACGTTTGGGAAAAAGAAATTGCACCAGGCGATGACCATGTGCTGCTTTGTATTGAAATTATCGGTGCTCATATTGACGACGAACATCTTTCTGACCGCACAGGCGAAAATGGCATTCTCTTCAATATTCATCATCAGCAGAATCCAGAGCTTACAGAAAAAACAGGGCACGATTGGGCAGCTGTGCTTTCAAAAAAGATTGATATGGGAGAATACTAAAAAATAGAATTAATTTCCTCTCCACTCTTCCAGAATCTTCAAACCTTCTTCAACATCATAGCCGAGAACTTCCTGGATTTTTTCGAACTTCTTTTTAGAATGCAACGTGTCCATAACACGAAACAATTCTTTTTTGTTATATCTTTGAATGAACAGCGCCATCACTCTTATGGCGTTAGTATCTTTACCCAGCGCGTAAAAGCCTTTCTTACAATTATAAAGCTCGTCACATTCATAACAGCCGTCGAGGCCTTTTTCCTTGCAGCAGGCAGTGTTCGGGCAAACTCCATCCGGCGAAGAAATTGCATAAGAACAGGTATTGTAAATTGTTCTGCATGAACCACACCAGGAAGTCAAAAAGCAGTGACCACATGAAAGCCCACAGTAAGCAATCTGATCTACACCTTTCTTTGCCTGCTGACACAGTTTATTTTTGATACGCTGCATTGCTTCCACATGCATAATCCAGTGACGCGAGAATGGCATCTGTATCAAACCTTTGATATTTTTACCGCACCAGTAATCTATCAGCCACGACGCACGCTCGTCAGAACTTACACATTTACTTTCGACAAGTCTTTCTCTATCCTCACCTGTAAACGTTTTTTTCAAGTCTTCAAACTTAAAACGCCCCAACATCTCATTTGATGAATCCATCACAGTTTTGCAGTAATCATAAGTTGCCTTGATATTAAGCTTCTTTGAAAACTCAATCAGTGTGTCACCAGCAAGTTCGTTGCCGGTTGTGATGATTGGACTGGATGTTTTTTCCTGCCAACCGCCATCAAAAAGAATCTGCTTATTTTTCAAAATCAATTCGTGGGAAACAATATCTTCAATTCGGAAAGTATGCCAGAGGGACCACGCAAGGGTTGTGCAATGGTTCCCCTCGCCGTCTCCGAAAGGCAGCTGGTAAAAAGCCACCGGTGGAAAAGTTTTCACAATGAAAGAAATCTGTTCAAAAAGTTCGGTACGCAATTCAATCAGCAGCTTTATGCCTTCATCAAAAGTTGCTTCCTTTGAAATGAGAGCCTGCATTTTTTTATTTTTTTCAGACCAGTCTTTATTCATCTAAGCCTCCGCCAATCACTCTGCCTCTTTACAATTTTCAAGAATCCGTGTCAGCATCTCTTCAAACTGAATTATTTCATCATCAGAAAATCCCTTGTAAAAAATCTTATTCATCTGATTCGAAACCTTCTGAATATTCTTTGCAAATTCCTGTTCTTTTCCGGTAAGGGAAATCAAGGTAGAACGCTTGTCCGTTTCAGATGCTTTTCTTTCAACATATCCGTCTCGTTCAAGTCTGTCTATAATTCCGGTAAGTGTAGATTTATCCAGGCTAGTTTTTTCGCAGAGAGTTTTGATTGGAACTCCATCTTTTCCCCATAATGCAAAAATGATTCGTCCACGGGCGCCTTCTAAATCTGCCATATCGTTTTCGCGTAAGATTTTATTCCAGACTCTTCCGCAAACTTGATGCACCTGAGACAGAAGAGTTCCACCACGTGTTTTCTTTACCATTAGTTTATGTTCCCAAAACAATGCGGACTGGCATTGTACCAGCCTTCAATTTTTGTAGAAGTAAATTTGAGCACAGTGTAGTCAGGATCAGTCTTTCCCTTATGATAATAAATAAGCCAGCCAGTCTGCCACAAATCTTCTTTAAGACTCTGGTCAGTTACTTCTTCGATTGTTCCAGTAGCGCAGATTCCCTTGAACTTTTCCGGCTCACAAAAATAAAGCGCCGCATTATGATTGTTTCTAATTCGCTCAACCTTTTTAGAAGACGTATTAGTTGTAAAATACATCGTCAACTTTTCACCCTCGACAATCAGCGTCTTGTCTTCTAACTTTTTATACTTCTTCGGGTTACAGAGATTCAGCAATGCACGGATTTCAGGCCGACCTTCCTTATCAACAGTTGCAAGATAAGCTGCTTCAGATTTCTGAATAATCGAAATTACATCTTTCATTTTTCATACCTCGATTTTTAATATAATTTGCATACAAACTATATTAAATCACAACAAATAAACTGTCAAATTTTTCTTCCCAAGACTTTCAGCGCACAAGCTCACTAATCATATCCCAGTCAAAACATCTCTTATAATTCTGATTTGGAAACTCACATTCCCTATTCCACGGACGGTCAAAAACCAGAACCTTCAAATCTGGAAGATGGTTCAAAAACTTAAAAGCCGCAGGAGAATCTTCAACTGCAAAATCAAAATGCATTTTGTAATAATCTTCGAGTTCAAGATTAAAGCTGCTTCCCTTTATAAAATTATCCCGACCATATTTATTAAGACAATACAAATTAACACGTTCCAGCCCATGCACATTCAGCCATTCCCAGGAAGCCTCATAAGCACTGAAAGGGCGTCCGGTTATTATTTTTACATCATGTCCCTTATCAATCCAGCTGTTAATAGTTTTGATTGCCCCTGGAGTCTCCTCATAAGCAAGCAGCACATCCTTCGTATGTCCTTTAATCATCATCTGATCATACTGTTCATCTGTCAAAGAAAAAGATTGCTGCAAATTAAAATATTTAATTTTCTCATAAGGAATATCAAGCCCAAAAAGTTCATCAACAAGTTTAGAAAAATGCCGTGCCGTCTCACATAAACAATCATCAAAATCAACATAAATATTCATAATTTCACTATAAAACTTTTCCTTCGTAATATCCAATCATTTCATATAAATAGCAATCTTCTGAAATCAATTTTAATTTTTAGTCATAAATTTTTGGCTTGCCTAAAAAGAAACCTTGCATAAGTGTTATTGGATGATTTTTGAGATAGTCATATTCTTCCTGGGTTTCAACACCTTCCGCTAGAATTATAATATCTTTCTTCTGCAGGTAATTACAGATATCAATCAATGCTTTTTGATTTGTAATATTTGTATGAATATTTGAAATTAGTTTGCGGTCAATTTTTACAATATCGGGATTATAGAAATTGATACATTCCTCATCAATATTTTTTCCTGTACCGTAGTCGTCAACTGCTACAAACTCACCTGTCTGAGATCTTTTAAACTGTGAAGTCTTTTTATAGTGGGCATGACTGTCAAACTCTGTATATTCGAGCATTTCTATTACAAGGCGTTCTTTTAATCTGTGCTGTACCAGCTGATGGATTTTTTCAAGCATTTCATCTGAAACAAAGGCTGAGGGAAATGAATTTAAGAAAAGTTTTCCTGTAAGATTATTTTCTAAAAAATGTTTTGCTCCATAATAGGTTGTAAGCTCTTCAATTTCATTTAGCCGATTGTGACGGGCATATTCTGCTATGACTTCCATTGGTGTATAAGGTGTAGGTCTCATGAGTGCTTCATAGCCATAAATTTTGCCTGTCTCAATTTCGAAAATCGGCTGATAAGCGAAATTAATCTTCTCCGGTTTTGACATCAAGTCAAAAATTGCAATATCTTCTTTGCACATTACTATAAGTATAGCATAGTATTGAAAATTTACACTTTTTAATTTGTTTCATCTTTTATTTAGCTTTTGACTTTGTGATAGCCGGAATCAAAAGAATCATCAAAATCAGAACGACAGGGAAAGCAGTTCCAACCAGTAAACCTGCTTTTAGGTTGTTGCTGAAAATCTGTGAAATGTTTCCAACAAGAGCAGGCCCTGCTGCGCCACCTAAATCTCCAGACATGGCGAGCATAGCAAAAAGCGCTGTTCCACCCTTAGGGATTCTTGGAGAGCAGATACTGATTGTTCCTGGCCACATGATTGCTACTGAGAAGCCGCAGAGAATACAGCCCAGAAGTCCGAGCATTGGAATTGAAGAAAGAGATGCAAGCAGATAACTTACGACACACAAGGCTCCTGAAAAAATCATAAAGCGCATAAGGTTAAGCTTGTGACCGAACTTTCCAAAGACTGCACGCACCGTTCCCATTGCAACTGCAAAGAGACAAGGGCCTGCAAGGTCGCCGATATTTTTTGAAAGGCCGAGAGCCGACTCTGCAAATGCCGAAGCCCACTGTGCCATAGAAAGCTCGGAAGCACCTGCGCAAATCATAAGGATGATTGCCACCCAGAAAAGTGGAAGTTTGAACAACGCCACAAGCCCCATTCCCTTTTCACCACCATTAGGCTGTTCAATCGGACAGGTTGCAAAATTGTAAATGTTATAAAGCGGAATTACTGCCCAGATGCAGGCAAGGATTTTCCAGTTGCCAATACCAAGGAACTTAAAAAAGAGCGTAGAAATAACAATCACTCCTACAGAGCCCCAGCAGTAAAATGAATGCAAAAGACTCATAACCGCTTCTTTGTGATCAAAAGGACATGCCTCTACAATCGGGCTTCCAAGCACTTCGACCAGCCCGCTTCCAATTGCGTAAACGACAACACTTATGATGATTCCAACAAACGGATCAGGAAAAAGTTCTGGCAGAAAAGCAAGAAGAATAAGCCCCGCAGCAGAACACAGGCAGGAAGTTATGATGCATTTTCTGTAGCCGATTTTATCTACAACCTGAGCACAAATTATATCTACGACAAGCTGAGTAAGAAAAAACACAGCCGGAATAAGTGCGATTTTTCCAAGTGAGACCTCGTAATTTTTGTTGAACATCAAAAACAAAAGCGGTGTAAAATTTGCAGTAATTGCCTGAGTTATAAATCCAAGATAGCAGGCAAGCAGTGTTTTGTTATATTTCTTTGAGTTCTGTGTCATGGGAATCTCCTTGTTGATTTTAAGATATCACAATCCAGCTCTTTTGTATCGTATTGAAAATCTTATCATCAGTTTTCAACTCTCCGATTAACAGCGGAGAAACTGGATTATGCGCTTTCATATTTTCCAGAACCAGCTTTGAATCTGCATTTGCATAACAATAACGGCACAAATGACCACAGGAATTGTATGCACCTATATCACCGTTTAAAAAACAGGCACATTCTTTTCTTGCTGAATTCTTTTTTGGAATCTTAAGCTTTTTACCGACAGCATTTTCAATAACTTCGATAGTCTGACAACCGGAACAATCTGCTCCAAACTGCTCCAGTTCTTTTCCTTCAGCACAGGGGCGCAAAGTCATTCCATATTTTGCAGCAATTTCTACAAAAGCTTTTCCGAGAGTCAGTCTCTCTTCCCTATTCACTTCTCTTGCTTCAGGAAAATTTCTTCGCACTTTCGGATACAAATCAATAAAGCTGATTACAGCTGTTTTCGTTGCACCACACAATCTGCGTGCAATATTTTCAAAAGCCTTAAGGTGATATGGAATCGTATATTTTTCAGAAATAAAAATCGGGTCGTATCGCCAGCCAACTTTGTCAGCTCCAAGTCGTTTTCCAAGTTCAATAATCCCATCTGCAACTGCAGCCTTTTCCGGAACGTTCGGTTCTATTTCCTTACCATAAGGAGTGAGCGAAACATACCACCACTGGTTATATTTCGAAAGCTCATTCCATAGTTCTTCATTTTTCAAAACTGGCAGAGGATTCTTTGTGCAGAAAGTAATCAAATCTATAATCTGAGGATTCAATTCATAACGCGAAACAGATGAAGGATAAAACGGATTTCTCACCATCACATATCCTTCTTTAAGCCGGTTCAAAAACCACTGAGAATAAAAAGCCGGAATGTCTGTCCTCTGCCCAGTCTGAATTATCATATCTATAATTATATCGTAATGACACGTATTTTATTCAATGACTTTCAAATAATCCTATGTTATACTTAAAATATAAGTAAAATGTCTTATTCAATCATAAGTTTACTGGCATTAATACTCAACCTCATTCTAAACCGAGAAACTCTTATAAATGTTAAGAGCCGGTCCGGTGAACTGAAAACCGAACAGAAGTTTATTACCCGTTACCGACAATTTCTAATTGTTTCGAACTTTTACTTCATTGTTGATTTTGGCTGGGGTCTTTTGTACGAACATCACGACATCGATGCTCTCTTTCCAATTTTATATTCCGATTGTGTTTTCTATTTTCTGCTTATGTTCATGACAATGCTGACATGGATGCGTTCTATTGTTGCTTATCTGGACAAGAAAGGTCGCCGCAGCAAAGTTCTTCTTTGTGCAGTATGGACTATGTTCACTCTTGCACTTATATATCTGATAATCAATCGTTTTCATCCATTTATTTTTTCTTTTAATGAGAAGCATGAATACGTAACCGAATCGGGTAGACATATAGCTTTTATTCTTCAGATTATACTTTATTTTGTGACTACAATTTATATGTTTTTTATAGCCCTCAAATCAAAGGGTACAGAGAAAGCAAGGTATAGAGCGGTCGGGCTGACTTGTTTTGTGATGAATTTGTTCCTGATATTACAAATTTTTGATTACAGATATCCTTCTTACGCTACGGGGCTTATAATCGGAATCTGTGTGATTCACTCCTTTGTCGAAGCCAGTGAAAGAAAAGAAAAAGAGATCTACGATAATATCGCATCATGTATGGCAGAAGATTACGAAGCAATGTACTACATCAATATAGAGACTGGAGAATACAGGGAATTTTCAACCAGCCAGAAATATGATTCTATGAATGTTCCAGTCGCAGGCAAAAATTTTTATACTGAAACTCAATTAAATATTGAAAAATATGTACACCCCGATGACAGGGAATTTGCTAAAAACCTGCACTTAAAAGAGACAATGTTAAAAAATCTCAAAGGTAAAGAATCATATTCATATAAATACAGGATAATGATTGACGGACAGCCCCGACATTTCCAATTTACAGTAATGCTTGCAAATGATAAGAGGCATTTTGTTCTGGGCGAAAAAGATATAGAAAATGAATTTACCGCCGAAAATATGCGGCTTGAAAATCAGAAAAAGAATGTTACCTTCACTCAGATTGCAGAAATTCTTGCTGTCAATTTTGACGTAATTTATTATGTTGATGCAAAAGACTCCAGTTATATCAGTTATGAATGCAGGAATATTTATGGACAATTAGATATGCAGAAATCGGGTGATGATTTTTTTGCTGATTCTAAAATTGATATCACAAAAATTGTTCATAAAAATGACCGCGACCTGCTGACCAATTTTATCAAAAAAGATTATATAATCAGTGCGCTTACAGATAAGAAAAGCTGCAGCGTAGATTATCGTATTGTAGCATTCAAGCAAACGCATTTTGTCAGAATGACAGTTCGAAAAACTTTGGATGACACTCATTATATCTTTGGAATCGAAAATATTGATGATGAAATCAAAAAAGAAAAGCAGAATCTTAAAGCACTGAATACAGAAAAAGAGCTTGCCAGACGCGATGAGCTGACAGGTGTAAAAAATAAAACTGCCTATAACGAACTGGAAAAATCGATTCAGGATAATATCGACAACGGAATGGATTATCTGCCTTTTGCACTTATTGTATGTGATGTAAATAACTTAAAGAAAATAAACGATACATTAGGTCATGTAGCCGGAGATGAATATATAAAAAAATCAGCAATGCTTTTATGTAATACATTTGTACACAGCCCTGTATTCCGAATTGGTGGAGACGAATTCGTTCTGTTCCTTGCTGGTGATGATTTTGCAAACAGAGAAAAACTTATAATCAGTTTGCGTTCTCAAGTTCAAAAAAATCTGCAGTCAAAATCAGGTCCAATCATTGCTTCCGGAATGACAGATTATAATCCCGAAACAGATACTCTTGTAACAGAGGTATTTAATCGGGCTGACAAAGAGATGTACAAAAATAAACGTGAACTAAAGAAAGAAGAGAATCAGCTTAAGAATTAAATTTTCTTCTGAAACCATTTAAGATCGTACCAGCGATCAAATTTTTTCCCGATTCCAATCATATGAGCTGCTTCTCTGTAGCCCTGCTTCAAATGGAACTTTGGGCTGTCCTGTGTAAGATACTCATCTTCCTTTTCTGTAAAGGCTGTTCCTGCCAGAAGATTGATAATTCCCATTTCTTTTAACCGAGCTTCCAATTCTCTATAAAGCAGTGTTCCTGCCCCCTGCCTTCGATAATCTTTATCAACATAAATGGAAGTTGAAACTGTCCATGAATAAGATTCGCGTGAACTGTACGCACTGGCATAGACATAGCCGATTATCTTTCCATCTTTTTCGCAAACAAGATACGGATATTTCTTTTTTGTATTTCTGATTCGTTCTTTGAATTCTTCTAAGGTTGGAACATCATATTCAAAAGAAACCGCTGTATTTAAAACATAATGACTGTAAATCTCTAAAAGTCTTTCAGCGTCTTCAATCTGTACATCTCTGATTTTTTCATTCGCGTTCAAGTCCTTCATATAAAGCACTTCATCTTCAACAACTTTTCCCATTACAGTCTTGGTAAAAGATTTTACAAAGGTCATACCATTTCGTTCAGCTACATGGCGGGATGGAAGATTGTCAGACTTCATATAAGAAATGATTTGTTCCACTCCCCTGTTCTTTGCGTAATCTGAACAGGCACGGGCTGCTTCAGTTGCATACCCCTTTCCCCGGTATTCTTTTCTAAGATGATAGCCGATTTCATGAAACAAATCATTTTCAACCTGCTGCATTGTGATTCCGCAGTCGCCTATAAATTCGTCTGATTCTTTTTCAATTACAGCCCAAAGTCCAAAGCCGTATTTTTTGTAATTATCAATATTCCATTTTATCCAGTGCTCAACTTCTTCCCTCGAAAAAGGATGTGGATAAAATCTCATAGATTGTGGATCCGAAAGCACAAGAGCAAGTTTGTCGGTATCGTCCAAAGTTAGTTCCCGTAATTTTAGACGTTCTGTTTCGATTATGTAATTCATTTTTAATTCCTGCAAATCCATATTCCCGTATATTCTTTTATTACATTCAACTGCTTTTGAATTATGTCATTCTTCATTGAATCACCAAAAAAGGCACCCATTATTTTTCCAGCATCTTCATAATTGTTGAATTTATAATCTGTTTGAATTATGTGTTCCTTAAAACCATTTTCAACAAGTGCTTGGTAAAATTTAGAAAGCTTTTCTCCCGGAGGATTTGGAAATTCAACATTCGTTCCCAATGTTTCAATGAAAATGATTTCCTTTGCGCGTTTTTTAGTTTCGCTGATAAGATACTGAATAGTCTGATCTATATTTTCATTTTCCTGAACAACCAGATGCCCGAAACTCCAGCCTTCAATTATTATGTCAAAGGTATTTTCAATAGTATTTAATTTACTGTTATCGAGAACTGAATATTCAATTTTATCCGACCACTTTGCCAAGTTCTCTTTTGCTTTATCTAGCATATGCTGTGAATTATCATACGCAAAAAGTTTTTTCGCCTTGTCGATGTAGTTTCTGGAAACACGTCCGGTTCCTATTCCAAATTCACCGACAACTTTATTTTCCCACTGGATATTGTCATTCAAAAACTTATAAAGATTGTTTTCGTAATCTTCATGATTTACTAATTCATCATATAAATCTGAAAAGTTTTGATAGACATCGAACATGTTTGACATGAATTATCTCCTTTTTTTACTCGAATATTATTCTATAACAACATCTGTTGTTTCCAGACAAGATTGTTTCTATACTCTCAATTCTGAATTTTCGGTCTGGTACAAGAGTCTGAAATACATATATCATACTTTGTCTCGAGCATTCACAAAGCTTACTTGATTTTATTTCAGCCTCTGTATACAAGGGGCAGCCACATTTTGTGAAAATAAGCTCATAGACCTTTCCTGGTTCTATAACTTTTCCAGCAAGTTCGTTCTGTTCATTAACCTGCAAAAAGAATTTATCCAGATTTCCGTTACATTCAGAAAATAAATCTCTGTAAAAATATTTTAATGCATCGCAGGCACACTGCTGGGCGCACTTGGAAAATAATCGCGAACATTCTTCTGTATCCATTTTTTCAAGGCCATCATTTAAACCTTTAAACCATTTATTGAAAAACTTTGTATCCATATTTATCCTTTTTGAGATTAAGCATTTTTACAGTTTTTTGAGGAACGAATGTTTTGTATCCATTTCGAAACCATTTTCTTTATAAAAGTTTAATGTAGTCTCGCGGTTTGAACCTGTTTCCAAAAAGATTTTATAACAATTCTTGTTCTGTGCAATTTTAATTGCTTCCTGCAAAAGCATAGATGCAAAACCTTTTTTACGATAATCCTCGTGGGTTACTACATTTTCTACAACTGCAAATGAACGCACGTTATGAGTGAGGCTTGGAATAATTGCAAGCTGTACGGTTGAAACGACACGATTATCTTCCTCAACTACCAGGAGATATAAATTTTCGCTTTTATTCATTTCATTGATAAGCTTTTTCCAGACCTCAATGTCCTGTTCTTCTTTTGGCGGATACTTTGTAAGGAAATTGAAATACAAATCCTTAATATCCACTACGTCTTTTTCTTCGGCTTGTCTTATTAACATTTTTTAACTCCTTTTTGTACTACTTATGTACTTAAATTAAATTCCCATAATCACGTTTCGCATAAAAAATACGCATTATGGAAACTTCTTTTTTATCATCATTAATCAAATATAGTGCTATATAATTTTTGTAGAAGATAAATCGATGATATCCTTCTGACTGTAAAAATGAATCTGGACTTAAAGAATACATATATGGATTTTCTGCAATATTATTTGTCTCTTCAATAAATTCTTTAAGGAGATTATCAGCAGCCTGTTTATTACAGAGCGTATTGGAAATATAAGTTACTATTTCTGATAAATCTTCCTCTGCCTTTTGCATAAGATGAACATTATAAGCCATGCGATTTCCTTATTCTTGAAACCGCATCTTCAACGGAAGAGTAGTTTCCATTTTTCAGGTCCTCTTTTGCTTCTTCTAATTTTCCATAAACATTTGCAAGGAACATATTTTTTTCGTAAGTTTCCATGCTCATTATTACCATATCGCCATAACCATTTTTTGTTATGAAAATAGGTTCTTTGTCTTCATGACACAAATTAGAAATTGCTGTTGTATTTTTCAAATCTCTGATTGGAACTATTCTTGGCATATTTTCACCTCGTGGGATTATTATACCACGACATATAAAACTATGTCCATTAAAATACGCAAATTCAAAAATTCTTCCATTTCGGGATTCCAAATATATGTCATTTCAATATTTGGATTTATAGAACTATCATTGAAAGGATAGTATCATCATATTTTGTACCTTTATAAATATCAACTATTTCAATTTCTATATTTTTAATTTTCTTTGATAGAGAAATCTCATTTCTTTTGTATATTACCCCCAAAGTTTTATAATCCAAACTTTTTTGAAACGAGTTCTAAAGTGCCCTGAACACCTAATTTTTCGTCACGGAGAATTACGTTGAAGCCGGAATTTAGGAGGCGGTTGTAATTTTCCTGGGAATTGATGAGTTCGAGGCCTTTGCGATAATTTTGGAGGGCGGCTTCGGGATCGAGCTCTTCCATAATCAGCTGATATAAAAACTGCTTTTCCTTATCGGGACGTTCGAAAAATCTTCGGACAGAAATATCCGGGTCGGAAAGCATAATCAGGACATGGTCGTGTTTTGCAATTTTATGCAAGGTTTCTATTGAGATGTTTGTATCGACGAAAATCATTTTATCCTGCGAATCTTCTTTTTTAAGCATGTCCTCCAGAATCCGTAGTTCGAGGATTTCGCACTCTTTTGCAGCACCGTTAATCCATGCAAGATATTCTTCCGGGCTTCGTCTGATAAACTCATGCCAGTCCTGCAAATCACGTGTATATGTAACGTATGGAAATTCCTTTGCATCTAACTCCGGCAGTAAAACATCATGATAGTTTTCCTCGCAGGCAATACCATTGTATTTTTCTGCAAGCAGTTTAACCATTGTAGATTTTCCTGCATAAGCAGTTCCGGTTATAAAATAAACATTTTCAAAAATCATTTTGTAAACTCCGTATTCTCATCTGGCTGTGATTCTGCTTCTACCCAGAAAGGTTTGAAACCGCAGTCGAGAGCGGTTTTCCAGGACGGAAGATTTGCAAGACTCGTACCGTAATATGGAATTGCTCCGCGACGGAAAGTTTCGTTTCGTAAAAGTGTTACGAGAGATTTTGCGATTCCACGGCCACGGTATTCTGGTAAGACGTCGATTCCAATCTGCCACAATTCTGGTGTATCTGCTGAGCAGCCGGCCATTCCCATAATTTTATCGCCATCCATTGCAACTACTGCAAGTACGTCGGGACGCTCTGGTTTGAACTTGTCGCAGATTGCGTTCGGAAAGTTTTCGTTTCCGTAAAAGGGAGTGATATCATTCTGCTCAAGCCATTTGATTTTCAGGTCAGTTTTTACATCTATCAATTTTGCTTCTGGCACAAACATGTGATGAGTCAACGCCATTTTATAACCATGCTTTCTAAGCTCTGTTTCTAGTTCGAAATAATTATGCTGCTCGAACAGCCAGATTCCCTGTTTGCCTTTTACCCAGTTTGTAAGCCAAGGATGTATTGATTCATCAGCTGAAATTACTGTGTTCTTTCCAAGAGTCGCCATCTGCAGGAAGAAGGGCTTATCTGAAAACTTTCTGCGGTCTGGATGCTGGTGCTCAGTGGTTATTATATTTTCTGTTTTATCAAAATCCTGCGGCGAACAATTAAACTCGACCGCAAGCTGATTTTTTATCTTTTCTTCAATTTCTTTTTTACCTGGATTAAAACTCATTTTTTCCTCTGATTTGATTATATCAGAAAAATCCGCCAACACCACAATTTTTGTCACTCTGCCGTTACATTTTTGCAGCCAGAAAGCGGTGTAAATAAATCATCTTCTGTGTTACCTTATAGTCAGCGAGGTGAATATGATTTTAGGTGAAAAACTCAGCTTACTCAGAAAACAAAACGGATATTCGCAGGAAGAACTGGCAGATAAACTGCACATTGCACGTCAGACTGTAAGCAAATGGGAAAACGGGCTTGCCGTTCCGGAACTCGACGGGCTCATTGCTCTGAGTAATCTTTATCATATTCCGATTGACCGCATTGTAAAAAATGATGATGACTGTAATATTCCCCTGACGGAAAATGAAGATAAAACTGACCGCACAGAACTCATCCGATTCCTAATAAAAGCAAAGCAGAAAACCTACGCAGGACACGGAGCTGAGGTTGCTCCCAGCCGCCCTGCTTCACACGATTTGAAATATGAAGAAAAAACTCCGGCTGGTGAACTCCTTTACATAGACACTTATCTTGGTGGAAAGGAGTTTGCTGGTGAAGAAGCTGTCTGGAAAGATGGAGTACCGCTGTGGTCTATGAATTACTACGGCCGGGTAACAGGAGAGCCGTTCTCTGGAGATTTTCTAAAGGCAGCCCTTTTTGAAGTTCCAGCTGATAAGCCTTACCGCGGTCCAGACATTTTCCGGCAGGGAGATTATACCTACCACTGCCAGACCAACGGGGACTTTAACTGGTTTCAGGGTTATGAAGATATCTTCTATCTGGATACAAAGATTTACGAATTACATTTCCATGGCGGGATTATTGTATAAACGAAGTACCTGAAATGCTGACGGCAGAACATTCCGCCTACTGAATCTCAATTCCTGTCATATCAACACCAAAGCCGGTAAGCACACCTTTTATTTCTTCGGTATAGGCAAAAACATCAGGCTCATAGCCGACACCCTCGCCCTTCCATTTTCCATCATCGGGAATACCGCAGATTATTGTTGGAATCCAGCCCCATACATTATTCTTGTGTATTGATTTGCATTCACCATATCTTTGCATTCCGCCGGTAAAAGTGCCGACAGTTGTAATGTCCAGCTTATTTACGTATTTCCCGGCAATCATCCACATTTCGGCGGCAGAAAAACTGTATTTATCCTGAAGAATGTAAATCTTTCCTTTATAGTTTTTATTGATGAGTGATTCAAAAAACCGAACCTGCTGCATCTGGCCGCCACCATTATTTGAACGCGGATCAAGAACTATATAATCATATTTACAGGCCTTTGAGGCGGCTCTTGGAAATTCTTTCCAGTAAGGATTATTAAAATCTTTTGTACTTTCTGAACAACTATTAAAGCGGATGTAATAAGCGTTTGAAGTTGCTTTCTCAAAATAGGTGACTATAGGATCAATACTTTTTTTGCTTTTTTCATCTGTAACAAGATTCTTGAACTTCCATTCAAGACATCCTTTTTCACCCCTGTCAATTGTTATCGAGAAATGATAATCAAAAACGTATTTATCTAACAGAGCAAAGAGTTCTCCAACGTTTTGGCATTCATCAATCATCTTGAGTTTAAAACCCTTTTCTTTCATTTCTGTAAAACCAATGTAGGTAGTTCTAATCATAGTAGAAACTGCAGACTTCTCTTGTTTTGTAAGAGAAAAAAAGGAAAAGTCGTATTGTTTAAAAGCATAGCCGGGTTCCCATGTATTTGCTTCAGTGATAGGCCCTTCAGCGAAGCCCCACCAGCAATTATTATCACTTCCCCACGAAAGATTGTATTTGATATTATCTGGATCTATAAGTTCATACGAAAAAGTCTTTTCTGACTTGGGAGCCACATGCAGTTCCTGTGCTGAATCTCCCTGAAAAACTGTAAGCCAGACTTCAAGATCTGTTGTGTTTATTACCTTTGTTTCAAATGCAAAAATACTGCTGAAAAGTAAACAGATAATAAAACTTGTAAATAATCGCTTTGATGTTTTCATTTATAACCTCTCTTCTTTTATTCTACCATAAATTGTTCCCCCCAGGAACACATTGCGTCCAGAATTGGAATCAGCGACTGACCAAGCTCCGTGAGACTGTATTCAGTTTTTGGAGGAACAACCGCGTAGACCTTGCGGTTAATCAATTTATCATCCTCAAGTTCATGAAGCTGCTGTGCCAGCATTTTGTCTGTTATCTTTTTGATTTTTCTTTTGATTTCATTGTAGCGCAAAGTTTCATCCTTCAGATGATAGAGAATAACGGCTTTATACTTACCGCCGATTTTACTGATTGTTGCATCTACAGGACAGTTATATTTATTCATAGCTTATACTTTCCTTTTGGGTAGTATATAACAAAAAAGTGCATTCTTGTCAAACCGATTTAATATGCTATAATGACGGCGACTAGTCGTAATAAATATTTTTGGAGAAATATTATGAATTTTTTGAACCTTGCTAAAAATCGTTTTTCTGCCAGAAAATATCTGGATAAGGAAATCCCACAGAATGTTCTTGATGAAATTCTTGAAGCCGGCCACGTTGCCCCAACTGCTGCTAATTTACAGCCAGCCAGAATCATCGTTATTAAATCTGCAGAAGCTAAAGAAAAGCTTGCAAAAGCTGCAAATATTTACAAAGCACCGGTAGCTTTACTCGTTTGTGCTGATGCTTCAAAAGCATGGACACGCCCATTTGATGGACATCAGACAATTGATATTGATGCCTCAATCGTAACTGATCATATGATGCTCAGTGCAGCTGATAACGGAGTTGGTTCTGTATGGATCTGCTATTTTAAGCCGGATGTTATCAAAGAAGAGTTCAATCTTCCAGATAACCTTGTACCGGTAAATATTCTTGCACTCGGCTATACAGAAGAAACAACAGACAGTAACCGTCACGCGACAGCAAGAATCCCTATGGATGAACTGGTGTCTTATCTGTAATTGTTCCTGGTGATTTTCCACACAAAGCGCTGAATAAACTCTTGTTTCGTGATATTCTATAGACAAACATGAAGTCAATTTTTACAATTCGTGTGGAAAAACCGCGCGATTAAGGAACAAATATGGCAAGCATTTTGATTAAAGATACAACCCGAGAACAGCGCGAGCAGATTGTCCGCGAGTCGCTTGGTGATGAATATGATGTTGGCTGCGGATACGAATCTACAGGTATCAACTATCAGCTTTATATTGACGGTGTAAAAGAACTCCGCGAACTCAATATGGAAGCAAACTGCGGCTTTGAAGTAGCACATCCGGAAGAAAGAAAATCCGGCTGCAATATGATTTAAACTGATATAAAAAGAGGACAGAAAATGGTAAAGCACATTATCTTATGGACATTAAAAGAAATGAGTGATTCTGAAAAAGAATCAGTAAAAGCCGGAATCAAAGAAGGTCTCGAAGGTCTCAAGGGAAAGGTACCGGGCCTCGTAGATATCAAAGTAATCACCAGCGGCCGCCTCGTTTCTTCCACTGCCGACCTTATGCTGGACTCAACCTTTGAATCAGAAGAAGCTCTGAAAGGATATTCAAAACATCCGGAACACGTTGCCGTGGCTGACAGCAAAGTTCGCCCATATACTGCAAGTCGTTCATGCCTTGATTTTGAGGTTTAAAGTGGAGAATGACTTTTCCGTTGTAAATTTCTATTCTTTACTACGCAAAACAGTACAAACTTTCACAGCCTCAAAGAAATCTTCTTCGGAAATTCCAAGTTCTTGAACATCTGGCCAGACTGTAGCTTTGTAGAACTCCAGAGCTTCTTTTGCAAACTCATTAAGAATCACATAAGTTCGTGCGTAGTCAAAAACTGGTGGGGCAACTCTCGTATTCATCCAATCGATGATAGTATAATTGATTTTATCTGCGACAAGAGCAGTATCATTTGGAATCATGATATTTAGAAAATGCATATCCAGATGGCAAATGCAGCTCTTATATTTTTGAGACAAACGATCAATCACAGGAAGCACTTCTGATTTTTCTTCATCAGATAACATAAGGCCTGCCGTTGCACTAAGTGGCGGAATTGAGGTGTTACTGGCATCTGCTTCGTGAACAAAACGGAACGCCTTTGCAAGAAGTCTAAAGCCCTCTTCGGGAGCCTTAGGAACTGATTTCTCCAGCTGATCTCCTTCAACTAAATCCATCTTGATGATATGTGAATCATCTGTGTCGTAATATTTTACCGGACAAAGGCCGGCCTTATTCACTGCCTGCTGCTGCTGTTTTTCAAATGCAATCCATTCTGCTGGATAAGACTGATTATAAACTTTGTAAGCAAATCCATGGTACAGCAGAACCTCTGCCTGTGCACCTTTGCCTATGATTTTCTGAGAGCCGTCAAATGTCATTTTTTTTACTCCTAAACTTTTTGATTTTCTATATTATAACTGAATAAGATCCAATATTTCCATCGCATTTGTAACTGTATATTCCTGTCCAAAATCCTGTGCTGGTTTGGCTGAGCGGTTTATCAGAATTGAATGACAGCCGATATTTTTTGCAGCGTTAACATCTCGGGATGTGTCGCCAATCATAACCATGTTTTCTGGTGCAATTCCAAAATGTTCAGAGATGTCTCTAAGTCCTTTTGGATTTGGCTTTTTATATCCGCATGAAAGAGACGAAACATATAAATCAAAATAAGGAAAAAGTGGCGATACATAATTCTTGTGCATAAGATCGGGCATGCCGGTCGCGACATCTGTCATAGCTGCAATCTTAAATCCGGATTTTTGCAGCTTCTTCAGGACAGGAATCGAATCATCATAAATTACTGGCTCAAGATGAAGGGACTCAAAAAAGACATCGATGATTTTGCTGACTGGAAGAGTTGTGTTCCACCCTTTTATGATATCTTCAAAAATTATTTCCGGATCAATCTCCTTTTCTCGAGGATTCACTGCCGGGTTATAATCTGTAAAAATCTGAACTGAAGCTGCAATCTGCTGATCGGACAGGCCGAGCTCTAATTTTTCATTTACATACTCAAAGGATGTTTTATAATACCCGGCCCAGCTCAGATGCATGCCCTTATATTCCATCAGAGTTCCACCCAGGTCAAAGACAAATAGTTTTATATTATTCAGCATTCTCTAAATCTCCAGCGACACTGCAGAATAAACTGCATCACGCAAGGTGGTCCATTTATTATCTTTTTCAACTTTTGCAAAAAGAGTTCTGTCTCCAAATGCATCAAAGTTATTTATCTGATTATATCATATTTGAGATATTTTGAAATTAAACTACAATTTTAATGCAAAGCAGCTTACTTCTATGCTACAATCCTAAAGAGAGATAATTATGAAACATATATTCCACGTACATACATTCAGATGCAAGCATGGTTCCAATGAAAGTGACGAAGAGTTTATAAAAGAAGCTTTATCTTTAGGAGCTGAAAAAATAACTTTTACAGAGCATTGTCCATTCCCGGAAAATCCGTTCAACAACCGTATGGAAATAGAACAGCTTTCTGAATATATTGAATCGCTAAAAAATCTACAAATAAAATATCAGGGACTGATTCAAATAGAAACAGGTCTTGAAGTTGAATTTCTTCCTTCAATGATAAATTACTATAAATATCTGTATGAATTAAATCTGCATCCTCTAATTATCGGGCAGCATTTTTTTCAGCATCCGGATGGAACTTATAGTTTTGATGACAAGGACAAATCTGATGAATATATCGGCTGTTGCAATGCAATGATAGAAGGAATGAAAACCGGATATTTTAATATTGTTGCTCATCCAGATAGATTCTTTCGTCGTTGTAAAAAATGGACACAAGAGCTAACTGATATTTCAAACAAACTTATAGACACCGCTTCTCAATACAATATCATTCTTGAAAAAAATCTTTCGTCATATGAAAAACATATCGAAAAATCCCATCATATTTTCTGGAGAAAAGAATTCTGGGATCTGGTAGAATTGTATAATCAGACAGCTTCAAATCCTATAAAAACTATTATTGGTTTTGATGCCCACTCAACAGAACATATGATTAAACGAATGGAATTTATTGAATTATTAAATCAGGAAAAATAGAAACCTCGGAATAAAAGGATTCAAATAAATGAAAGTAATCATCCTAAACGGACCGATGGGGGTTGGAAAGACCGCTGTCGGCAAATACATCGCAGAACATACTCCGGGAACAGCCTTTATTGACGGCGACTGGTGCCTCGACATTCATCCTTTTGTTGGGAATCGTGAAACCAAGACTATGGCCGTGGACAATATTCTTCACATGATCGGCAACTATAAAAAATGTTCTGAATGTAAGATGATTGTCCTGGTCTGGCTGATGGATAATGAATGGGTCTACAATTCGATAATCGAAGCCATCAAAAAACTGGAACTGGAAATAAAATCCGTTACCCTGACCTGCAATCACACAACCCTTACCGACCGCTGGCACAATGACAAAGAATGCCCGTGGCGAACAGACGAGTGGCTAAAAGTCAGCACAAAATCTCTTGATTATTTCTCGTCGCTGGACAATACTCTTGATACAACCAATCTTTCAATAAAAGATGTTGCTGTAAAAATTATAAACGGATAGTTCCCATGAGTTACGAAAAGCCTTTTATCACATATGCAGTTTCTCTTCATTTTACTCAGGATGTAAATGAAATCATTTTTAATACAATGTCCTCAATCGCAGAACAGACTGGCAATGATTTTATGATCAAAAACAAGGTTCCGCCTCATGTGACAATTGGCGCATTTCACGGAACTAAAGAAACAGAAGAAAAGCTGATTCAGATTGTTAAAGAGTTTTCCAGAACACAAAAGTCCGGCGTAGTGAGATTTACAGAAATCGGAAACTTCAACAACAAGGTCCTTTTCCTCAAGCCTGCAAAAGACGACTTCCTTTCTACAATAAATGATGAACTTCACAAGATAATCCTGCCGGAATTTGAAGCAGGCGAAAACGGATATTACGTCCCGGAAATCTGGTTCCCGCACACTACCCTTGCCACAGGCCTGAATCAAACTCAGTTTTCCAAAGCGCTTGAACTCGCAGAAAAAATCACCCTGCCACTGGAAGCAAGAATCCACGACATCGGCTTTTACCAGTGCTCACCGTTCCTGGAATTAAATAGATTTCCGTTATCTTAAAATCTGCCTTAATCAGGTTACCTCGTGCAGCCACTTTCCGCTTAATATTCTGATTACGCCAATAATCGCCTTTACAATCGATTCGCTTGAAAGGAATAAGAATATCATTGGAGCTGGAAGATGGAGCACAAAGGCTGCTACATATCCCAAAGGAATCGCAACACCCCATAGAACAACCAGTTCACCGACCGCAGAGAAAACAGTATCTCCGCCTGCCCTGCACACACCGACAATCCAATCCATACAGAAAGAATTGAACGGATAAAGCAGAATCAGAATCATAAGAATCTGAGTTGCCATCTTAATTATTTCAGGTTCAACATTGAAGAGGAACGGCAGTAATTTAGAAAGTGGCAGCAGGAAGATTCCAACGGCCGCCCCAATCAAAGGCATAAACCACATTGAACGCAGTGCATATGCGCGGGCTTCATCAAGTTTCTTTTCACCGATTCGTTTTCCAATCAGAACACCCATTCCGTTTCCAAAGCCCATACAGAATACCCATGTCAGCTGACTGATAGTTCCCGTAATACTGTAGGCAGTGAAAGCATCTGTTCCCGCATGCGCATAGATTCCGTTGTATACAGAAGTTCCAAGCCCCCAGAAAGTTTCATTGATAATAACAGGAAAAGCAATCTTTATATATTTGAAAACAAAACTCCAGTCAAAGCCCAGAAGTTCTCGGAGCTTACCACTGATTTCATATTTGTGAGAATATGACCAGCTTACAAGAATTATAAGTTCAACAACACGAGCAAACACAGTTGCAATTGCAGCACCCTTAACACCAAGGTGCGCAATAAAAATCAAAACATAATTTGCACCGGCATTTGTAAACAAAGAAACTGACGTACAAACGAGCGGTAGTTTAACACGCTCTGTACTTCTCAAGGCCAGCGTAATAGAAAAACTGATAGCCGTAGGAATGTAAGACAGACACGCCAGACGAAGATATTCACCGCCAACTTTTACAACCTCAGGATCCGGAGAATAAATACCAATCAGTTTATACGGAATAAAAAGTCCAAGAATAGTAAAAACAACAGAAACAAACAGCGCAATCAAAGTCATCAAACCTAATGACTTTCTGATTCCCTTAATATCTTTCTTTCCCCAGAACTGAGCGATAAAAACTCCGCCGCCAGAAGTAATTCCAAAAAGAATCATATTGAGAATAAAAAAGATCTGATTGCCCAGCCCTACCGCTGCAATTTCAACACTTCCAAGCCGCCCGATCATAACAGTGTCGAGCATGTTTACAAAGTTCTGTAAAAGCGCCTGAAGAGAAATTGGAATTGCGATTGCCACAAGTGATGAGTAAAAGCCTTTAAGTTTCATATCGCACTATTATGAGGATTATTGTGAAAAAATCAATCTTTTCGATTACAGTTGTACTTTAATGAAAACTAGTATCCCATAGTTCCATCTATAGATTCATCATTTTCAACCCAGGATGAAACTTCAATAGTTTTATATTCATCGTGATTCAGTCTAATTACAACAGTTTTTATACCAGCATTGATTACCATTCGCTTACACATAGAACAGCTGTTTGCATTTTTGATATAAGATTTGTCGCTTACTTCAATACCAGTCAGATACAAAGTCGAGTCAATCATTCTGTCTCTAGGAGCCGAAATAATCGCATTAGCTTCTGCATGAACACTGCGGCAAAGTTCGTAACGCTCGCCTCGCGGAATATTCAGCTTCGCCCGAATACAATAACCGAGGTCCGTACAATTTGCCCGTCCCCTTGGCGCACCCACATAACCCGTCGAAACAATTTCATCATTCTTTACGATTAACGCACCATAGTGTCTGCGCAAACATGTGCACCGTTTAGAAACTTCCTCCGCAATATCAAGATAGTAATTAGTTTTGTCTCTTCGTGTGTCCATGTTTTTACTCCTCATTCACAAAATATTATAACATAGATCTGTTCTATATATCATGTTTCATAAAAAAATATTACAATTGTCATATGAATAATAGTTTAATTTTTGAAACTGAACGTGAGATTTCTTCTGCGTTTATTGATTCATCAGTTCGGATGGGAGTGGCTCAGTCTGTTTTACTTGTACAGGATAATCTTACTGAGAGTTTTAATGCAATGGACTGCGACGGTGTAATCTACCGCGAAAAGTTCAATGCCTTCTGGGTGTTCACAAAAACAAAAGTTCATTTTGAACGTCGCCCTGACTGGCGTGAAATCATTACAGCCCGTACCTTCCCTATTGATAATCTTGGAATGCGAACTCACGTTAATACGCAGTTCGTTGATAAGAACGGCCAGACTCTTCTTGTTGCAAATCAGGAAGCCTGCGTTTTGAGCCTCGAAAATCATCGTCCGCTCAAAATCACAAATCTTCCATATCCAAAAGAGAATTTCCCTGAGGCAGTTTATAACGAGCCTTTCGAACGTTTCCCTTCTGATTTTTCTGATGATGAGTTTGTCTTTGAGCAGCAGATTCGTTCATCTCAGATTGATATGTCTCATCACATGAATAATATAGAATATATCAAGTTCGCTCTTTGTGTTTTCTCAGATAATTTTTTGCAGTCACACGAAATCACAGATCTTGAAGTTCACTATACCGGCGAAAGCAAAGAAGGCCAGATTCTTAAGGTTTACAAAAAAGAGGATCCGGAAGTTCACGGCAAGATTTACATCCACATCAAAGAAAGCGACCGCTGTGTTTTTGAATGCTGCGTAAAGATTAAGGATTAATCTATGGATATAAAAATCACAAATACAATTACCACAGAAGAATATTTAGGATTACGACAGGCTGTCGGCTGGAGTGTGTTTCCGGCTGAACAGGCAGAAGGTGGATTGCAAAACTCTCATGTAATTTGTTTCAGAGATAATGATAAAGCGGTCTCACTGGGACGAGTAATCTGGGATCATGGATATTCTGTTCTTATTGCAGATGTGATTGTTGCTCCCGAATATCAGGGAAAGGGGCTCGGCCGAAAACTGATGGAAGCAATCATGGAATATATCCGAAGCCTTCTTAAACCCGGCTACAGAATTATGATTTCTCTGATGGCTGCCGAAAACAAACAGGGCTTTTACAAAAAGTTCGGCTTTATCGAAAGACCAAGCGAGTTCTTTGGTCCTGGCATGCATCAGTGGATTGAATATTAAATGGACTACAGCTACATTTTCCGATCGGCAAAAATTAAGAAAGACTCTCTGAAAGCGGCTGGCTTTACAACAAGCGATGACAACAGTTATGAAATGGAAGTGCCAGTTTCCAACGGTACATTCAAAGCCGACATCACTTTAGTGCTTTCCGAACAGACACTCACCGTCCAGCTTTTTGATTCTGCAACCGGAGAAAAATATGCGCTTTTTGATATGCCTTCTCACGGCGCCTTTGTAGCTTCCCTTCGCGAAGAAGTTCAGAAAATCATAAATGATATCAAGACAAAGTGTTTTGAGACAAATGATTTGAAAGATGATTACATCGCCTGGATAAAATCAAAGTTTGGAGCCGAGCCTGATTACCCGTGGCCGGATGATGCGCCCTACTCTTTTGTCTTCCGCTGTCCGAATGAAAAATGGTTTGCACTTGTTATGAGAATTAAATACCGCCAGCTCGGTCTCACAGGCGATGAAAACGTCTGGGTTGTAAACATGAAAGCCGACCAGGATGCCATCCCGAATCTCATAGACCACAAATCAATCTTCCCCGCTTGGCATATGAATAAGAAACACTGGATTACAATTCTGCTCACTGCAGTAACTGATTTCTATAAGCTGTGTGAACTAACAGGAAAGAGTTTTACGCTTGTGAATAAAGCATAAATACGAATCCGATATACTATAAGCTCTTTTCTTCTTCCAGAATCAGTTTAACATTGTACTTTTCAATGTCTGATAATTTGTCTTCTGAAAAGTTTTTATCTAATGGGTAATAACCTTTATATTTTCCATCTATTTCCTTAAAGCCAAACCATCCGTATTCTGCACATTCGACTTCAAACAATTCAATTAAATCTTTTGATTTAAAAGGATAGCCATTAAAAGCATAGATTGCGTTTCTGAGCAAGCGTAACTGAGGCTTTGTATACCAGAATAAACTCTGTTTAGTCAACTTCACGTTGCAAGGAACAAATCTATTTTTTTGCAGAACTCTTGGACCTGTATCGCCAAAAATATTACCCATCACAATTGTAATGCATTTTGTGTATTCATCCGGTTCAATATTTGTATAAACAGCTTCCCAAACATTATCACTGACTCTTTGCATTGAACCTTCTTCTGGAAGTGCAAGCTGAATTGGAGAAGAATAGATGAGATTACTCTGGATTCTTACTGTCATCTTTCCAATCGCATTTTTCCAGCTGGAACCGGTACCATAAAGATACTTTGCTATAGTGTAAGATGGAGCTTCGCGACCATAAGTAGCTTTATATGAAATTCTGGTTTTTGTTGTCTTCTTAGAAGGAAACTTAATTGTTCTTACATATGCATTTTCAAGTTCTGTAGGTTCATTTGAATTCCAGTTCTTCTTAATTGGGTAATCGGTATAACTGGTTTCAACATCATTAGTCCAGCATTTGAAATCAGAAATTGTTCCTTCTCCTCCAATTCCTAAACAGAAAAAAGGAAAACCGATTTCGAGACTGATATCTTTCCCAGTATTGTAAAAAGAGAAATCAACAGTAATTTCGTAATCTTTGGGATTTAATACAATGTTTATGATTTCCTCAGACATTTCGACATCAACATTGCCTTCCTTGGTAGGAACAAGCTGTCCGCCTGCCATAAAGAAATAAGTATCGTTTGCATAAAGGCAGAAAATCGAAAATAAAAGGCTGAATAATACAATAATTTTTTTCATAATTATAACTCCATTTTTAAATATACAAAATTGAACTTAAACTGTCTCTCTATTCCCTAAACAAATCTGTCACATGGAACTGAGTGAGGTCTTTTACAACCTCTGCCGCAATAATCATTCCTGCCACCGAAGGCACAAAAGCATTGCTGCCGGGAGTCTGTTTTTTTGGAGTTCCCTGGCGCTCCGGCGTTTTCCCAGAAGTATCTTCAAAATCAGGATCAGCTTCATCGACCTGCGGAGGAATTGCAGTTTCAGTTGAAAACACAACCTTGAGCCGTTTAATGCGTCGCTTTTTAAGTTCATTTCTCATAACGCGGGCAAGCGGGCAAACTGAAGTGCGCGTGATGTCAGCAACCTTGAGCTTAGTCGGGTCAACCTTATTTCCAGCACCCATACAACTGATAACCGGCTTTTTAAGCGCCTTGGCACGAGTGATGATTTCAAGCTTCCCGGTCACAGTATCAATACAATCAACAATATAATCATACTGAGAAAAATCAAACTGATCGGCAGTGTCGGGCATGTAGAAGGTCTTCCATTTAGTAACCTTACAGTCCGGGTTAATGTCATGAATACGCTCTTCGGCGACATCAACCTTGTCTCTGCCAATTGTAGACTGCAACGCAAAAAGCTGACGGTTCAGATTCGAAAGACAGATTTTATCATCATCAACAATATCAATTGCGCCAATCCCGGAACGAACAAGAGCCTCAACAACATAGCTACCTACCCCGCCAATACCAAAAACAATCACATGGGCATTGTTGAGTTTTTCCATATTCTCTTTTCCGAATGTAAGTCTGGTTCGTGCAAACTGATTTGTGTTCATAAAGTAAATTATAAAGAGATAAGAAAGTGGTTACAAGGAGGGGAAAGCCTTCCCCTGTCTCGCACTTCGTTGCTCGCCACCCCTTCTAGCGGGGGACACCCCCGCAACGCCCCTTAAATTTAAATCCCTTCTACCTTATAAAGACTAGAAAACAAGCAAGCATAGGCACTACAACAGAAATAGGATACATAATACTAAAATAAACTTTGGCAACAATTTCTTTATTGTAAATACGAATCATTTCTCTTACATAAAAAAAATGTCCTGCATAAATTACAATTAGTGAAATATCATGAATTAATGAGCCTATACTTACTAAATTCCAATTTAATAATTCAAATACGGCACGAACATATAATAAACCTATATATAAAAAAATTACAGATGGAATAAACCACCTGAGTTTAATCTTTTCGCTATGGTTTTTATTTTTAACTGTTAATATAATTCCTAGAATAGAATTAAACGCAAAATAATAAAGTACAAATTGTGAAAAAGAAAATCTTATAATTAGTGTTGTCAAATTATTCAATGGTAAAAAAATAACTGTAAAAAACGAAATTATAATATTTATAATTAGATATAAAATTTTTATGATTTTCATTTTCTTCATAATTTCCCGTGAATGCTTATTGCAATTTCCCAGTCTTGATTTCATTCTTCAGATAATCGTAAACATACAGCGGACTTTGAAAGTTGTAAAAATATTTTACATAGTTACCGTAACAACATTGTAATCTTGAAGTAATTTTTTTCCACCTGTTCTAAGGACCTGCAAAAATCTTTGAGCTGTTCCCTGAGGAACATTTCTTCCTGATTCCCAGGCCTCAACGGTTTTAGGAGAAACCCCAAGCACAAAAGCAAAGTTTTTCTGAGTGAGATTTAAATCTTCGCGAATCTGTTTTATTTCTTTATCATGATACTGAGGAAGTTCTGCAACAGTAACACTCATTCGTCTTGCCTTCGAAGTATCACCTTTTGCATACTCAAGACTTTCTGAGAGACCATTCATAATACTTTCAAATACTTTATTTTCTGCCATTTTGAGCCTCCTTCTCAGCATTTTTTATAGCTGTTATTATGGTTTTCATTTGATTTCGTTCTGCTTTACTAAGATTTGCTTTTTCATTTTTGGGAAAAGCTGTTAGAAGATAAATATGCTCTGCAAAAACTATGTCCAAATATATAATTCTTGCACCTCCGCTTTTTCCTCGACCTTCCAACGCCCATCGGAATTTCTTAATCCCGCCAGTTCCTTCCAAAGTATCTCCACAATCTGGATTCTTGCAAAGATATATTTCCAATTCGCGCAAATCATCATCATTCAAACCTAATTCTTTCCAGGTGCGGTCAAATTCTTTTGTAATGATGAATTCTCTTGTCATGGTTACAATATACACCCTACTGAATAGGGTGTCAAGTTTTAAGGTTAATCTTGACAAGTTTACTTGGCAATGTTATAACACTCTTAGTTGCAAAGTATACTTGGCAACTACTTTCGGAGGAATTTTATGAAATTACAGACATTCCGCAAATTCTTAATTACATTCTCAATGCTGCTTTTTCCAATTACGATTTATTATTTCTCACCCTACCTCATCATTATGGCAGCGATGCAGCATATCATAAACGGAAGCTTTATTGTTTTTACCCTGATGTTTATTCTTGGAATGTTCTTTGGAAGATTATGGTGCGGCTTCCTTTGTCCTACCGGAGGTTTGAGTGAATGCTTTGAATGCTTCTCTCCAAAAAGTCCGAAGCAAGGCTGGCGCAATTATCTCAAATACGGAATCTGGGTACTATGGCTTTCCGGAGTGATTATCTGCAATGTACTGGGAAAAGGCGACTATACGATTCAGCCCTTTTTTATGACTGATCATGGCATTTCAATTTCCAACATTTACAGTTATGTAATATATTACGGAATTGTAATTCTGTTTTTGATTCCGGTAATTATTCACGGAAAACGGGCTAACTGCCACTACATCTGCTGGATGGCACCCTTTATGATCATGGGGTATAAGGCAGGACGTCTGCTTCATCTGCCACAACTGAAAATTAAAACAAAGCGCGAGAACTGCATTGGCTGCGGTGCCTGTAACAAAATGTGCCCAATGAGTCTTGATGTAAAAAATTTAGTTGCCGACGTAAAGCGTGACGAGCTTCGCAACGCCGAATGCATCTTCTGCGGAGAATGCATTTCGACTTGTCCTAAAAAGGTTTTAAACTATAAAATTACAAATAAATAAGGAGCGAAAAAAAATGACAAAAGAAGAAATCCTTGAACAAAGCAGAAAAGAAAACAACGATAAAGACGTATTTGATTTAGAGGTTCAGAAAACAGCGGCCACAGCAGCATTCTTTTCTTCATTCGGATTGTGTGCTTTTGTTTCAATCCTCAGCTGGATATTCACAAAGCGAGTAAGCGTTCAGTGCTGGATGATTTTCTTCGGTATGCTCACAGTTGCTTTTTGCGTAAAGTTTTTCAAGATGAAAAAACTGCATGAACTTTTTGTTGCACTCGGCTATCTTGCCATTTTTATTTTGCTGACAGTAGTATTCATTCTGCAGCTGACCGGCCGTCTTTAAGGAGATTTAGAATGAATGACACACTTGTTTTAAAAAATCATCTTAAAGAAATCCGCAGTGAAAAAAATCTTTCTCAGAATGCACTCGCAGAAATGGTAGGCGTTTCGCGCAACACAATCAGCTCCATAGAAACCGGCCAGTTCTGCCCTACCGCAAAGCTCGCCCTGATTTTATGCGTTGCGCTGGATAAGAAGTTTGAAGAGATTTTTTATTTTTAAGAAGGGGAAAGCCTTCCCCTGTCTCCAGCCCGCAAGCGGTCTTACGCCACCCCTTCTAACGGGGGCCAGCCCCCGTAACACCCCCTAAAATTATCTGTACAATTACACAGTTATATTGCGTGTTATTTTTTTATCTAAATACATTTCATACAAAATATCACCATCAAAGTCGATTACTGATATTTCCCATTCTTTATTGTCTTTTGTTTTTAGTCTTAACTTTGATAGCCCTGTTCTTTTTCTCAATTTTTTAATTTCTGTAATTTCAGAAAATGGTACATAAAGATTCAGAAAGTGAAAACCATCTTTATCTATGTATTCATATTCAAGATCCGAATGCTTTATTCTTCTGAATGACAAAATAAAAGCAAATAATGATATTGTAGCTAACAAACCTGTAATACCCAGAAATAAATAAATAAAATAGCCTTTAGATCTTTCTACATAAAGGTCTAAAAAGCATAATGATGAACCCAAAAATATAAACAATACATCTCTTTTAGTGTTTTTATGTCTTTCTGTAATATGAATAAATCGTTTAGAGTTTTCAAATTCCAGGAATTTCTTATTGTAAATATTTTCAATGCTGTTATTAAAAAAGTATTCCAGGAGTTGAGCTATATTTTTATCATGAAATACTTTTATTGTTTCTTTTGGAAATTTAAATGAAAATACAGGCTTACTTGCATTCTCTGATACTAACACTTTCTCCAGTTCATCAAATAAATATGTTTGCGTTCTAAATAATTTTTTTATAATCAGAGAATCATTATCTATTTTATATTTATACCAGATATATCTTTTTTCTATTATTACATAGAGAATTGCACAAAGAAAAAGAATAGAAACCACAACCGGATATAGTTTTTCGACAAATCCAAATACAGACAAAGCTGGCATAATAATCAAGCAAAGCAAGTAGCTTATCTGTTCTTTTATTGTATAACCAATGTATTTTTCCATTTTTTACTCCAGATACGCTGCATAATCTTGTACAAAAAATCTTAGAAACCAAGTTTTGTCTGGATTCTAAAAAATTCTTCAGGACTTACTTCCATCGATCTTTTATATAACTTTTTTAAGGTTTCTGCATTTTGCTTTTTGTCAGTATTGTATCGTTTGTATGAAGTTGCCAGAATTGAACTAAAACATGTATCCTGGTATTTTGTTCCAGGATATACTTCTTGAATTGTAAGTCGAATTTTTGTTGTTGGTTTTTCAAGAATTACTTTATTGAAATATACATAATCATCAAAGGAAATCGATTTTGTAATATCATTGTCCAAATCTTCTAATTTAAAAGTTTTTACACGGGCATTCTCTTTATAAAGCTTCATGTTATTAATATCTGAGTATCCATTAATCAGTTCAAGTTCAATTACAGGTTCTGTAAATTCAACTGTAATGAATTCTCCAATACCGTTTCCATCAACTCCTTCTACCCATGGAATATGATTATAGTTCCACCAGTATGGATGACATCTACAACCTACTTCAAAGGCTTTACCTAAATTGTCAGGAGTATATTTTATTATGCGTCCTTTTATTGTTTCCTCAAAAGAAGATGAAGCTGAAATTGATTTAATATTTCCATTATGAAAACCTTCAGTTCTATCTGAATCATCATAAGTGTTTTCTCCATCGTTTTTAAAATCCCTGAAGACCTGATTAATTCCACCTGTTATGAACAACATAGAATACTGATTGTATTTACATTTCAAGTAACCGTCCTTATCTATTGCCAGACAAGATCTTGGAAGTACTGTATATAAACCAAGATATCCAGTTACAAACCATATATTATTATCATCATAAAAGAAATAAGATTCTGCATCCGGTTCAATATCAAAACAATCTAATTCAGCAGGTAAATTATCTGTATCAGCTTGAACAATTTGTACTACACCTGCTTCTTCAAGTTTATCTATAAATGATGCAAAGCGTTTTTTTGATACATCTTCTTTATCAAACCTGCTTGTTGCTTTTCTATTTATCCACCCGTATTTTGAATCAGTAAGATTGTCGATTCTTACATAATACCAGACTTCCTCTTGTTTATCCGTTGCGACATATGTTGCCCTTGTCTGAAGACGCACACCTTCAGCAACAGGAATAGAAAACTTCTTATTTATAATTTTGAGTTTCTGATTAAAATTTTTTCTATCATTTGAATAACTAAAATCAGCGATTGGGTTCTTTGTTATAAATATTTTATTGCTTGAAGAATCCGGGGCTTCAAAAAAATACGTTTCTTCTGAAACTGTTATATTTATATGAGAACAAGTAACATCGTAATTATTTATTTTAAAATTATTTAGAGCCTTTGATCTGCTATCATCTATAAAAGAAAATCCATTTATTACATATATTCCTGATTTTTGTTCCTCTAAATCAAAACCTTCTGGCTCCCATATTAAGAAAGAATTGTCTTTATTGGGAAAAAGAATCTTCTGCCATTTTGAAATATATTCAGGATCAGATTCATCTGCAATGTACTCCGGATATTCCAGATGAATTTCATCTTTTGTCATTCGAAGATTTCCTCTCATCAATGGAATTCCATTTTGTTGAAATTCATAAACTGCCGATGTATCATCATCTGTCTTTGGGCCATTAAAAACTATCTGTGAAACAACCCCATCATCATCAATATATTTTAATTTTCTTGTTCTTGATGGAATGGTTATAAACTGTTGTGAAGCTTGATCACTAGATTCAACTTTTATTTCTTCTGTAAGAATATTAGATGATTCAGTTTTTTTTGTGCATCCAAAAGCAAATATACAGATAAATAAAATAATAAATAATTTATTTTTCATTTTTCTTTCCTTTGCGCCTTAGTACAGACGTTTACATATTTTCTTCTAAGATATTTTACCATAGTTTTTTACACGATGTAAAACATCGGAAAGATCTATATAATTTCATATTATTGCTTTCTCCTAGATTGAAATATAAAAGATTTGTATAGATTTATTCTTTCTTTTTAAAAGTGAGAAGATTATTATAAAAATATGGCTGATTTCTTTTCAATGTCTGCAATCTCACAGGAACGTCACTTTGAATTAGTTAATGATAAATCTGATAATTATGATTATCCTCTTTCTTCATTCTGGTTTTCTTGATACTAAGCTATGCTAAAATATATTCAATCTAATTTAAGGAGTCATTTATGAACGAAATTATCAAAGCAATGAAAGAACGCAGAAGTATCCGCAAGTTTAAGGCAGAACTTCCATCAAAAGCAGATCTTGAGCAGATCGTTGAAGCTGGACTTTATGCCGCAAGCGGAATGGGAAAACAGGCTACAAAAGTCATCGTTGTAATAGACAAAAAGCTTCGTGATAAAATCATGGAAATGAACCGCAAAGTTGGCGGATGGGACAAAGGCTTTGATCCTTTTTATGGAGCTCCGGTAATGATCATTGTTCTTGGAGAACTCGAGAATGGTAACCGTGTTTATGACGGCTCGCTTGTAATGGGAAATCTTATGCTTGCAGCTCACTCTTTTGGACTCGGAAGCATCTGGATCCACCGTGCAAAGCAGGAGTTTGAAAGTGATGAAGGAAAAGAAATCCTGAAAGAACTCGGCATCGAAGGTGAATGGGAAGGTATCGGCCACTGCGCTGTAGGCTACATGGATTGCGAACTTCCACCACCTCCTGCTCGCAAAGAAGGCCGAGTTGTCTGGGCAGAATAAATCCATTATGTTCAGACAAATGAAAAAATTCGATAGAAAAACCGTGATAGAATCTTTTCGAACTTCCATTCCAATTATGGTAACCTTTGTTGTTATAGGAATTGGATATGGAATTCTTATGCAGAAGCACGGCTTTGGACCTCTGTGGTCTTTGCTCTCTGGTTTTGTTATTTACAGCGGAACAGCTCAGTTTGTAAGCGTTGCGATGCTTGCTGATTCTTCTTTTTTTATGGCTGCAGTTACTGCACTGATGATCAGTGCACGCCATATCTTTTTCAGCATTTCCATGATTGGCAGATACAAAAACGAGGGCCACAGAAAATGGTATCTTTATTACGGTCTGTGCGATGAAACCTATGCCATGCTGAGCAAAGATAAAATGCCCGAGGGCGTGAACGTCAGCTTGTTCCGTGTGCTGGTAACCGCCTTAAATCAGTCATCATGGATTTTCGGCTCTGTACTTGGCGGTCTGCTCGGTTCGCTACTGGAGTTTGATTCAACCGGAATTGATTTTGCGATGACGGCTCTGTTCACAACAGTATTCATCGAACAATGGCTTTCTTCAAAATGTCACATCCCATCAATACTTGGAGTTGCCGCTACCCTGAGCTGCCGCCTTTTGTTTGGAAGAGATTTATTTTTGATTCCTTCAATGGTGGTCATAATTATTGTACTGACACTCTTGCGTAAAAAAATCGAAGCAGAAGGAGAACTGAACGATGAGCGACTTTAAGCATTCCTTAATTATAATTCTTGTCATGGGTGTCGTTACGCTTGCTACAAGAATTCTTCCTGTTCTGATTTTTGGACGGAATGAAAAAATCCCGAAATACATTATGTATCTCGGAAAAGTTGTTCCTTATACTGCAATGGGACTTTTGATTGTCTATTGTTTTAAGGATGTCTCTGTAGTCCAGGCACCGCATGCAATTCCAGAACTGATTGCCATGTCTGTCGTAATCATATCATACCTTTGGAAACGCAATGCAATTTTCAGCGTGGTCATTGGAACAGTGCTTTACATGCTGCTGGTGCAGCTGGTATTCACTGTCTGAAAGTCTTTTATCAATTTGTCAAAAATCCCTTTGACTCTATCCTCTGGATTTCCATGCAGGAACTCGTGCCAGAACTCGAATGTTGTTATAACATTTGATGCGGCAATATGTTTTTTTATAAGCTCAGGATTTATGGCTTTACCAGAAGTCTCTTTTACAGCATTGGTATACATATTAAGGATTGTATCCAAATCAATCTGAATGCCATCTGCTCCGAGCCTGCTCATAAAAAAGCTCAAGTCTTCGGAAGCTCCGCCTATCGCAACGTTCTGCCAGTCACAAACACAGATTCTTCCATCATCAGTTTTTAATAAATTATCCCAGTGAAAATCTCCGTGAATCAAAACACTGTCTTCATTATTATGCCAGCTGATTATTTCATTTATCTTTTCCGCGATAGGATTCAATGCCGCTTCATCAAAAACTTTTGGATGTTCATTCAGAACACTTTTCCAGCCGTTGAGACAATATTCAATACGTTCTTTATCCAGAGGCTCTTTTCCAGCCTTCCTCAAAAACTCAGGAATTTTATCATTATGAATCTTCGCTAAGGTATTAATGATTTTTTGAAGCTCACCATCAGAATTGGAACGTTCAAGCGAAACATATTTTTTCATAAGAATGATTATCTCATCATCAGATAATTCCACACTTAATATTTCCGGGAGATATTCAGACGAAGTATTCATTTTGCTCTGATAGAACAAGGCCTCTTTTTGATATGTGTCGAACATATCGTTCTTTAACATATCCCTCTGAACATGTTTTAAGATTTGTTCGCCATTGATTTCATATACATTTGCGCCGCTTTGGCCCACCCTGATTTCTGAAACTTTATTTCCTGATAAATACTTTTTGATGTCCAAAATATTATTTCCTTCTTATTATGTTTAATATAGAAAAAGGCAAACTGAATAGCCCGATAACGATAAATGCTATTCCCATTACAAAACCAGTTTTTTCCTTAATACCAGACACCATCATAATACCGGCAAAGAGGATCATCAATGAGTTTAATATAAGAGTCTTAGGATATCGTTTTACCTTTTCTTCTTCAGATGCATCTTTTTTTAAAACTGGAACAACATTAATCATTTCCAGAATAAAAAGAACAACAATTGCAGAAAAACCTAACCAAAAACAAATATTCATTTTTTTACCTTTTCCCAATAATCTCTATAAGCAAAGCTATCGCCATGACAATTGTCGCTGTTAAAAAATGGAAGCGCGTTTTTGTCGCTGTAAAGTTTCAGCAAATCCTTTGTATCTTCGGGTGTTACAAAGTGCAAGAGATAATCGTTGTTTTCAAATAATGGAACTTCTTCGTATACGGGTTTCATTGTTTTTCATTCTCTTTTCTATTTTTCAGACTTTTTATTCCCAAAAGAAAACTTGTGACCTTGTTTCTTCGGAAAATTTCAAAAAGTCCAACAGTGATAGCAAAGGAAATAATAACTAATAATATGTACTGTAGGATATAAGGAATCTTTACATATTTGGCAGCAAAGAATCCCAGAATTACTATTACTGATTGATGAAGAATATAAAGAGGATATGACGCCTGTGAGAAATACTTTGTAAAAGCACTGTTAAAGTTTAGAAACTTTTTTCCAAGGCCAAATAATGAAAGTATTCCACTCCAGGTAAAAATATATGTTAATAAATCCCAATAAGGTCCAAAAACCTGTATTTTATACATTACGCATCGTGCAATTAAAAGAATTGCAAAGAGTGGAAATGTTACTTTAGACCAGGAACCAGCTTTTTCCTGGAAAGTTTCATCTGAGAAAACAAAGAAACCTATTAAAAACCATGCCATAAATTCTACAATGCTTTTTCCACCCAGATCAGCAATTGGTTTAATAAAATAAAGTACTACTCCAATAAGAAGGAGTTTAAGAATCATAAATCGGGAAGGCTTTAAATCAAATTTTTTATTATAGGCCAATTTTAATAGCGGCAGGGTAATAAGAGAAATCAGGAAAAGATACAGGATAAACCAGGTATGAGCGGGAGTAAAATGACCATCATAACCGGTAAAATCTGTAAAAACAAAAAATTCCTTAAAGTGTTCAAAATAGTTGCCGGAATAATTATTGAAATAAATATCTGCCAGATAAGTTTGAACAGGAATTACAAAAATAAGAGCTACATTAAAGGGAATATAAAGCTTTAGTACTCGTTCAATAATGTACTGTTTTGCTGTTCGTTTTCCAAAAGCATAAAAGGTTGACGCTCCTGCTAAGACAAATAAAAGTGGCATCCACCAGGGGTATGTGCTGATATTCAATAATGAGGCTGGAACACAGTCTGCAATATGAACATAAAATCGTTCACCGAAATCATTGTAAAACATTGCCACATGAAATGGGAAAAGCAGCAGGATACAAAGAATTCTGAGATTGTCGATAAAATACTTTCTTTCCATTTTTAAATCCTTTATTTTATTATTTTCTTAATTCATTTTATTTTTGAACTGACCTGGTGTCAACTTTTTCTTTTAGGGGGCAGACTAATTTTATGTCCTATTCTTAATCATCCAACTGACTGCAAAATCAACAAATGCTTTTTGATTGATCAATTTACATTCCGCATTCGCGATTTTGCCTGTACGCAATATTGATGAATTACCATTAAACTGTTTTTCAAATTCCAATCCTATTTCATTAAAATCTTCGTCCTGATATGCAACATCATGAAACGGAATCTTCTTTCCATCAGAAGAAACAAACTCTTCTGTAAATATAAACTTTGAAGGCCATGAAGCCCTGTTTTCTGCAAGATGAAGAATTGTACAGGTAGAATAATCAGTTCCCAAAAATAGAGACCAGCCATCATTTTCATATAAGCGGGCTAAAGTACTTTTTTCACCAGCTTCAAAAGAAAGCCCATCTTCTGTGTATTCAATATTTGCTGCAATTTTTTCTTTTTGATTTCCCCACACAGCAAAACTTGCAATTATCTGATTTGTACGAATTACATCTTTCTGATTTTTGAAATAATCATTTACGATACTCAGATTTGGTTTGTAGTTTCCATAGGTATTATACGCAGGCATTACAAGAATTCCATCTGGAGATATTATTTCTTCAATTCCATCAATTAGATCTTTGGGGCCATTTTCTAAATAACCAACATTTGAAAGAGCTACATGAAGCAGAATTTTCATATTCTTTTTTAAGCCCAAACTTTGCAGTTGATTTTTAAGTTCGTCTTTTTTAATCATTGTTTTCAAATACTGGAACTTCTCCATATATAGTTTTCATAGTTTCTCCTCTTATCGATATATTAAGGGAAATTTTCCTCTAATTTCCCTTAATATCTCTTAATCGTTCTTCAAAGTTTTCTGCTCTTGTGTAAGCGGTCAGACGTTTATTAAGAGGAACTGTTGATAATAAGCCCAATTCAACAAGTCCTTCTAAATCTGAACGAATTGTCTTTACCGATACATTAAACCTTGTTTCCAAATCTTTGCTCGTGAAAGTGGAATTTGGCGTTTTAATACAAATCTTAATTATTTGCATTTGTCTTTCATTTATGCCGGGAATCCTATATTCAAGTAAAGAAGCATTTTCCTGTGCTTTTCGATCAAGATAGGCATGCAGTTCATTAAATGCATCATTTAAAACCTTGAGGTTATAATTGATAAAGTATCCTAAATCAAAATCATCATGCTCCGTATACAAGAAGGCTTTTTCATATTGCCCCTTTGACTTGTAAATAATACGAGAGATAGAAAGATATTCAGTAAGCCAATAGCCTTTTTTAAGCATATACCAGTAAAACAATGAACGCGCAGTTCTTCCGTTTCCATCAACAAAAGGATGCAGATAGGAAATCATAAAGTGAATTATTATTGCCTTGATTATCGGATGCACAAAAGTTTTATCTTCATTTGCAAAAATACATAACTGTATAACAGTATCCATAATCTGCTTGCGAGAAGGAGGATCATGAGCAACTTCACCTGTAATTCCATTTACCACAAAGATATTATCATCTGTTCGGAATCTTCCTTCATCATTAGGATCATCTAAAGTTTTTTCTGTAATCTGTCTGTGAATATCCAGCAATAATTCAGGAGTTAAAGAATCCTCTTTATGTTCTGATAAATAACGTATTGTGTTGTAATTATTCAAAATCATCTGCTGACTTTTATCTTTTGGCTTAGCCTGTTTACGCAGCATTTCTTTTGCAACTTTTCTTGTAGTAGAAGCACCTTCCATCTGGCTGGATGCAATAGCTTCTTCCATTATTGAACTTAATAAGTAATACTGTCTGTTTTTATTTGAAATAATATCAGAAGACGCTATTGTACCACCAAAATTCATATCAAAGTTATGAAGATATTCCTGCATTTTGGTGGTTTCAAAAATTGAAAATATACAGGAATGAAAATTATATGTTTTACTATTAAATGTTCTTGAATATTTTATTGCCGCCCAAAACACTTCAGGCTTGATGCCTTCTGGTGAATGATATTTTACTTTATCCCAATAATAGTATTCATCATTCATTTTTGAGATTTCAGATGCGAAATCTCTGTTTAATAGAATTTCTGTAAACGGAATTCCAGATATTTTTGGGCATTCTTCTATCATATAAAAAAGAATAACATGAGAAATATTTTAAAGCAATAAAATAAGGGAAATTTTCCTCTAATTTCCCTTATTTTCTCCAAAAAATATTCATCTTTAAAGGGTAATCATCGCGTTAGGGATTGTAGGGGCAGCCCTGAAAGGGCTGTTCCGAAGGAATGGAGCCGAGAGGCGGAACCCCGCAAAGCCCGACCGACCGCAAAGCGGGCGGGAACGCCCAAATGCTTTTCATTGACTATACCGCTCCTGACTGCTATTATAACCCTACCTATACAATAGGCAAATAAAAAAAGAGGACTATATGAAAACAATCGAAACAAAAACTGCTCCGGCAGCAATCGGACCTTATTCACAGGCAATTCTTGCAAATGGATTTCTTTATACATCGGGACAGATTCCGCTCAATCCGGAAACTGGAACAATCGAAGGATCTTCTATCGAGGCTCAGGCTGAACAGGCTATAAAGAACCTCGGCGAAATCCTTAAGGCCGCAGGAACAGACTTTTCTAAAGTTGTAAAGACAACCTGCTTTCTCGCCCACATTTCTGACTTCGCAGCATTCAATGCAGTTTATGAAAAGTACTTTGTTTCAAAGCCTGCACGCAGTTGTTTTGAAGTTGCAGCTCTTCCAAAAAGTGCACTTGTTGAAATTGAAGCTGTAGCTGTTGTAGAGTGATGCAACCGGCTGGTGCGATGTCTGTAAGGGATGGGAAGAATGATTATATCCACACACTTATAAACTTTTTAGTAATCATGATTTTGCCATACTCTGTTGTAATTGGATAGGCATCGCCAAAGTCTATCATCTTTCCTGAATCATCAAATACTTTTCGCTCTTTTACAAGCAGGGCTTTCTGTCTTAGATTGCCATTTTCATTGATTTCCAGAATTAGAATCGCATTGTCACCTGAGTTTGATTTTCTTTTTATGAGGACTTTTACTCCGTTTTTTATTTCAATCCATTTATCAAAAATTATATTATCCATAAACTATACTTTCTGTACTTCAATTATTTAGAATGCTATATATTTTTGCTTAAACGAAGCATATAAAATTTTTCTGTTTCATTCTCATTACTTTGAAAAGAAAAATCTATATTTTTAAAACCCATTTTTATCCAGAATAAAATTGCTGCAGAATTTTTCAAATCAACATTCAGTACTATTCTATTAAACCCTGAATTTTTCCATTCAGTCTCAAGAAGAGTATAGATTTCCTTACCATATCCTTTTCCATGAAATTTTTTATCTTCAAAAAAATCTCCAAGAAAAATAGTATCATCAGACATAAATTTTTCGTAATATTGAACGTATACACAAGGTTCTTTGCTTTCAGTCAGTCTGAAGCCAATAAAATGATTGTTTTCTAATACCCCATTTTCTGGTATTGACGGATTTTTTATATCAGCATCGTACTCAAAATCTGAATCATATCCATTGAAACTACATATATATCTTATTGAATCTATCAAGCACTTATAATCTTTTATATTTTCTTTAGTTATTGTTTCTTTATAAAATTTCATTGATACCTCTGAGAGATAATACTTTACATCATTCTGATTGCGTCGTTTTTTATTTATACCAAATTCTTCTTAAAACTGATATATCATAATTTACAGAAATCTCTTATTTCTATAATGCAAAGAATTATTTAAAAAACTTGACTCTTACATTTTAATTGATTACTTTTTAATTGTATACAATCTATTATATAAGGGGTATTTTATGACAATTTATGATTTTATCGTACAAGACAAAGATGGAAAGAAAGTTAGCCTTTCTGAATACAAGGGAAAAACTGTTCTTATTATTAACACTGCTACAACATGTGGATTCACTCCGCAGTATGCAAACCTTCAGGACTTATATAGCCGCTACCAGGATAAAGGATTTGTAATTTTAGACTTCCCTTGTGATCAGTTTGGACATCAGGCTCCGGGAAGTGACAATGAGATTCATCAATTCTGTACATCCCGTTTTGGTATAAAGTTTCCTATGTTCCACAAAATTGAAGTAAACGGTGAAAATGAAGAGCCGCTTTTTAAATATCTGAAATCTCAGAAAGGTTTTAAAGGCTTTGATATGAATAATACTCTTGCCAAAGCCATAGCTTTCCAGCTTAAGCTCAAGGATCCAGATTATGAAAAGAATGCTGATATCAAATGGAACTTTACAAAATTCCTTATTGATAAAACCGGCACTGTTGTTGAACGCTACGAGCCAACTGCCAGTATGGAAAAACTGGAAGATGATATCAAGCAGATTCTTTAGTAATTCTTAATGGTGGAAGTGAACACTACAGCCAGAAAAAGCACTTGTTGAAATCGAACCCTTGGCTATTGTAGAGTGAGATTCAGGTTAGGCTAGAATCTCACCGTTTCGCGAAATCACAACAACTCGCCATGGAAGGAATTTTCCGCTGACTTTTAAGGCTTCGGTTGCAGCACGCTCAAGACCTCCACAACAAGGTACTTCCATACGAACGATTGTAATGCTTTTGATGCTGTTGTTACTGATTATTTGAGTGAGCTTTTCTGTGTAATCACCTTCATCAAGTTTTGGACAGCCAATCAGAGTAATATGATTTTTGATAAAGTCACGATGGAAGGCCGCATAGGCATAAGCTGTACAGTCTGCCGCAATTAAGAGATTTGCGTTTTCAAAGAAAGGTGCTTGTGTCGGCAAAAGTTTTATCTGAACTGGCCACTGCATAAGTTCACTTGGAACTGTGTGATTATCATAACTTTCAGAAGATTCATTCCGATTAAAAGTATGCATTGCGCTGCCAGGACATCCTCCTGCATGAGCATGTGCCATATGACCGGCTCCGCCTTCATTCTGAGCTGCTAAAATCTGTTTTCTCATTTCTACAGCTTCAGGACTATAAGCTGCACTTTCGCGCTCTTCAATTGTGATTGCACCTGCAGGACAAGCTGGAAGACAATCTCCAAATCCATCACAAAAATCATCTCGCAAAAGATGTGCTTTTCCATTCTCCATAACAATCGCATTTTCATGACATGCAGATGCACAAAGTCCGCAACCAGTACATTTTTCTTCATCAATCTTTACAATCTTTCTAATCATTTCAAAACCTCACTATGGGAATCATAACAAAGATACCAAATAAAGAATGTTGTTAAAACAACAAAATGCGATTATTATAAATGATATGAAAAATCAGGTTCTTCTAAAAAATCCGCTCTTCTCTGGAATTAAGGAAACAAAACTTCCTGCTGTTCTGGAATTTCTATCTGCAAGCAAGCGTGACTTTATTAAGGGTGAATCAGTTTTTCATTCGGGCACTGTAATCGATCAGATTGGAATTGTTCTTGAAGGACGAGTTCAGATTGAGAGCAATGATTTCTGGGGAAACAAAACTATTTTGGATAGTCTTGGAGAAGGAAAAGTTTTTGCAGAAACTTATGCACTTACAAAAGTTCCTCTGATGGTTGATGTTGTTGCGACTCAGGATTCAAAAATCCTTCTGCTTCAGATTGACAATCTGGGCCTTGGCAAAAATTCATTCTCTCAAATCATTACAAAAAATATCCTTGGAATCTCAATGAAGAAAAACCTTCACCTCTCCCAGCGTATTTTTCATACAAGTTCAAAAACAATTCGAGGCAGACTTTTATCATATCTTTCTTCTCAGGTTCCAGCCAAAGCTCCCGCCGCTGAGTTTGACATTCCCTTTGATCGTCAGCAGCTAGCCGACTATCTTGAAGTTGACCGCTCTGCCCTTTCCGCCGAACTCAGCAAAATGAAAGCCGATGGCCTGATTGATTACTGGAAAAATCATTTTAAGCTGCTGTCTGGAGTTGAAAATTGAGCACATGACGGGTAAACTAGTAAACGAATAATAAAGATGTACAATATGAAAGTAGCAGTAACTTACGAAAAAGAAACTGGAAATATATTCCAGCATTTTGGGAAAACTCAGTATTTTAAGATTTATCAGATTGAAGATGGAAAGATTGTTTCATCAGAAGTAATTGATAACGGCGGAAACGGACATCACGCTCTTCCACCATATCTTAAGAGCCTTGGAGTAGAAACTCTGATTCTTGGAAATCGTGGACAAGGTGCTGTAGATGCAATTACCGCAGCCGGTTTAAAAGAGCTTCCAGGAATTACAGGTAGTGCAGACGAAGCAGTTGAGCTTTTTGCAAAGGGAGAACTCAAGCCTAACTTTGATGCTAAGTGCGATCATCACGGAGAACATCACGAAAATCATCACCACGGAATTTTGGCCAGAGGCTAAAATGAAATTCGCGGCAAATCTTACAAATTGATTGTGCAGATTTTATAAATCATATCAGGAATGATCTGGCATCTGGTTTGATGATAACGTTCCTGATAGTACCCTTCTCTACCGAGGAGGGGAACTCCAGTTGTAGAATTATCAGAAACAACAAGTAAAGCAATGGAAGGCACTTCCATTAATTCTGTGACTTTATAAAATGTACTGGTTTCCATTTCAATCAGTTCTGCTCCAGTAGCTTTAATTTCATCCAGATGTGAATACTCTAAAGCAATTGAATCTGTAGAAAAAACTTTTGCAGTCTTTAATAAACAACCATTTTCTTTTGAAAGCTGACAAATCTTATCTACATAATTTTTATCTGGATAGATTTTTTCAAACGGATGAAAATCACTAAGTTTGTTATCAAAATAATGAGAAGCATAAACTCCTGAAATACACTCCACTGGCGTACAAAAATCACCTATTTCAAAGTTTTCAGATAAGCCTCCAACAGCTCCAATGAAAATACACTTTTTGAACTTCATTTCAGAACAAATAATCAGATTATCCAGTAAATTACATCCCCCACTGGCAGTCTGAGCCCAGGCTATTTTATAACCATCTTTTTCAACTAAAAAACCAGAAAAGTATGCATGCTGAGCTAATTCCGTAACCTCGAAACTTGGATCCTTAATAATTTTTGTTGGTTTCCAACCAGGAGCAACTACAAGAGCGTCATAGAAAATATCAGAAGGAAAACCAAACACTTCTTTGTACATTACCCCTGAGTTATATTTCTTCATGTTTTCAATTGCTTTTTTTAATTCTTGTTTCATTCTTTTATCCTGAAATTTTTTATAGCAGATTATAAATTATTTCTCCATAAAGCGTTTCTTTAATTTTTAAACTAACTCTTTGTCGATTGAGTATTTGGTTTTCATTGTAATCTCCTAATTTCCTAACCCAAACTTTTTTGAAACAACTTCCAGTGTGGTTATAAAATAAACGTTATCAAATATCATTTTTTTTCTTTTTTTATTATATCATGTTTTTTAGAAAATACACTCATTGAAATCTAAGTAGTGGCTATTGTAGAATAACAGATATGAAAGTCGCAGAAATTTTTACAGAAAGAGCACATTTGATGTGTCCGAACATGTGCTTTGGAATAGTAATTTGCATAAACAAAGAACTTAATGAAAACAAGATAGCCGATACCGTGAAAAGGCTTTCTGCGGCTCATCCTTTTCTCAGGGCACTTATTTCACATGAAGAACAGAGAAACAGATTCTTTTATGATGTAAAGGAAGACTCGCAGGTAGAGTTTTCGCTCTGTTCCGGTAATGTTTTGAATGTAGATTCACCTGAGATTATTGCTGAATTTGAGAGAATCACTTCAAGGGATTTTGATCTTTTCAAAGAAGGAATGCTAAAGATTTCTGTCTGGCCATCGGGCAGAAAAACTATCGTACTTATGGTTTTCCATCATCTTCTTGCAGATGGACGTGCCGCCCTGGAACTTTCAAAAGAATTCGCGGATTATTATGCACTTGAAAAACAGCCTGTATTTGCGGAAGAAAAGCTTATATCATCTGCTGCGGAATTCCCTGAAAACTCACGTCTTTCATTTATCAGCAGATTGCTCGCAAACAGAGCAAACAAACAGTGGAAGAAAGAAAATAAAAGATTGACCTCCGAAGATTACCACCACTTTGCAGATGATTTTCTCAAAAATGATAAGGTAAAACATAACCTTTCTGTTTTTCAAATTTATGAAACTAACAGTATCGCAGAAAAATGCAAAGCGGAAGGCATAACGGTAAACGATTATCTTCTGGCAAAACTGTTTACCGAAGATAAAACCAGAAGGATTGTTATAGCAGCGGATCTCAGAAAATCCTTAAAATGTTATAATCCCGGAGCAATGGGAAATTATTCCACAGCTTTTTCTGTTGAGATTAATAAATTCGATGATGATCTTTTTGCAGTAGCAAAGCAGGTGCATGACAAGGTTCGAATAACAGCTGCCAAGCCGTCATCTCTTTATCTTGTATTGCAATGCTATGCCGCTCTTGAGCCAGGTCTGCTGGATGCGGCAATGATGGCAAGCAAAGGTAAGTTTGAAAGTAAAGCTGCTGAGTTCATAGGCAAGAAATTCTTCCACCTGGACAGCCCAGAAGGATACAGCATCACAAATCTCGGAAAAACAGAATGCGCTGTAATAGAAGATGCATACTTTATTCCGCCTGCTTCACCCGCAATAAAGAAAACCTGGGGCGTACTTACAATGAACGGCAAAATGAGAATATGCACAAGTGAGCGATAAGTAAAGAGTATTTTGAAGAAGGCATTCCACAGAAGAAATAATCCAACCTTACCCTTCAATAACCCGCTTCATCTCTTCCAAAAAGACATCTGCAGCCTTGGTAAACTGCTGACCTCGTCGCCAGACTACATACATTGCTGTTGTAAGCTCCGGCATTAGCGGTTTAAAACAGAGAGGACTTTCTGCGCTCGTATCTACAAGTCCTTCAAATGTTAATAGATAGCCGGTTCCTTCGCGGGCAAGAACAGAGCCGTTGTAAGTCAAATCAAGAGTAGCGACAACATTGACCCGCGAAATATCATCGCCCATCCATTTTGGAAGGTCGGCCGCAAGTGACTGACGGGATATCATAATCGGCTTGTCAATTAAATCTTTAGGCTCAATAAAATCACGGTCAGCAAGTTCTGCATCGCGTCTCATTACAACGCCCCATCGGTCAACTGCATGGACAGTAAGACAGTTGTATTTTTCAAGATCTACATTTTCTACGATTACGGCAAAATCAAAAAGCCCTTTATCAAGCTTTTCAAGAACTCGTTCGCTGTCTCCTGCATAAAGATGATATTTTATTTTTGGATGTACAGTTTTAAGATGATTTATACACTTTGCCAGAAAAGAAATATTTTTGGACTCTGCGCAGGCAATTGCGATGTTTCCGGTAATCTCATCTTCTTTAAGCGCCTTAAAATCAAGCAAGGTCTTATCTGCCATCGAAAGAATGTCTTCTGCACGGTCGCGTAAAAGTTCTCCGGCTGGAGTAAGCTTTATTGCATAGTTGGTTCGTTCAAAAAGCTTTTCGCCAAGTTCCCATTCCAAGTCTTTAATCTGGCGGCTCATGGTTGGCTGAGTAACATTCAGATTTTCGGCGGCCTTTGTTATGTTGGCACAGCGGGCAGCTTCAAGAAAATATTTTAAAACACGAAGTTCCATAAGATTAGTATAATACAATAGGAGAAATCAGTCATTCATAAAAAGCATTTCTAGTCATTAAAACAAAGTATTGGTAATATCAAAAAACATGCGTTATCTTTTAAGCATGGAGGACGCAATGAACGAACATTACACATTTGAACTTTTACCAGAGGTTTCACGCAATAAAGTAACTTTTAAAAATCATTTTGGAATTGAACTGGCAGGTGACCTTTATATTCCAAAAAACGCTGCCGAAAAAGGCAACCCAGCTATAGCAATTTCAGGCCCTTTTGGTGCAGTAAAGGAACAGTCATCTGGATTTTATGCAAATCAGCTGGCACACCGTGGATTTATAGTTCTTGCTTTTGACCCTTCATATTGTGGTGAATCTGGAGGACAGCCCCGCTACATGAACAGCCCGGACATCAACACGGAAGATTTTATGGCAGCAGTAGATTTCCTTTCAACACGCGAAAACATTGACAGAGAGAAAATCGGGATTCTGGGAATCTGCGGTTGGGGTGGCATGGCTTTGAATGCAGCTGCAATTGACACAAGAATCAAAGCGACCGTTACTTCAACTATGTATGATATGAGCAGGGTTACAGCCAACGGATATTTTGACAGCGCCAATTCCGCACAGGCAAGACACGAAGAGCGCAAAGCTCTTATGGCACAACGAACAGCAGACTTTAAAGCTCTTTTGTCTGGCGGAACTTATGCACTTGCCGGTGGAGTTGCTGATCCTCTTCCTGACGATGCACCTTATTTCGTAAAAGATTATTATGATTATTACAAAACTCCACGCGGTTACCACGAACGCAGTCTGAACTCAAACGGCGGCTGGGCTATCAGTGCCTGTACATCACTATTGAACACAAAGCTTCTTGCTTATGCAGATGAAATCCAGAGCGCAGTTCTTGTAATGCACGGTGAAAAAGCTCATTCGCGATATTTTTCTGAAGATGCATTCAAGCGTCTTACCGGCTGCAACAAGGAACTGGTAATTATTCCTGGTGCAAGTCACACCGATTTGTATGATGGCGGAAAAAACAATGCAATTCCTTTTGATAAGCTTGCGGATTTTTTTGCAAAGTATTTGAAGTAGAGGGTTGCTGATGAAAAAAATATTTATAGTTTTAATGTCAGTTTTTCTTCTTGCTTCTACGGCCTGCGCTAATGGCAGCAGGGGAATAAAATCATCTGACAAAGGAGAACTCTCTGATATGAAAATCTCGATTCAAATTACAAGCGACAGTGGCAGACACTCGCTCGCCGCCACACTGGCCGACAATTCTTCTGCCATGGCGTTTTACGAGTTGCTGGAAAAAGGCCCTGTCACAATCAAAATGACCGACTACGGAAACTTTGAAAAAGTTGGCCCGCTTGGAACAAAGCTTCCACGTAACGACACCCAGATTACCACACAAGCCGGCGACATCATTTTGTATCAGGGAAATCAGATTACGATTTACTACGACACTAACAGCTGGAACTTTACCCGCCTTGGAAAAGTAGACGGGGTAACACAGGCTGAGCTCAAAAAGATTCTGGGCAAAGGCAATGTGACTGCTGTCTTTTCTGTAATGGAATAGAAAGAAATGCTTTTGAAAAAACTATTTCTGATTTTTGCGGTATTGCTTATGACAGACTTAATAGCAGCAAAAGAAAACCGAACTGTAAAACTAAGCTCTGGATATGAGATGCCTACACTCGGTTTGGGCACATGGACGCTTACAGGCGCGACCTGCGAAAACGCCGTTTATGCCGCGCTCAAATCTGGCTACCGCTTAATTGATACTGCAAAATATTATGGCAACGAAAGTGAAGTTGGGAACGCAATTCGTCGTGCTATAAAAGACGGAATCTGTAAGCGGGAAGAAATCTTTGTAACTACAAAACTTGTTCCCTGGTCAAACAATCCGGATCGTGATATTGACGATTCGCTTAAACAGCTTGGTCTTTCTTATATTGATCTTTGTCTGCTTCATCAGCATGGATCGGCTTCGGGTGATGATGCAGTTTACAAAGCTATGATTCGTGCAGTTAAAGACGGAAAAATCCGTTCAATCGGAATCTCAAATTTTTACACCGAAAAAACTGTTTCGCATTTCATAAAGGACTTTGAAATCCCACCGGCAGTCATTCAAAACGAAAACCACTTGAAATATCAGAATAATTCTTTGCGTGATTGGGCTGCAAAAAAAGGAATCTATATCGAAAGCTATTATCCATTCGGCGGTCGCGGCCACACAAAAGAGCATCTGCAAAATGAGACTGTGCTGGAAATCGCTCGAGCCCACGACAAGTCGGCTGCACAAATCATCGTCCGCTGGCATTTGCAATCTGGCTACATCACAATTCCCGGAAGTTCAAACCCAGCACACATTGCAGAAAACTTTGATGTTTGGGATTTTGAACTTACTGAGAATGAAATGAAAAAACTAAACGCGCTCGATACAGGGCGACGTTATGAAAACTGGTAATAAACTTAGCATAAGGAGATTTTTATGATTTTAGACAAGATAAATTCACCGGCAGATTTGAAAAAGATTTCTGTTTCAGAACTTCCAGTAGTAGCAAATGAAATCCGCGAAGGTCTTTTCAACCGCCTTACAAAAATAGGCGGACACTTTGGACCGAACTTTGGTTTTGTAGAAGCAACAATTGCTCTTCATTATGTTTTTGATTCCCCAAATGATAAATTTGTATTTGACGTTTCCCACCAGGCTTATGCCCATAAAATGCTCACAGGTCGAAAGGCCGGCTACTTTGACGACAGCCGCTTTTCAGAAGATTCTGGCTATACAAATCCAGATGAAAGTGAACACGATTTTTTTAACATCGGGCACACTTCTACTTCAATTGCACTGGCTTTAGGTCTTGCAAAAGGAAGAGAAATACTCGGCAAAAAGGAAAATATCGTTGCCATCATTGGAGACGGATCTCTTTCTGGCGGAGAGGCACTGGAAGCTTTGAGCGTTGCAGGAAGCGAACTTAATTCAAATTTCATTGTGGTAGTAAACGACAATGAACAGGCAATAGCTGAAACCCACGGCGGGCTTTATAAGAATCTAAAGGCCCTCCGCGACTCTAACGGCAAATCTGAAAACAATATGTTCAGGGCATGGGGCTTGGACTATATCTACGAAGAAAACGGAAATGACATTGCTTCATTGATTGCGGTTTTTGAAAAAGTCCGGGATTCAAATCGTCCTGTTGTTGTTCACATTCACACACAAAAAGGTAAAGGATATGAACTGGCAGAAAAAGACAAAGAAGGATGGCACTGGTGCGTTCCATTTGACCGCACAACAGGAAAACCAACAGTAAACTTTGGAAGCGGTGAATCATATTTAGGAATAACAAGTCAATACATAGTAGAAAAGGCTAAAAAGGACAAGGATTTTATTGTGGTTACCCCTGCGATGCCGATGTCTGTCGGCCTTGGTCCTGAAGAGCGGGCTAAGCTTGGAAGTCAGTACATCGACACAGGCATTGCCGAAGAAGCGGCTGTTGCCATCGCATCGGGAATTGCCCGCCGTGGTGCAAAACCTCTTGTTGTGACCAACATGACTTTCTTACAGCGTGCCTATGATCAGATTTCCCAGGACGTGTGCATCAACAAAACTCCTGTCACCATGCTTATGAATTATTCATCATTTGACGGACTTACAGATGTAACCCATCTTGGCATATTCGGTCTTGCCGCCTTTACAAATATTCCGAATCTTGTAGTGCTCTGCCCTTCAAGTGCGGAAGAATATATTTCCATGCTGGATTGGAGCCTGGATTCAAAGCAGAAGGAAAATCCTGTCCTCATTCTGATTCCCGGCAATGCCGTGAGCCACCGCCCTACAGATAAAGACTACGGCGTACTGAACCGCTTCAAAATTGAAGAGCAGGGAGAAAAAGTTGCCATCCTCGCCCTGGGTGATTTTTTCCAGAAAGGAGAAGAACTTACCTCTGCAATCAAGGAAGACTGCGGATTTGCCCCTACCCTGATAAATCCTCGTTTTGCCTCAGGCCTCGACGAAGAACTTCTGCATGATCTTGAAAAGAATCATCAGCTTGTCCTTACGCTTGAAGACGGAATCCTTGAAGGCGGCTTCGGTCAGAAAATCGCTTCCTTCTATGGCCCTGAAAAAATGCTGGTAAAAAATTACGGTCTGGAAAAGAAATTCTACGACCGCTACAATCCCGATGAACTTTTACTCGATTGCGGCATGACAACCAATCAGATTGTGGAAGATATAAAAGCTTTATTGAAGTAAATGGCGGTTGCGCCCTAAATATTCAGGAGGAATTTATGAAAACAAGAAGATTTATATTTTTTGCTACACTTTTGCTTGTATCGGCAATCAGCGGTCTTTTTGCAAAGCCAAACCCAAAGGCAGCAAGTTACAAAACACACGAGGTTTCGACGAGCTCAACCAACGCCAGCGACAAATCAGTTCCAGTCGTTTATTTTATCCGCGACATCAGCCCGGAATCTCTGGTAAAAGTTTATCAGGCAACCGGCTACAAGACCAGCGGCAAAACAGGTGTAAAGGTGAGCACTGGCGAAAGCGAAAATTCAAATTACCTCCGTCCTGCCCTCATCAAAAATCTTGTAAAGGATGAATTGAATGCGACCATTGTAGAATGCAACACTGCTTATGGCGGAAACAGAAGCAACAACATTGATCACATGAAAATAGCCCGTGACCACGGTTTTCTGGATGTTGCAAACGGCTTTGACCTGCAGGACGCAGAGGGCTACATGACAATCCCTGTAAAATGTGGTGTACGTCTCAAGGAAAATTATGTCGGAACTCATTTTAAGGATTACGACACCTATCTGATTCTTTCTCACTTCAAAGGTCACACAATGGGTGGCTTTGGTGGGGCAATCAAAAATCTTTCAATTGGATTTGCTTCAGGAATGAGCTGCAAGAAATCCGGAAAGCTCAACATTCACTCTGCAGGCCGTAGTGTTACAAGATGGACCAGCTGTCCTCAGAATGAATTCCTTGAATCAATGGCAGAGGCAGCAAAATCAGTCTGCGATTACATGCAAGACGGAAAAGGCATTGTCTGCGTAAATGTGATGAACCGACTTTCTGTAGACTGCGACTGCGATTCAAATCCTGCAGAACCAGACATGCACGACATCGGAATTCTTGCAAGCTTGGACCCGGTAGCTTTAGACCAAGCCTGCGTAGATCTGGTCTACAAAGCAAAAGATTCTGGCAGTTTAATTGAACGCATCGAAAGCAGAAACGGAATCCATATACTTGAACATGCAGAAAAAATCGGTTTTGGTTCCAGAAATTACCGCCTGGTAGAAATCAAATAACTAAAAATATATTCAGGAGAAACAAAATGAAAAAACTTATTCTTACACTTTTAATTGGAGGCTTTATGATGACAGGAGCATTTGCTAAGACCGCATTCGTTTACTTCAGTGCGACAGGAACAACAGAACGCATGGCAAAAAATGCCGCTAAAGAAATGGGAGCTGATATTTTTGAAATCCAGCCGGTGCACAAATATACTGATGCTGACTTAGACTGGCATGACAAAAAATCGCTTTCTTCAATTGAATGCAACGACCCAAAAAGCCGTCCTGCAATTGCAAATAAACTCGATATCTCAGGCTACGACACAGTTGTGGTTTGTTACCCTATCTGGTGGGCTTATGCCCCAAAAATTGTTTACACCTTTGTAGAAAGCCAGAACTGGTCGGGCAAAAAAATGATTACTCTTTGTACCAGTGGCGGCAGCGGTCTTGGTCGCAGCGGCACAGATTTGTCTAAGTTTGCAAAGGGCGTAGACTTTAAGGGTGGAAAAGATTTTACCCGTGGCTCTGCTGCAGACGTTAAGAAATATATTGAAGGTTTGTTGAAATAGAAAAAAATAGGAGCTACTTATGACAAAAACCCAGCGCTTAAGAATGACTATCGACATTACAATGACCATCCTTTCCATCATACTCATGGGCGGAAACTATTTGTTCCCGGCAGACATCGTGCACGAAATCTTAGGCGTGGGGCTTTTTGTCTTATGGGGCCTTCACATCGCACTAAACCGCCGCTGGTATGGTGCAATTTTCCGCGGTAAATATAACCCCTACCGCGTAATGCAAACCATCATCAATTGCTGTATTTTAATTTGCACAATATTCCTGATGATAAGCGGAATCATCCTTTCAAATCACATCTTCACCTTTTTGAACATTCAGGGTGGCCTTGGCTTTGCCCGCCTTGCGCATCTGCTTGCCAGTCACTGGTATTATCTGTTTATGTCGCTACATATCGGACTGCATGTGGGGATGATATCAAACAAACTTTGTCATTCCCGTGCTTCGACACGGGAATCTTCCGAAACAGAGATTATCGGGTCAAGCCCGATAATGACACTTGTTGGAAAGATCCTTCTCACTCTGGTCTGCGCTTACGGCATTTACGCTTTCATTGCCCGAGGAGTCTGGAAGTATCTGATTCTTCGCCAGCAGTTTTTCTTCTTTGATCTGGAACGCGGCTACATTCTTTTTGCAATCGATTATATTTCTATTATCATTTTGTTTTCTACACTCTCGCACCTTTTGGTAAAATCGATGTACCAGAGGTATTTAAAATAATAAGATGGTAAAGCTAAAAAATTGCTGCATCGCAATTTTTTTTAACGCTTTGCTATAGAACAACGCCCGCTCTGACCGGCGGGCTTACACATGAGGTATTTTTGTGATTATTGAAAATCAGACTTTTGACGAAGAGAGAGCTTTGTACGGTCTTAAAGATCTTACAGTAAAAAACTGCCGCTTTGATGGTCCTGCTGACGGTGAATCCGCTTTTAAGGAATGCCGTAACATCGACGTGGCCGGCTGCTTTATGAATCTTCGCTATCCCTTCTGGCATGTAGAAAAAGCAAAAATTACTGATTCAAACTTTACCGAAAACTGCCGGGCTGCCCTCTGGTATGACAAAGATATTTGTATTGAAAACAGCAGACTCGACGGAATTAAGGCAATTCGTGAATGTGAAAATATCAGCCTGAAAAACTGCAGCGTTAATTCTCCAGAGTTTGCCTGGAAAAGTCAAAAGCTGACAATTGAAAATGTCACAATCGAAGAATCTGAATATCCCTTTTTTGAAATCCGTGATGCAAAAATTTCTGGCTTAAAAATGAAGGGAAAATATTCTTTTCAATATGATGAAAACCTCGAAATTACAGATTCAGAACTGAACACAAAAGATGCCTTCTGGCACACAAACAATGTCACTGTTAAAAACAGCATTGTAAAAAGCGAATACCTGGGCTGGTATTCAGAAAATCTCACTCTTATAAACTGCCGCATTATTGGAACTCAGCCTTTCTGCTACTGCAAAAATCTCGTGCTCAAAAACTGTACAATGGAAGATTGCGATCTTGCTTTCGAACGCAGCACCATTGATGTAGAAGTAAGCGGAAAAATCGACAGCATAAAAAATCCTCTTGCAGGAAAAATCACAGCAGACTCAATCGGCCAGATAATTCTGGAAGAAGAAATCTGCGATAAATCAAAAACGCAAATTATCTGCAAAGAATAAAATATCAGGAGAAATAAAATGGCAATTACAGTAAATCTTCGTTATACAGGAAAAAAGGGAGCGGCTCAGGCCTTTGCACGCGAAATGATTTCCAGCGGCACCGTCGAAAAAATTCGCGCAGAGAAGGGAAATCTTCGCTATGAATATTATCTACCTTTTGAGGAAGAAAAAGCCATCGGCGATGACAGCTGCGAAACCATCCTCTTAATCGACTCCTGGGAAAATCAAGAAGCAATTGATTTGCACCACGCAACACCAATGATGAAAACAATTGCTGAGCTTCGCGAAAAATACGACCTTCACATGACAATCGAACGCTTTATTTCTGATGATAAAATTCCTGAACAAGATAAAGCTTTTATAAGAAGTTGATTTTGAAAAACTTTTTTCGTTATAATCATCATATGTTCAATTACATCTGGCCGCTTTTAATCATTGTTTTTTCTAATACACTTTATCAAATCTGTGCTAAGGGCATTCCCCAGCAGATGAACACTTATGCAAGCATGACAATCACATATGCTGTGGCAACACTTTTTTCGGCATTTGCCTTCTTTGTCACTACAAAGGGTGGGAATATCATCAAGGAATTTTCCCATACTAACTGGGCTACAATCGTTCTTGGAATTGTAATCACAGGACTTGAAGTGGGCTTCATTTTTGCATACAAGGCAGGCTGGAAAGTCAGCACACTGGCAACAGTTTCCAACGCGGCACTGGCAGTCATTTTGATTTTTGTAGGACTTATTGGCTATCATGAAGTAATTAGCTGGAGCAAAGTTCTGGGAGTTGCAATCTGCCTTGTAGGGTTGTATTTTATAAATAAGAAATAGGAGTAATCACATGTTCAGACCAATGAGAAGATTCAAGCAGCAGATTACGGATAGCGAATGCAAAGAAATTTTAAAAAATGAAAAACGCGGAGTACTTTCACTCCTAGGCGATGACGGATATCCTTACGGGCTTCCTCTCTCCCACTTTTACAGCGAAGAAGACAACAAGATTTATTTTCACGGGGCAAAAGAAGGCCACAAAATCGATGCCATAAAAAATTATGACAAGGCAAGCTTCTGCGTTTATGACCAGGGCTACCGCAAAAAAGGCGAATGGGCACTTAATATCAACAGTGTAATAGTCTTTGGAAAAATCCGCCTTGTGACTGACCCGGACCTTACCCGCAAAATCTGTACAAAGCTGGTTTATAAATTCACAGACGACCAGGCCTATCTTGAAAAAGAACTCAAGAATGCCCTGCCGCGTGTTCAGTGCCTTGAACTTGAAATCGAACACATGACTGGCAAGCTGGTGAATGAGTCGTAAAGCAGAGTTCTTTGCAAAAGGAGAACTCAAGCCAAACTTTGAGGCTAAGTGTAACCATCATTGTGAGAACCACAATTAGATAATCGTCTTTCATAACAAATGGAAATATTTGTATAGATTTATTCTTTTTTTTAAACTGTTTTAATATTACCATTATATCATGGTTGAGTTTCTTAAATTATCTGCAGTTTCAAAAAAACGACATCTCGAATTAGTTGAAGAAAAATCTGATATTTATGATTCCCCTGAAGTCTACGGTTTGAACTATCAGGAAAAGATTCTCGGAGGAAACGGTTCATCAGCTTCTCCTTATAAAATTGAAGTAAGCATTCAAAATACCAGCGGAATTGATTTCGAAGGAATTATGCGCCTTGAAATTGAGGCAGACGGTAAAGCTGATTTTTATCTCCCGGGCTTTATGTATGGTTCAAACAGAGGAGACAAGCCCTGGAAAGTAGACTGTAAATTTCCCCGGCTTAATTCTGCTTTCACAAATCCTTCAGATTCTGATTGTCCGCTTTCTTCATTTTATATGGTAAGGGGAGACAGACTTTCTCACCCATGTGCCTTGATGTACATAAATGGAAACTCTCCAAAGATTCGTGGCTTTCACACTTCTCCATATTATTGCGAGAAAGATTTTGTACAGTATGGCGGCTTTACCTGTAATTCCAAAAGGCAAACTGTCGGCTATACCTTCGGTTATGAAAATGCACCCTGGCTTTTTATTCAGTCACATACAATTCTTCCAAGACAAACTTCGAAAAACTATTTTACTTTGCAGACAAATCAAAAAATTACACAAATCTTTGATGTTTATGATTTTGATGCAGCTTCGGTAACAGATATTCACAAGGTTATCAGAAATGTTTATGAGGCATATCACGAAGCTCCACGCCAATCGGCATCTCTGGAAGAAGCAATAAAAGATTTATCACTGGCGGTCTGCGATTATGCTTGGCTTCCCTCTCAAAAATGTTATTCGGGTTTTGTAAGAGAAGCAGGATTTGATCAGAAGGGCAAGGAAAGTTTTTCTTATAATATAATTCCTTCGATTTCCTGGACCAATGGAATTGTAGTAGCCTATCCTCAGCTTGTTGCCTCTGCTCGTCTAAATAATCAGAAAATGAGGGAACAAGCTCTTGAATGTATTCAAAATATTGTTGATAACTCCCTGAACAAAGCTTCGTCGCTTCCGTATGAAACTTTCGACGGACAAAACTGGACCTGTCACGGCTGGTGGTATGGCGGAATGCACAGCGGTGGACATTCGGCTTATCTCGACGGACAGTTTACTTATTATCTTTTGAAGGCTTACCAATTTGAAAAAGAAAATGGAAGGATTCACGATGACTGGCTCTCCTTCTCTAAAACTGTAGTTCATGCTCTTGAACGAGAGATTAACCGTGTGGGTGAATATCCTTTTGTTTACTCCGAGACTGATGGAACTGGTATTGAATATGATTCTCTTGGAAGCTCATGGGCACTGGCCGCAAGCATTCTCTTTGCCTTGATTACAAATGAAACAAAGAATCTTCCTCTCTTTGAAAAATCACTGACCCATTATTACGAAACTTTTATTGCAAAGCTTGAATGCTATGGAAGCCCACTTGATACAGACAAGGCTCCGGATAACGAAGGTGTACTTGCTTTTATAAGGGCAGCAAAACTTTTACATCAGCTTACAAAAAATCAACTTTATCTTGATTATATGGAAACAGCCTTGTACCAGGAGTTCTCTTACAAGTTCTGCTATAATGGGCGTATCGAAGTTCCACCTCTGAGCAAACTCAAGTGGAGTTCCTGTGGTGGCAGCATTACTTCAGTGTGTAATCCTCATATTCATCCTATGTCTTCATCAATTGTTAGTGAGATGGCTTACTTTATTGAGCATGCAAAAAAAGATTCCCGCACAATTGAATATATCAAGAATCGCATGCAGGATACAATTTTATGGGGCTGCCAGACATATAATCATTTTGACGGAGAATTTGATTACGGCAAAAAAGGCTGGATGTCGGAACGCTTCTGTTACAGCCAGGGCCTCGTTGTCGAAAAATATAAAGACGGAAATCCTTCTTCAACCTGGTTTGCTTTAATGCCATGGGCAAGCAGCAGCGTACTGGAAGGGTTACTATTTATTCCTGAACCAGCCCAAAATACTTTTCAAAGACTTCGCTGCACTTTTTCTGTTCATCGTTAAGGCAGATTGTAAGCGAGCGCTTTGTATCTCGGTTGTAAAAGCTGAAAAACTGCACGCCAGGATCAAAGCCCTCAAGAAAAACGATGTGCGGATTTTCTTTGCGCAGCCAGAAGCCAAGCCCATATAGTCCGTCATCACCTTCAATACAAGGGGACCAGGCATCTTCAATAAAAGGAGAAAGGGTGCTTTCCAGATTCAGTTCAGGATCAAGATTATGCCAGAATTGTGCCATGTCTGCAATTGTAGTAAACGCGCCACCGTCTCCGCCACCAGTTACGGGAATTCCGTAAATGTTACTGCGGCCGTTTTGCTGATAGCCGGTTGCGCATACAATTCCGTCAGGGGATGTCTCATCAAGCCTAAAAAAGCCCGTACTTTTCATGCCAAATTTTGTAAAAATATGCTGCTTTGCAAATGACGGAAAACTCATGCCAGAGACAGCCTCAACAACAGCCGCAAGAATCACAAAGCCGCCATTGGAATACTTGAAGGCACCGGCAGAAGAATAAGGAGCCTGTTGTTTTTTCCACATATTTTCAATCAGCGGAAAAAAGGCCTCCGCTTTTTCATAGTGATAGTTTGCATTTCCACACAGGGCTTCTTCAAAATCATCTACAAAATCTTCGTCAAAATAATCCGGCACACCTGAAGTGTGATTCAATAGACTGCGCACCGTCACTTTTTCAGAAAGCCAATCGAGCGAACCGTATTTTTCAGTCTTTGCGGTCAAAAGTTTTTTCACGCTGTCATCAAGATTGAGCTTATTTTCTGCGGCAAGAGTCAGAATTGAAACAGCCGTAAAGCCTTTTGTGCCAGAAGCCGTGCCGTAGCAAAAATCTGTGCTATTCTGTATGCGGAAGTTTTTATTTGCAAAACCATAAGCATCGCTTTCGATAAGCTTAGTTCCTTCGTATACACCAAAAACACCTGAAAAATTTGTAAAACTCATAATGCCCTTTCCTTATTTAGCGTATCCCTTCATCCCTTTTTCCAGAAGTGTCGTCGCAAGCTCAATCATTTCTTCCATAGGAATCTTACGTCCATCGGCTACCCACTGGCGGTAAAGCAGAACTACGCAGTTATTAAAAGTCAAAAGAATGTTGCGCACGCTCTGGTCCAGACCTTTAAGCGGACGAGATTCCGCAGCCTGTTTTGTTACCCGGTTCTGCATTCTTTCGCGGATATAGTCAAAACGGCTGTCGCAGGTAACACGCTTAAAAAAATCATCCTGGGCTTCCATGTATTCAAAAAAGGCCCGCACAAGTTTTCCGGTTTCCTTGAGCTGATCAATTCCCGAAACAATCGCGCTGTATTCGCTGGAATGCTTAGCCTGAATCTCTGCAAGCACATCATCCACACAATTATAATGAAGATAAAAAGTATTGCGGTTAATTCTGGCCGCCTGGGTGATTGCCTTTACAGTAATTTTTTCATAAGGCAGCTCGCAAACCATCTGCTTAAAAACCGTCTGAATTGCTTCCTTTGTGCGGATAATGCGCGGGTCGAGTTTTTCTTCAGCCATTTTTACCTCCAGAAAAGCCTCTTTAATAGGCACATTTGCAACATCTGTCGTTTAAACGACATTATACCATAACCTGTTCTTAATAAAAAGACATGTATCGCTTATAATTAAGATGTAAGAAGGAGGAAGTACTGATGAAACTAAAATCAGTTTTTACAATCCTGATGGCAGCAGCTTGCCTTGCAGGTTCGCTATTCGCACAAAACAAAACTTCAAACTCAAAGGAGACTAAAATGGGAAAATCACTGGTAGTTTATTTTTCGCTTGCAGGCGATCAGTATAACGTTGGAATTATAAAAGAAGGAAACACTTCAATCATCGCAAAGTTCATTGCAGAAGAAACAGGCTCAGAGCTTTTTGAACTTGAAACTCAAAAACCTTATCCAACCGACAGCTACAGCCGTCTGACTCAGATTGCAAAAGACGAACAGAACAAAAAAGCCCGCCCATCCCTCAAAGCTGATATCGACATCATCGCATACGACACAATCTACCTCGGCTATCCAAACTGGTGGGGAGACATGCCAATGTCGGTTTACACATTTCTCGAAGCCCACAACTGGAGCGGAAAAACAATCATCCCGTTCTGCACCCACGAAGGAAGCGGACTTAGCGGAACAGAAAGCCGCATCCGTTCAACCTGCAAAGGAGCCACAGTAGAAAAAGGCCTTGCCGTCCAGGGAAAGGTAGCACAGACTAACAGAAGTGCTGCTAAAAAAGCTGTTCAGGATTGGCTTGCTGAATTAGCTGGGCACAATTCTAAAAGGATTTAGAATGAAGGACGGACATTTTGAAAACATCTGTCCTTATTATCATGAATTGTAATCGACGTCCCGCCCTAAAGTAAAAGCCCCTGATAAATCTCCAGATCCTTATTTCCAAAGACATTGAAGACGACCTTCTTCACGCTGGAATCTGGATTTTCAGCAAGCCACATTTCAACCGTCTCAACTGCAATCTGGGCGGCAAGGTCTTGAGGGAATCTGAAAACTCCGGTAGAAATGCAGCAGAAAGCAACCGATTCAAGCTGATTTTGTGACGCAGTTTCAAGGCAGTTTTTGTAGCAGTTTTCAAGAAGAAGCTTTTCGCGGGACCCTACGCTTGTGTAAATAATGGGACCGACAGTGTGAAGCACATATCGGCTTGGAAGATTAAAGGCCGGAGTGATTTTGCAAAGTCCGGTTCCTTCTTCATGCCCCTGCTTCTGCATCAGCTCGTTACAGGCAAGTCTGAGTTGAATGCCCGCAAAGGTGTGGATACAGTTATCGATGCAGATATGAAGGGGCGCAAAGCAGCCAAGCAGGGCAGAGTTTGCGGCATTAACAATTGCATCAACTTTTAGAGTGGTGATGTCGCCTTGCCAGAGATAAAGCTGCCCGCGGTGGTTGAGTTTATCGAAACCACCTGCTTCATGGACAGGCTTTAAATCCGCAATATCCGTAATCCCCCGCTCTTTATTAACCTGCTGCAGGTACTCATCCTGTATTCTCAAAAAGTCTTCGCTAATGGAATATGGACCACGAATATTCATCAAAGCCCGGAGTATATCGCGCTGACTTTTTTCATCATCAGGAATCACAAAGCCGCCTTCATTTCCGGGCACAAGGCCAAGCTTAAAGCCTGCACTACCCTTATCTTCTTTGAGGAGTTCTGTTATCAAATATAATCTGCGTTCTTCCTGTGTCATAAGCTTTTTAAAACCTCGTAGATATCATTATTTACGCAAATACTCTGTTTTTCAATCTCGCCGGGAACCTCTGCCTCACCCTTGTTTATGCAGACATAAACAGCTTTTGTATTTGCATAGGTCATCTTCCAGAAAGGATATTTGATAATGCCCGGAGTATTACCACCAACACCAAGCTCCAGATAAACAATCTTTCCGTCTTTATTTTCATTCAGAAAATCTTCATAACGGCCTGCTGCCTTATTCCAGCCTTCATCTTCTACAAAAGTGTCGTCAGCGCGAAGGTTCATGCTCATAGGCTTTCCGCACACAGGACAGCGGGGAACCAGTTCAGAAGGGACAGTCATTTTTATTCCTTTAAAACCATTTTCAGGAAGTTCCAGACCACCATCATCCTGAATTACAAAGCCCTGCTCCCTGACCATTTTTTCAACAAAAAGCTGATTATCGTAAGTTTTCTTGTGACAAGGCTCCGAGCACTGCCAGAGACCGTAATCCCCCTGAGTATAAAACAGTCGTGACTTATCAAAAACCGCTTTTTGAAAGCAGTGGTCAACATTAGTCGTAAGAACAAAATAATTTTTATTCTTCACAAGTTCAAAGAGTTCTTCATAGACAGGAATCGGAGCGTTCATGTAGCGGTTAATCATAATGTAACGGCTCCAGTAAGCCCAGTTTTCTTCAAGAGTTTTGTAAGGATAAAAGCCACCGGAATACATATCATGAAAGCCGTACTTCTTTTCAAAATCAGCAAAATATTTTTGGAAGCGAGGCCCGCTGTAGGTAAAGCCTGCAGAAGTAGAAAGTCCCGCTCCAGCACCGATGAGAATTGAGTCTGCATTTTGTAAGATTGATTTGATGTTTTCCATTCTCCACCTCTATAGATTAAAAACAACAGGCTTAGAAAAAGCTTTATTCTCTTCAAGTCCCTTAACATGACCAAGATTGTTCAGACTGCCGGAAATCTCAGAAAGATAGAAAACCTTGAACAGAGGATGATTTGCATCATTTTTGTACAGCTGGCGAACTATGGAAGATTTTTCCATAATCATTTTTTTAACCGTAAGATTTTCTTCAAAGACAACCCTTGCACTCATGCGAATCCAGGCTGTATCAATTTCATTCTCCATAAGACGGGAGCCACAAAGGTCAATATAAGGATTCACAGAAAGCTCCTTGAACATATCCTTCTGGCTGTTTGTGCAGAACCACAGCTTTTCATCATGGACTACCATGTACTGAACAGGCCTCACCTTTGGCTTCCCATCCAAACCGATTGTTGCCAGATACTGTAAGCCTACTTTATCAAGATATTCTGCAATTTCTGTAACTGTCATTCGTGGCTCCTTTTAAACTATTTTACGGGGAAAAACATTCCAGCCGACATATCAAGATAGTTCAGACCTGAATATTTTGGATATGCTGACTGCACTGCCGCCTTAAAGCCAGCAGCATCAACATTTTTGATTGCGATGTTTTTAAGCCCTTTAAGGTATTCTATCTTCATTTTAACATCATCCAGATTTTCCACAACATAATGACTTGTCAAAACGAGGCCGATTTTTTTCTGAATATAAGATTCCAGTACGGAAATGAGAGCGTCGGCATGAGCTTTTCCTGCAACAATTGAATGAACATCGTGTCCCAGCATGTGAGTATAAACCACATTGATTTCAGGAATGAAGATGTCGAAGGCTTCCTGAGTGCGGGTGATTTTCATTTCCACACCGCAAAGGGTCAGGCTGTCACCTTCAATAAAATCCGTAGTCGTATAGATTGATTTATCGAAAGCTTCCCCAAATGCTCCCGCGAAGTTTGAAACAAGCCCTGCCCCGCCACCGTTGTGATTGTAATCATCGGCATTTTTTGTCGAGTAGACCTTGCTTCCCTTCATAAAAGAAGCGCCCGCTCCGTGATAGGCGATTACAGCACCTTCATATTTCAAGCCTGTGTCGGAAATGTATTTTTCCAGCTCCTTGATGTTGTCAAAAAAGCATGGTGACTCAATCATGAAGCAGCTGCCAGCTTTTTCCACCAGAAAACATTCGTCAGAAATCAAGTCATTAGTCTTGAATGCATGAAGCTTGATTGAACCAAAATCATAGATTTCCATTACGCCCTTTGAAAGCTGAACCGATGTGAACTGTGTCTTTTCCATAAAATTACCTCGTTAAGTTTTTATCTTAAAAGCAGGTGATCAGGCTGATTAAAAGATCTTTATTTAGTTGTAATTTATCGTTTACAACTATGAATAATATAGCGTTGTAATTTATAAATGTCAAGTGATGTTATTTATTTTTTACAACAAATCTGATATACTGAAACAAGGACAGGATTATGAAACTAAACACAAACCTTACCGTTGCCATTCACACTATTCTCTGCATCGCTTATTTTGAAAAAGACTACAAAGTCACTTCCGACTTCATTGCGGGAAGCACTGGCATGAACCCGGTAATTATCAGAAAGATTTTGGGAAAACTCCAGGCAGCTGGAATGGTAGAAACAAAAGCCGGGGTCGGAGGCTCTACCCTTTCAAAGAAAGCCGAAGAAATTACCCTTTTGGATGTCTACAAGGCAGTGAGCGAAGAAAAGGAGAGCGAGCGTTCTGTTTTTAATTTTCATGTAAATCCTAATCCAAAATGTCCCGTTGGCAGCAAAATCCATGCAGTTCTAGACCATCCATTAGATAATGCCCAAAAGGCTTTGGAAGAAGAATTGAAAAAAACAACAATTAAGGATTTGATGGGAAAGCTATAATCTAGTGCCCAATCATCGTATTTGCTCGGTATTCTGCATTCAGCTGGGCAATTTCTTTCTTACCGTCTATGTACTGCTGATAGTCAATTTCCATGCCGCCACAGGCACAACACATGGAGCAATCGCTTCCGCAGCCAAGAGCATCGGCAATGATTTTTTCTCGTTCTTCTTTTGTAGTATCTTTTATCAAAATGCTTTTCATTGACTATACCGCTCCTCCTTGCTATTATATCCCTACTATACTAATAGGTAAATAAAAAAATTGGAGGCTTATATGGCACTTTCAGCAGGTATTACACGAGACGAAGCCTGGGAGCTTCTCAAAAAATATAATTCAGATGCATTTCATCTTGAACACGGACAGATTGTCGAAGGCGTAATGCGTTATTTTGCACGTGAGCTCGGCTATGGCGAAGATGAAGATTTCTGGGGTATTGTTGGTCTCCTTCATGATCTTGATTTTGAACAATGGCCTGAACAGCACTGTATCAAAGAGCAGGAGCTGATGAAGGATGCCGGTCTTTCCAAAGAACTGATTCATGCGACTGCCAGTCATGGCTGGAGCATCACAGTAGATATTAAACCAGAGCACGAAATGGAAAAAGTGCTTTACGCTGTAGATGAACTGACAGGCTTGATTGGTGCTGTTGTTATTATGCGTCCTTCAAAAAGTGTTCAGGACCTTGAAGTAAAATCAGTAAAGAAAAAGTATAAGTCAGCCAATTTTGCCGCAGGCTGTTCCCGCGAAGTAATTGAACGCGGAGCTGAATTACTCGGCTGGACTCTTGAAGACTTAATTGACCGCACAATCAAAGCATTACGTACATTCAGACCGTAAAAAGGACCGCACAAAATGATAAATGAAAAAGTTTTTGACTTTCTGAACAAGAAAGGATTTGCAGACAGAATCCACGAGCATAAAGAAACAATCGACACCGTAGAACACGCAGCACAGCAGATTGGCTGTTCTGAGGCGGAGATTGCAAAGACGCTTTCATTTATTGTGGATGAAAAACCTGTTATCGTGGTAATGGCAGGTGATGGCCGAGTAAACTCGTCAAAGTTCAAAGCTCTCTTTCATACAAAACCAAGCATGATTCAGCGAGACCAGGTTGAAGCAATTACCGGCTTTGCTCCCGGCGGAGTCTGCCCTTTTAATGTTCCAAAAGAAATCCCCATATGGCTCGATGTTTCAATGAAGAGATTTGAATACGTTCATCCAGCAGGCGGAAACTCATTTACTTCGGTAAAACTCACTCCATCCGAACTGGAAGAAGTATCAGGCGCCACCGGCTGGTGTGATGTCTGTAAAGGCTGGGAAGAATAGAAGAAAAAGCCAGATTTTACAACTCCGCAACCTTTCGAAGAGTGTTTGCCGTACGGATTGTAATCATTTCCCCGATGCCAGGAGTCGCAGTCTTTTTCCACCAGTTGGCTTTTGCATATAGTTTGCGATCAAATGACCAGAATGCCGCATTTCCGCAAATTTGGACTTTTTCTAGTTCTGCAGACGGCTCCCCGATTTTATCGGCCACTGTTTCAATACTGTTTGGAGCAATGGCAAAAATCAGATTGTCATAAATATCTTTGCTGTCACTTCCCCACCAGGATGGTGCTTTTGAAAGAAGACATTTCAATTCATCCTGAGGTATCACAAAAACTGGAATCTCAAGATGAAAAGTTTCTAAGATGATTGTACGAATTCTTTCTGCAAGTTTTACTACATCTGTCTCATCATCAGAAAAAATCACATTCCCGCTGTTCAGATATGTTTTTACATCTGCAAAACCTTTTTCGCCAAGGGCAGTTTTCAGTTCAGGCATGGAGATTTTATTTTTCCCACTGATATTTATTCCGCGAAGTAAAGCTATGTATCTGGCCATTTTAATATCCTACTTCCTTTTCTTCAGCTCTCGTCTCACCATTTCCAAATCACTACTTGTCAGAATTGGAATCAGCTTATTGATTTCCTCAATTGACTTATCCCACCAGCAGAACTTTTCAAGAAGTTCAATCATTTTGTCATCAAAACGTTTTTTTATTGTGCGGCAAGGATTTCCGACATTGATTGTGTATGGCGCAATGTTACTTGCAACTACGGCATTCGCTCCGATTATGGCACCGTCGCCAATATGAACGCCCGGCATGATTACGGCATTCTGCCCAATCCAAACATCGTTACCGATGACAGTATCTCCCTTGAGCGGCAAATCTTTTTTCAACGGGGCATCCATGTCCCAGCCCTCCAGCGTGTAGAAAGGAAAAGTTGAAACTGCATTCATCTGATGATTCGCTCCATTCATAACGAATTCCACACCCGCTGCAATCTGACAAAACTTCCCGATAATCAGCTTGTCACCGTTCCATTCATAAAGATGAGTCACATGACTTTCAAAATCGGAATCTGCAATATAAGTAAAATCACCAACGATAATGTTTGGATTCTTAAGAGTGGGTTTTACATAAATCTCTTTGTCATAACCAGCTATAGGATGAATTGTCATTGGATTTGGAAGCTTGCCGTCTTTCATTCTGAAACCTCAATTCAATTATAACAGAAAAGTCCCCTCAAAGCACTGAATAAATCTCAGATTAGTGCTAAAATGCCCGCAAGGGAAATTTTATGGAAATCAGCAAAAAAGATATGAATGTCCTGCTCAAAGCCCAGCAGGGAGAACTGGATGCCGTTCTCATGTACAACGCTCTGGCCGAAGTTGCAAAACACCAGAAGGACAAGGACACTTTCCGTCAACTTGCAAAGGAAGAAGGCCACCACGCATCAGTTTTTCATAAGCTGACTCAAACAGAACTTACTCCAAAGCACACAAAAGAAATCCTCCTTCCTCTACTCTACCGCATTTTCCCAAGATGGATTTTATATTCCGCAATCGCACAGGGCGAATATGCTGCCGTAAAAACTTATGCACCAGTAGCCGAAAAGTTCCCCGAAGTTGAAAGCGTTAAGAATGATGAAAAGCGCCACGGGGATACGGTGAAAGGGCTTTTGCAATAAAAAGAGATTTAGGCTTTCTTGGGTTTCTTTTCCGGAAGTTCAGCATACATACCTTCCAGAAGTTCCAGAATCAAAGACTTATCATCAAAACTATCAAATACATGCAGCAATAAACTTCATTTCTTCTGTATGTCCCATAACTAGCGGAACTTAATCATCTTCTGATAATTTTCTACAACTTCTTCCGGGGGCATTTGCATGTCGGAATTAATCCACCATTTGATTGTTTCGCAAAAGCTCCCGGTAAAAAACTGTATAGCAAAAGCTTTTGGCACTTCGGAATGAGCCACTAAATCATCGCAAAAAGTCTGTTCAAGGTAATCGCGAAAATATGAAGTAAAAAGCTTTTCTGTTTCGCCGTACATGATTGCCTTGATATTTTCCTTGTGATCCTGCAGGTGATACAAAATATGTGTGAGGCGATTTGCAAAGCCCCTGCGCCCTTTTGAAAAATCGTGGCTTTTTTCCGGAGCCAGATCTTTTGAAAAAACATGGGCAAACATTTCACGACAGATTTCTTCCAGCAATTCTTCTTTTGTTTCAAAGTGAGAATAAAAAGTACTGCGGCCAATGTTCGCTTCGTCAATAATATCCTGAACTGTAAGGTCTTCGAATTTTTTCTTTTTCAAAAGCGTAGTCATTGCCTGATGAATTGCGATTTTTGTTTTCTGCTGGCGTCTGTCCATTTTATTATTACTCCAGAATCATCATAACACGACATTATAGTTTTATCAAACTAACTGTTCAGTATCTTACAAAGTGTATGAAATAGTCTTAATCTCTACCCTTATAAAAGAGCAGCAGGAAGGCGCTGATAACTACAAGTACAGAACCGCAGTTGTGGAAAAGGGCGCCCCAGACTGCATTCAAAATGCCAGAGATTGCAAGAGCAACTGCTACAAAATTGATTATCATAGACAGGCAAAGATTGAAGGTGATTCGTCCCTGAGTTTTTCTGGAAATCTTGAAGAGATAAGGAACTCCATCAATGTTGTCGTGAACAATTACTGCGTCGGCGCTTTCGATTGCAACGTCGCTGCCGATTCCGCCCATGGCAATGCCTGCAAAGGCTGAACGCAGGGCAAGAGAATCGTTTACCCCGTCACCAAATATTGCAACCTTATTTCCCTGAGCCTCCTGATTTTTGATGTAATTCATTTTATCTTCCGGGGAACAGCTTGCCTTAAAATCATCAAGACCAGTTTGAACTGCAACATAGCGGGCAGAGTTTTCGTTGTCGCCGGTGAGCATGACGGTGCGGATGTTCAGAGCTTTAAGCTGCGCTACCATTTTGCGGGCATTTTCTTTGAGGGCATCCTGAATGAAGATTATGCCAAGAAGTTTTGACTCGCAGTAAAGGCCGACAAGGGAAGATGCCTCGAGGTCGGGAGAGATGTTGGAGAAGGAAGCGTCGTTTGTGGAAGGAGCATCTGAAGTTTTTCCGGCATCCTTAAAATCCCTCTGTACTTTTCCCACCATATATTTTTTCCCGTCGATTTCAAATTCAATTCCGCTGCCTGCAAGAGTTTTGTGGTTTTTAATTTCATAAAGGCCGCTTTTGTTATAATCCATAATCGCCTTTGCAAGCGGATGGTTTGAAAGCGCCTCACCCGATGCAGCAATTTTGATCAACTCGTCCTCGCTGATATCAGACAGAGTTTGAACTTTAACAACAGCCGGCTTTCCTTTTGTAAGGGTTCCTGTTTTATCAAAAACCGCAATGTTAGAAGAAGCAATTCTTTCCAGTGCTTCACCCGACTGAATCAAAAGTCCATGCTTAGAAGCATTTCCAATTCCTGCCGAAATTGCAGTTGGAGTTGCAAGCACAAAGGCGCAGGGGCAGAAAACAACAAGCACTGTTACAGCGCGGGTAAAGCCCAGCCAGAAATCATTATGAGTATTTCCGATTATAGTGCCAGCCACAATTGCCGTAGTAAGAGAAATTACAACAAGCCAGGCCGCCCATACGTTTGCCTTGCGAACGATTTTTGCCTTCTGTGCATCTGCAGCTTCTGCAAGCTTAATCATTCGCTGAAGAGAAGAGTCGCCGGCAGTTTTTACAGCTTCAATCAAAATACTTCCGTTTTGATTTATAGTTCCGCTCATCACAAGGTCGCCCGGATTTTTCTCAACAGGAATAGATTCACCCGTCATTGCACTCTGGTCAATGCTTGTGCTACCTTCGATTATTTTGCCATCAACAGGAATAGACTCCCCTGCCCTCACCTGCAGAATGTCTCCAAGCTTTACCTGATCAGCTTCAATGATTTTTATCTGTCCATCCACAAAGAGATTTGCTTTTTTAGGACTGAGCTTAATAAGCTTTGAGATTCCCTTTTTTGCACGGTCCGAAGTAAAATCTTCCAGAATGGAACCAATCTGCATGATAAAGGCAACCTCGCCAGCCGCAAAAAATTCCTTAAGAATCAGAGAACCAATTAAGGCCAGGGCAACGAGTACATCCGCAGTAATGTCGTGGTCTTTTACAAGGCCAACAATTGCCCCAAGAACAATCGGAAGGCCGCATAAAACAATTGCAATCCAGGCCGGATCAAAGCCTGCAATCTTGTCTGCATTTTCGGTCCAGCTGAAAGTTAAAGATGTAGCAAGGGCCACTCCCGAAATTATTACAAAAATAAGCCTGAGCCTGTCGCTCTGCTTTTCGTACCATTCTAAAATATTTGACATTGTTCAACCTCTCGCAATATAAGAACAAGGTGTCTGATATCGAACACATTGTTCGTTATCACTATATTGCGGGAAATCAGGATTTTTAAGAACAAAAAATCTACTTTGTAAGAAAATGAACAGAAATTAAAATTTGTTCAGTAAATCTATATTTTTAAAATTTTCGATAAGCCAGATTGAAATTATCGCAAAGCCTTATTCACAGCATTCTTTATTATTCCGCTGGAAACTGTTGCTCCGCTGACGCATCTTTTTCATTACTTCAACTCCGCAAGAATTGGTTCGATGTACTTTTTGTCAGAAATGTCGTAGGAATGAGAAATCATCTGGACCATGTTCTTTTCAGCTTCGCTTGCGTCTTTTTTGTTTGCTAACATTGTTGTAAACATTTTCATCATGAACTTAGAAAAACCGCTCATTTTCTCGTAATTGAAGCCACCAGGACAATAAAATGCTTTTAAGGAATTCCATTCTTCGTCGGTAAAATTTCTGCGTATTGCACCAGGGATATCTGGACTTTCTGCAGGGCTTCCCCCAACTCCATAAACAATGATTTTTTTGCCCGTAGCAGAAAGTTCCGGAATCTGATTTTTGAACCAGGCAAGATTTTTGATTCCACCCGCCATGAACCAGCCGCCAAAAATGATTGCATCATAATCAGAAAGTTTGATTTTTTTAGCCTGTTTGAATTCCAGGCATTCTGCCCCACTCACCTCGCTGATCCACTCTGCGTACCTTTTTGTAAAACCTGTCTGACTTGTGTAAATTACGATTGTTTTCATTTTGATCCTCCTAAGCTTGAATGCCTGCGACACCGGTCACCCCGCCAGTCGCTCCTGTTAGATTTTTTTCCATTCTGGAAATTATTTGAAATACATTTTTGATTTCATCATCAGAAATGCCCTCATATAAAAGCTTTAAAAAATCCATCTCTTTATTCTGATATTTTTTTGCAAGCTTTTTTTGCTTTGAAGTAAAATAAATCCGCTGCTTGCGTTTATCATTATCATCCTGCTTCAGAACAAGGATTTCTTTTTTTACAAGAGCGTTGAGAATCTCTTTTACGTTCTGTCTGGAACAGCCCATTGTTTCGGCGAGCTCATTTGCGGTAGGAGCCTCTTTTGAATATAGATTCATACAAGCCAGAAGAAACCACTGCTTACAAGTAATCTCTTCATAAAAAGAATCTCCTGCTGCCTGCAGTCTGTTCATAAAGGCAAAGAGGAGCCCGAACAATCCAAACTGAGGCGGCATAATATTAAGAATCTGCTCATTTGTTATCTGCATATATGCAATATATTGCATATTATTATAAATGTCAAATTTTATTTTTCTGCATTATATGCTGCTTCCAGTCTTGGTGTTTCTATTCCTAGCAGATGAGCATCGTTTATAATCTGCATAACAGAATAGCCAACCTTATAGTGATTAAAAGCCAGTGCTTTATAGGCCGGTCCAGATTCCTTGTATACAAGATTCTTCATGAGACTTCCAACAAAGTCTGCTGGTAAAATGTTCAGGGCTTTTATCAAAGCATCTGGATGGAAACCTTTTGCCTTTACGTAAGGCGTCATCTCACGAATATTTAAAACCATCTGGCCAAGGAGCTTTTTTGACGATGCCACAGCTTTAAATGAACCAGCCTTTAAAACTTCTGCTTCCATTGCTGCATTTGCCACATAATGATTCAAAAGCCACTCTTCAATGTTTTCCTGAATTTTGACTTTAAATCCGGCATCAGAAAATATTTTTTTAACAAAGGATTCACGCTCAGAAAGTTTTGCGCCCGCCTGCCCCAGCTGAAAAAAGTTATACATAATTCCACCCAAAGCATTACCTTCATAACCACCGCCTGCTCCAGGAAAACCAAAAACAATCTGATCCGCAGGAAAATCTTTTACCGCAGCCTTTACCTCAAGACCATAATTACAGAAAAAAAATACTGTGGCATTTTTTGCAAATCTTTTTACCTGCAAAAGTGCACCTTCTACCTGCTCCGGATTCACACTTAAAAGAATCAAATCGTAAGTTTTATCTTCTTCAATTTCTTCTTTCAGGTTTATCTGCCAGTTTTCTTTTATCTGCTTTTTTGAACGGGTATCATAAATATCAAGTGAGACTGTATTACCGTAATCTTTAATCCGTCCCTTGCGTACAAAAAAATCAACCTTGTGGCCCGCATTTTCTAAAGCCCATCCATACTGAGTTCCAATTGCTCCTCTTCCAAAAACTAAAATATTCATCCTGACCTCCTCGTCATTTGCAATGTGATTAAACTAATGTTGATTTTTCAACACTTGTTGAATAAAATATAAATACGATTGTGTGAATCTACAATCATCAAAAAGCAGCAGCTGTTGAAAATTCAACATTTCTTGTTTTTTGTTGAAAATCTAGATTTTAGCAATTCTAAAAATCTCCAGCCTTACGGAGGCCAGAAAAATGGACAGACGAATCAAGAAAACTCAGGAAGCAATTTATTCAGTTTTCATAGACTTATTAAAAGAAAAAGGTTTCAACAAGCTTTCTATCAGTGATATTTCAGAAAGGGCAGACATTAACCGCGGCACCTTCTATTTTCATTTTTCCGACAAATATGATTTATATGAAAAGTGTATGGATTTTTATGTTGGCAAACTCTTAATCAGCTGCAGTAATGATACAGAAATCAAACTTAATCCAAATGGCTTTTTGCAGATTTTCAAATACCTGAAAGAAAATTATGACATTTACCGCACCCTGCTTTATGCCGATGGGCTTAGTATTTTTCACAAGAAATTTCATAATGCAATAGAAGGACAACTGAAAAAAGCAATCAACAAGATGCCAGAGGAAATCATCCTGTCACAGGAAATTGCATCGGAGTTTATAATCAATGGCTTTACAGGAGTCGTTGAATGGTGGATTAATAATTCTATGCCTTATAGTCCTGAAATTATGACAGAGAAACTGAACGGGATTTTTTCTCCCTATACAAAATATTTAGTTTAAAAAAGAAGAACTTTTCCGTCATGCCTGCCGCGGTATTCTTGTAAAAGACGGCAAAGTTCTTTTGGGATATGAAAGCAAGAATAATAAATACATCATTCCAGGCGACGGAGTTGAAAACGGCGAAACGCTGGAAGAATGCTGTGAGCGCGAGCTTGTTGAAGAGACCGGTAAGCTGTACCTGACAGAAGCTGAAGCAAAGGCAGGCTGTATTTGTGTATGGAAAACTCTTGAAGAACCCCTAGAGATCTTTGGCCGTTATGAGGATTTTCATTAAATCAACCCGTTAGAAACAAGAAAAGTTTCCGGCGTTTGTACTATTAGTGATGCATTTTTGTAATCACGAAGGTTGCGGGTCAAAAGGATATTGATGCCATTTTCCTGTGAGGTATAATATTGAATGGCATCTTCAAAATCTGCAAAGTCTGAATTGAGGGCTTTGTCAACAACTGCTTCTGATGAATCTATTATATGAACAAGGACCCGTAACTTTCGCAGTGTTTTTTTTGCTTCTTCATTTCCCAACTGTTTTCGGAGAATGTAAAAGGTATTTGCAAAAATCAGCGGACTTGTATAAAGCTCAATTTTTTTCATTTCGGCAAAAGTGAAAAGCACTGCAGAAAAGTGGAAGTGCGGCAGGCGCCTTGCAAGCAGGTCAAGAATTACGTCTGTATCTACAAAAATCTTATTCATATTTTTGGTCCAGGTATGAAGCATAATCAGCTTTATAATCGTAATTTTCGTCCAGCTGAATAATCCCCGAAAGTTCGTTTACAAGAGGACTGTATTTGAACTCCCCCTCCTGCTGCTGGAGTGTAAGCCCGTCAAAAAAATCTTCAACAATAGCCGAAAGGGAAGTTCCTATAGAAGAAACATACTTCTTTGCCCGCGAGATAGAGTCGTCTTTTAATTTTAAGGTAAGTTTTGCATCCATGGCAGTACCCTTGTACGTATATAATAACTTTTTTAGTACGTACTGTCAAATTTATTTTTTCCAGCTGACTTTTATGATTTGCACTTCTTTCCCTTGATAATTTCCAGGGCCTTGATAGATTTTGGTAAATCCGCATTTTTCAAAGACTCGCACAGAGGCGGTATTTTCTGCAAGGCTGATTCCGTAAACTTCTTTGATATTGAGTTTTTTAGCCATGACAGGAAGAAAGGCTTTTACAGCTTCTGTGGCGTAGCCCTTGCCGGTAAAGCTTTTTGCGATGTGATAGCCGATTTCCCAAGCTCCATCGTCGAGTTTGCAAAGCTGAACATAACCGATTTTTTTGCCACCGTCATTTGTGATTATTGGATAGACAAAAGGGCCGTCTGCGCTGTCATATCGTGACATCAAAAACTCAATTGCCTCGTGGGCTTCTTCAACAGAATCATAAACTTCATCTGGGACAAAACGTCTGGTGTCATCGTCCTGGGAGTTTTCATAGACACTCTGGGCCATGTTTGGAGAGAAAGTTTTGATTGTAAGACGTGATGTTTTTATATTCATAAGATTTTACTCAATTGGTATGCGGATGATATGTTTCTGATCCTTGAAATCTCCAATAATCTGGCCGCCGTTTTTCAGCATGATTTTTACTGTAGGCTCGTTGCTTTTCATCGGGAACAACTTAATTTCTTTATATCCGATTTCTTTGCATTTTTTCAATAACTCTTTGAATAAAATGTTTCCGTATCCTTTTCCTCTATATTCCTTAGCGATGCCGTACCCCAGATTCCCTGCGCCGACAACCGTTTCCAGATACTCGGATGATGAATGCCTGACTCTGCCGTAACCGACAGGAATACCGTCAACATATAAAACATATGTGGTATACGGAATCCAACCTTCCGGCAAATCAATGCCTCTTGAATTGTTGTCTGTTATCCGCAGCCACTCTTTATACTCGTCATAGGACAGGTCATATGCCGGATTGGTAAAACCGTTTTCCACAGCAGAAATTCCCTGCAGCATATCATATTCAGTTTTTCCCATATCCAGCGATAACTGTTTTAATTCTATATTATGCATAATCTTTTTTATACTCTAGAACCACATTCCCTTTCAGGTCACAATAATTTTCGCTAACCCAGGTTTGAAGTTTTTCTTTACTAAATTGGGTGGATTCAAAAATCGATGTGTCGGGTTTAAGGATAATCTGGGTTCCGTGCGGGATTTTAGAATCATTAGGTTTGCTTGTGACGGAATGCTGTGGAACTCCGCGGATGAAATCCTGTTCGTATATTTTCCCATTTCGCCAGACAGTTATTGTAAGCTTTTCGCAAAGTGAGTTTACAAGCTTAAGGTCATCAAAGGGCAGGTCTCCCATCTGGGCATACTCAACCTTTGTAATCGGTTTGCCTGAAAAAAGATTCTGCAGGATTTCTTCGTGAATCACTCCATCGTCATCCAGCTTTATTCCGCGGCCATCATCAAAAATCCTAAGGCAATTATCCGGCATCAGACTAAGCTCAATTTTTGAACAGAAGCCCGCCCCCATTTCTTCAAACGAATTACCAAGAATCGTGAAAATCATTTTGTTCATGTCATCGCTTAAACTCATTTTTTGTTTCTCCATAGATTTTGCTTCACAATTTGCAAAAAGTTCAAACTCCGGAATTTCGTACTTCTGCAAATAGTTTCTAATATTTTTTGGAGAAGAGCCAAAAAGACTTTTGAACGATCTTGAAAAACCTTCATGAGATTCAAAGGAATATTTCATGGCAACATCAATCACTTTCATACCATCCAGCAAATCCTTTATGGAATATTGCAGCTTCCTGATTCGCACATAACCAGTAATTGGAATGCCGTAAATATCCACAAATTTTCTGCTGATGTAAAAAGGACTGTAGCCCATAAAATCTGCGAGTTCCTTTAACTCAATTTTCTTTTCAATGTTTTTTTCAACATATTCAAACAGCGGTTTAAAATCATCCATAAAGTCATCTCCTCCAAAACTTTATAAGATGATTATACCCCGGAGGTGATTTTGCTTCTTGATAATGTTTGTCATTCCGCAATTTAATTTTCACCCCTCAAACACTGCTCTGCCTGCTTTGCGGATTTCTACAATTTTATACCCGCCCTCTTCGTAAATCCTTTTTGGGGTTTCACCGTCGGGCCATATGTAAATATTTTTTATATTGTTTTGTTTGCACCATTCAACATAGGCATAAAACAAAGCACGGCCGCCGCCCATTCTTCTGTGCTTTTTGGAAACTAGAAGATAGTCTACACGGCAGGCTCGTTCAGAAATGTGACCATACAACAGGCCTATCACTTTTTCTTTTGAGCGGACAGCAAATATCCAGTAGCCGGGTTTTTCTAAACTTGTTTTTGCAACCTTTATTTCCCAGGGTTCTTCGGCTTCCAGAAAAACGTTCTCAATTTCATCACTCCATTTATCAACTTTGAAAACTGTCAGCTCAGGATTCGGAATAATTTTATTTTCACCGGACGCAAGCATATATTCCTGATCTTCTCCCCAGCTCTTATATCCCGCCTCTTTCAGTTCGCCACTGATTTCATCAAACCAGTTATCATCAAGCATAGACTGATAAATTATCGGGCGACAGCCTTTTGATTTGTAAAAACTTGTTATGTCGGCAAGCACCTCTTTAAGGTTGCTGATTTTATCTTTATAGATTACCGCATGATTAGAATCAAAAGAGTCTTTATTATTTGTGCTGTAGAACAAAATCCCATAAGGCCGCTCTTCATAATCAGCAAAAATTTTGGGGAACAAATCTTCTTCAAGGTAACAGTCAGTTAGTTTCATCTAATTCTTCTTTATTATTTCATTCCTTATCCATTCAACTCTCCACGCCATACATTTTTCTACTATCGAACTTTTTATCGCTGTTTCGTAACCGTGACAGGTGCCTTTCATATCATGAACTTCAACTGTGATATTCTGGGTCTTTAACTTTTCTGCAAACTCAATTCCTTCGTCGTGGAGGCAATCGTATTCTGCAGCTTCAATATAGGTTGGCGGGAAAAATCCCAAATCTTCAATTTCTGAAATTGATGCATATTTTGCCTGGCTGTGCTCCTGTCCTTTCAAATACATATCCCAGAAAAGTTTATTGCAATTCGAATCCCAGATTGGAGTGTCGGTAAATCGCTTCATAGAATCTGTAATCATTCTTTTATCAAGAACGGGATATATAAGCATTGCGCCTTTTGGAAGAGTCTGATTTCTATCGTGCAGCATAAGAGTAACCGCAGCAGCAATATTTCCTCCGGCACTGTCTCCTGCCACGATAATTTTTTCTTTGTTGATTTTCATTGATTCTGCATTTTGCAAAACCCACATATAAGTGCTGTAACAGTCTTCAATCGCAAGAGGATAGCGATATTTTGGAAGAAGTCTGTAATCGGGCATGACAACCTTACATTTCAATTCGCGGGCATACCATTTTGCAATTTCATAGTGAGCTGCAGATGCCCTCATCAAAAATCCACCACCATGAAAAAACATAATGCAGGGGAGGGGACCTTCATTTTTACGCGGTTCTATTATCAAAGTTGAAAGCTCTGCTCCGTCAAAGCCAGGCGTAGAATATTTTTTCACCGTAACAAATTCATCCGATTTACATTTAATAAAACCATAAGCAAAGTTCACCAGAGGATATAAACGACCAACCATCGAACCGCTGTAGATTGAGATGCTTTTTAATTCTTTAGATATTGGATATTTCATTTATAAAACCTAAAAACACTTTGCCCGATGCTATTGACATCCCCTACTTTATTCTTGTAAAAGCCTTCTGGCACCAGGCAATTACTGCATTATAAGTTTTTTCAAAATCATAATCATCGGGCAGTTCCGGGATGCAAAGCATTTCGCAATCTTGTACCGACACTGCAACTTTCAGGTCGCTCTTCTTCAAAATAAAATTTCCTGTCTCAAGATAATGAAGATTTTGAATTATAAAGTACAACTGCTTGCAACTTACACGAAGCTTGTCGCGGCTTTTTTCCTGGCCACCATGAATAAAGCGATGACAGATTTCGTGATAAAAATTTCCAAGGCTGATTTTTACATAATTGATTTCGTCCTGCCTTGTCGCCGGAGGAAGAAGCTTTTCAAGTTTACCAAGTAAATCTTTTGTCGTATATCTAAGCTGCAAAGCTTCAAGCGGATTCCAGTTTGCAAGATCGTTTTTACCACAAATAAAACCACATGATTTTTCATACCATCCGATTTCTTTCAGAATGTCACGATAAGTTTTCATATCTTCAACCGAAAATCCATCCAGTACGATCATCACATCAATATCACTGTTTTCTGTTGCTTCACCACGCAAGTAACTTCCCTGAAGGCCCACATATACAAGCCGATTTCCAAAAGCTTCTTTGCATCGCGAAATGAGTTTTTCCAGGTAGTTATCAATATTTAAATATTCCATAATTTTATCTCTCCATAAAAAACTCACGGACCTTAGACAGCTCTTCTGCTCTTCCGCATTTCATTGAAATATGGTGGATTCCTTTAATCATTTTTGCCTCTTGTTTCCATTTGTATTACGCCAAATTTATTATCACTGCAGTTCCACCTTCAACTTTGTAGCATCCATTCTTATATTCTGCGCCTTTTCCTGTAATATGCAAAACTTGGCCCTCTTTCATTTTTACCTCACATTTCTTTTGCGAAGGATTGATGATAACCATACAGGCTTTTCCATCAGCAGCAATTCGTTTATAAACAAGCGGATATCCAGTTTCAATAAACTCAATTTCACCAAGATTTTGAAGTGCCGGAGTCTGCATTCTTAATTTGATTAAAGCCTTTACTTCATGCCACAAAGATGATTTATCTGCTATCTGCTGTTTTACAGTAGGGCGATCCGGAGCCGGATCTTGAGGAATGTAGAGCTTCTTTTTGTCGGCAGAACTAAAACCTGCATTTTTAGAAGAATCCCATTGCATTGGAGAACGTGCACCGGTCCGGCCATAGCCTCCTTCTTTTGAAACAAGCCCTTCAACATAACGCATTCCAATTTCATCACCATAGTAAATAAAAGGAGCGCCGGGCATAGTCAAAAGAAAAGCAAAAGCAATTTTCATTTCTTGAGGATTTAAACTTCTTGCAAGACGGTCCATATCGTGATTTCCCGATGGAATACAGATTAAACCTTTTCGTTCAGATTTTTCGTAATTCTCCAGATATTTTTTTACAAACTCTTTTACATCACCTTTTCCACGACTGGAAAAATACGGCTCCCGGCAGCGGAATAAATCATTGTAGTGAGAAGGTCCAAAATGAAGCAGAAAATCCATGTGAAAACCACCCTGCAAAGATTTATCGGGTTCACCCCACTCACTAACCATTGCTGCAGATGGAAATTCCTTATCAAGAAATGCGCGTACATTTTTCCATAAACGAATAGTACCTTTTCCATCTTCATCATTTTTAACAAGCGAGCCTGCCATATCAACTCTAAAACCATCAGCACCAAGGTTCAGCCAGAAACGCATAACATCTTTCATTGCTTCAAGAGTTGCCTGAGGCCCCGGATCATCAAAACTTTGCTGCCAGCTTTCGCTTGGTTTATAAAATCCATAATTTAATGCAGGCTGATGAGAAAAAAAGTTTACAACGCAGGAACCATCTCTGTCAGAAATGCCGCGAAGAGAGCCATAACCGCTTGGTTCTTTCCAGATTGAATCAGTCCAGATGTAACGGTCAGTAAATTCATTTTTCTGGGCTTTCATTGATTCTTTGAACCATTTGTGTTCTACGGAAGTATGGCCTGGAACTAAATCCAAAAGCACATGCATGTTGCGCTTATGTGCTTCCTTAAAAAGTTTTTCCAAATCAGCATTTGTTCCGTAACGTGGAGCCGCTTTTTTATAATCACTAACATCATAACCGGCATCGCCAAAAGGAGAATCAAAACAAGGATTCATCCAGATTGCAGTACAACCAAGCTCTTTAATGTAATCAAGCTTAGAAATAATTCCATTAAAATCGCCGATTCCATCTCCATTAGAATCCATAAAACTCTGCGGATAAATTTCGTAAAAAACTGCAGTATTAAGCCATTCCGGTTGTTTTGTCATTTTATTTCCTCTTTTTTGCTTCTGGTATTTTCTTGCGGGCAGATTTTATTGTAACATCAGATTTGCTGAAGTTCTATATAATATTCTATTTATAAATAGAATCTAACTCTAGTTCTTTATTGAACTTTATGGCAGAATTATCTTAGGGTTTTTAAAGCGAATATAAAATGTTTATTTTGGATTTCCATGCGTTTTCATATATTCACGCGCAAACGCATAAATCTCCATAATTCGTGTAAAGTCTTGTTCTGTTGATTTTCTGATCTTCATTTTTATACCTCAACCTCATCCCCAGAGTGAACATAACTCAACTGGTCGCCCATGCTTTCTTTCATCTGATTGAAAAACGGGAGTCCGGTGCAGTGGCAGGTTGCAAAGTGAGCCTTGTATGCTCTGAGACGATCTGCGATTTCTGTAACTTCTGCGGTATCGGCTTCAGAGAACTCGGTTCGCTTCATAAGATGGAAACCACCAATTACGAGATCTGGGAGTGAGGCCGGGCCAAACTTTCGTTCAAGCGTTTCCATCACATTCAGAATGCCGTTGTGCGCACAGCCACAGAAAAGGATTTTCTTTCCGCCCGCTATCAAAAGCAGATTCTGTTCGTGGTGGAATTCATCCTGGATATACTGACCATCGCACAGCTCTCGAAGACGCTTGTTTGTAGAAGGAAGCGGAAAGGCACGATTATCAACAGTGAAAACCTGAAGCTCGTCATCAATTTTTGTATCACCTTTCAAAAGCTGAACCTGAGGCAGCGAGAGAATCTTTTTATCAATCCCGATATAGCGGAAACCCTGCTCTTCTCCATCGAAGGCATAATATTCACCGCCGGCATTATGCTGCATGTAAATCTTTGCCCGTGGGTTCAACTCCACAAACGGCAGGATTCCGCCCGAATGATCATAATGACCGTGACTCAAAATCACTGTATCAACAGCAGTCAAATCTACGCCAAGCATCCGGGCATTACGAATCACTACCTCGCTAGGACTTGAGTCAAAGAGAAACTTATGATTTTCAGTTTCAACATAAAACGAAAGACCGTGTGCAGCTTCGCAGCCTCTATCACCCACTTCATTTTCTACAAGATTTAATATTCGCATCATCAATTCCTAATCTTTATTCTGTAAACTCAATCTGGTTACCTTCAATAGCCACGATACAGCTTTCGTAATAACCATCACCAGTTGTTCGTGGACCGCTGATAACTTCATAACCGTCAGACTTTAGTTTTGCTGTCAGAGAATCAACCTTTTCTTTACTGCCCAGGCTAAATGCCACATGGGCATATCCCGTCCGATTCAAGTGTTTTTCATTATCAGTCATTTCAGGTTTGTGCATCAACTCAAGCCTTGCACCGTCTTCAAAAGAAATAAAATATGAACGAAAATCAGTTTTAGGATTATGATAACCAGCATTCGAAGTTCCATTCAGATAGTTCACAAAAAAGTCTCTGGCTTTTTCTAGCTCGTTTACATAAAGGGCAATATGCTCAATTTTCATTTCTTACATCTCCGCAATTTTCTTCAGAGTATTCGCTGTCCTGATTGTGATCATTTCTCCAATTCCAGCGGCAGCAGTCTTTTTCCACCAATTTGCCTTTGCATATTGTTTTCTGTCAAATGACCAGAATGCAGCATTCCCGCAGATTTCAACCGTTTCCAGTTCTGCAGTAGGCTCTCCAATTTTTTCAACAACCGTTTCAATCCGATGCGGTGAAATCGTAAAAATCAGATTGTCGTAAATGTCTTTGCTGTCAGTTCCCCACCAGGTCGGAGCTTTGGTCAGCAGTGTTTTAAGTTCACTTTGGGCGATTACAAAAACAGGAATATCGAGAGAAAACTTTTCTTGAATCAGAGTTTTGATTTTATCAGTCAGAACGATTGTGTCAGCCTCATCATCTGAAAAAATAATATTTCCGCTATTGAGATAAGTAGAAACTTCTGAAAAGCCCTTCTCTATCAAAGCAGTTTTCAGTTCAGACATTGAGATTTTATTCTTTCCGCTGATATTTATTCCTCGAAGCAGTGCAATGTATCTAGTCATTTTCCTATTATTCATACTTTATTATAAACTTTTTATCACGCAATTTAACTTTTCGCGTAATTCCGAAATGTTGCTGATATTCTTTTCAAAAGGTACATGAATAAAAAGAAATTTACAACTTAATTATTTCAAAATTTTCACAATTGCTTTTCATATATCCCTCTTAAGAGTTCCTCTGCATACTGAAGTGATAAACTTTTACAGAGCTGTCCATCTCTTCATTATCAATCTTAAAACCACATTTCTTGGTATAAAAGTTTACATTCTTTTCTTTATCGATTGGAGTGATTAACTCGATCTTTTTCCAGTCATTGTATTGAGTCTTCATAAACTCAATTAATTGATGACCTATGCCCTTACGCTGGAACTCGGGAATCACACAGAGGCAGCCGATATAATAAACTCCATCTCCTTCATCTTTTACCGAAATAACGCCAATCGGTGTCGAATCATGATACGCAATATATTTTGAAATTTCGATGATTGATTTTTTCATTTCTTCAACCGAGCGGCCATACGCTGGACACACTCCATAGCGAACACAATCTTCATAAAATGCATCGTTGTAAATTTTTATGAGGATTTCTGCATCTTCGGGAATTGCTTTTCTGATTTGTAAATCCATCACTAATCTCACTTACTTACATAACCAAAACAGAAAGTCATGGCAGCAGCATAAACCAGATTCAACTCGTCGCGGTTTCTGAAGATTTCGTTCAGTTTGATTTCTTTTTCAAGATATTTGGTTGCTTCTTCTTCCGAAAATCCGAGTTCCATAAACCAATTTATTTTCTTTGATTTTTGTTCATCGCTAAGTTCCTCTCCAAAACCATCAGATTGTAATGAGGTGTAAATAGAATCCTGATCTTGATTTTTTTCATCTGCGAGAATAATCCGAACGCTGTCACTGATGCGGGCCTGAATATTTTTGATATTATTCCGTGCCATGATGACAGGCATTTTCATTCCGATATTTCCATCTGTTTTTGTTTTTTCATGAATGCGTTCAAACAGGATTTGCAGAAAACCAAGGTCTGTGATTTTACTCTTTTTAATGCCATCGATATAAAGAAGGGCGTTTACCGCATTCCAGTTTGATTCGCAGGTAATAATCATACCGTCATTTTTTGTGATGCGTTTCATTTCTGCCAGCACAGCATCGGGCTCAGGAATGTGCATCAGAACGCTATTACAAATTGCGATGTCAAAAGTATCATCTTTTTCTGGAACGTTGTTTGCTGATGAAAGAATAAACTTATGATTAAACGGGAGTTCCTTAAAAATCTCTTTTCCTTTATTGATTAGTTCTTCAGAAATATCAACTCCAGTGTAGGAACTACCGTTCGGTAGCAATGACATCAGCGCTAGCCCAAGATATCCGTAACCACAGCCAAAATCTATCACATCAACTTTCTTCGTAATCTTCCAGACCTTTTCAATAAGAAACTGAAGATAGTCAATATTCAGATAAAGAGAGCGTGTCAGTTTTAAATAATCAAACTTATCATCCCAGTTTTCCATTCTAAGCCGCCTATAATGTTTTCATATAAAGAACTTCGTCTTCAACAACTTTTCCCATTACAGTCTTAGTAAAAGATTTTACATAGGTCATACCATTTCGTTCGGCAACATGGCGGGACGGAAGATTGTCGGACTTCATGTAGGAAATAATCTGTTTGATTCCCCTACTCTTTGCAAAATCTGAACAGGCACGGGCAGCTTCGGTAGCATAACCGTTGCCGCGAAATTCTTTTCTAAGATGATAACCAATCTCGGGGAACAAATCATCTCCAATCTGCTGCATGGTGATTCCACAGTCGCCGATGAATTCGTCTGATTCTTTTTCAATTACAGCCCAGAGTCCAAAGCCATATTTTTTGTAATTGTCGATATTCCATTTAATCCAGTTCTCAACTTCTTCCCTGGAAAAAGGATGCGGATAAAATCTCATTGACTGTGGATCCGAAAGCACAAGTGCAAGCTTTTCTGTATCATCCAAAGTGAGTTCGCGTAATTTTAGACGTTCTGTTTCGATTATGTAATTCATTATTCTTCCCGTTAAGCTACAGTTCAACATATACAACTTTGAACTCTTCAAAGACAACTTCTATGTCTTCAGAAAATTTCCAGCCAAGACTTTTATATTCTTCTTCGAAAAAAGACTTATGAACTTCCCGCCAGTATTTCAAAGTTTTATCACCTTCACCTTCGATATATGCGTCTTCTTCAGTAATTTGACTGAATTTTTTGATTGTTGATTTTACTGTCTGCAATACGCAACATTCAGACTCATCAAAATTTGTTAGTATCCAGTAATCCCCAGGTTTTGAAAAATCTTCATTATAGTACTCACAAATTTTTACACTTGCTGTAGTTGCCCGTTTTATTCCTTGAATTACTAAATTATAAAGATTATCTGTCTGTACTTTTTCATCACAAAAATGATCTACTATCGGAAAGGCTTTTTCTGTCTTTGCGGGGTCTTCGCCAAGAGACTTCAAATAATTATTCCAAACTTGATTAGGTGTACTCATAACTTTTTTCCTCTTAGTCTACCATGTAGACCAGCATTAGAGTTATTATATCATATAATCATAGTTTTAATACTCTGAATATATGGCTGGGAAGCAGAAATCGCCTGCTCAATAATTCCTGTTATAATTAAAATTTATACCAGGTCAAAAATATCTTATGTTTGATTCCGAACTTCTCAGGATATTTTTCTTCGAGCATTGCGCGGTGTTCTTTATCAAACTGAAGCAGCTGTTCTTCGTTCATACTTGCCATAACTCCACGGCTAGCAAGCATTCGACCGTGCCAGGACGGATTAATTTTCTTTACCAGTGCATTGCTGTCCTGCGTTACCGGCTCTTCTTTCATATCCAAGTGAGTATAGTTTTTCAAAAAGTGAAGTCGGATAAATATCTCTGTAGAGTCCGTAATATTCAGCGGTTTTTCCGGTGTTGAAAAAGTATTCTTCAAGTGACGCTCCTTCGCGATAACAGTAACCGTTGTCGCACAAAAGCATTCCTTTGGCGTATTCAAAAAGGGAGATGGAAACTGTAACCCCTCCGCCATCCGCATCAATAACTTCCACCAGTTTCCCGTTGGCACTCGGAATCACATCCGCTACAGAAGCGCCGTTTTTCGCAAGATATCTTACAAACTCCGCTTCTGCAAGATAATCATTTTCAGTCCTGTCACCAGTCGCAGAAATCCGCAGTATAAACTTTTTCTCGCCATCCTTACTGTAAACAAAAATCCGATTGCGACCGCCCTCGTGACCTTCAAGTTCACGGCAGTCGTAATCCTGAAGAGAAAATAATTTTATAGCCTGTTCAAGTAATTACATTGTTAAATCCTTTGATTTATATTTCATCTTTTCCCGACTTGCATTTTCAAAGCACCTTGAAAAAGCCTTAATATACTTCATAGTAAATGGTTTCAAATCACAGTTGGAATCAACCAGCGAAGTTTCTTCCTCATGCAGCCAGGAAACAATATCATTCAGTCCCCAGGTGGTGAAAACTTCAATACCATGCTTCTGCGCAACTTCCGCAAAATTATTAAAAATCGATTGCTGAATTTCTTTTGTGCTGTGATTGCTTACATCAAACTCTGTAACCTGAAGTTCCACCCCAAAACGTGAACATTGTTCGAACATTTCTTCCATAAAAGTCCGGTCTTCGTCTTTCGAACCCCAGAAATGACACTGCATTCCAAAGCCGTCAATCAACTTCAGGTCATGTTCCTTTTCATACTGTTTGATATTCTCTATCACAGTTTTGAAAATGATTTGTTTTTCTCTGTTGCCTTCATTATTATCATTATAAAGCAGTTTAATCTTGTCGCCAAAAATCTCTCTTGCCATGCGGAAAAGCTCAATGTAATAATGCTTTCCCATCAGTTTATACCATTCGTCGATTCGCACACCCTCATCATCAAAATCATAAAGGGGCTGACCTTCTTCCTTGAGAGCTCTGATTTCAGCCGGATCTGCGGCAATCTCATTAATCAGTTCCATGCTGTAGGCATCTGGATAACGTTCTTTTAAGCACTGTATATAGGTTTTGATGAATTTAAATGTCAACCGTTTTTTGTCCTCTGCGCTTCGATTTTCCAGATAATCGGTTAACTGTTTTGGAGTATGCCTGTACCATACAATTGTGTGAATCTTGATGCTCAGCTTGTTTTCTCGGGCAAAAGCGTAAACCTTGTCGGCATAGGAAAAGTTGAAGAGTCTGGTATTAACTTCATCGTCAATAAAGGCCGGCTCGTTTTGATTGAAGTAGATTTCCATCTTCATTTCGTTCTCGGGCGTTACACTGTCAATGTAGTGGTCAAGAAAGTTAATGATTTTTTGCATGCGGGTGTAATCCAGCTGACGGTAATAGCAGACTTCAGGCGGATTTTCTACAGCCAGATATTTATCTCTGTTTTCTGCAAAATTATTTTCATTACTATTTTTCCAGATTTTGATGAGGTCAACCGTCAAATAGCTGATAGCACTTCCGAACTTTTTCATACTTTTTTTCCTTCTGATTTTTCTGATGTTGAGCTCCAATAATCTAAGCATAAAGGGTAATTTGTTTATTTTCAATTGTAATTATTGGATTTGTAGAACATTATCTTGGTGGAAAAGACTTCGCTGGTGAAGAAGCTATCTGGCGCAACGGTACCCCGCTCTGGTCCATGAATTACTACGGCCGTGTAACAGGCGAGCCCTTCTCTGGAGATTTTCTAAAGGCGGCACTTTTTGAAGTTCCGGCTGATAAGCCATACCGTGGTGGTCCGGACATTTTCCGGCAGGGCGACTACACCTACCACTGCCAGACCAACGGCGACTTTACCTGGTTCCAGGGCTACGAAGATATCTTCTATCTGGATACCAGGATTTACGAATTACATTTCCATGGCGGAATTATTGTTTAATTATAAATCTTTAATCAAATGAAACTTCTTATTTCCATCAGGAATGTTGTTCAGTTCACCAATAATTTTGTAGCCGTGCTTTTTGTAAAACTCAGGAGCCTGCCAGGTCATGGTATCAACATGAACAGAATGGCAGCCTCTCTTTTTGGCTTCTGATTCTGCAGCTTCAAGCAGTTTTGATCCAAGGCCCTGTTTACGATATTTTTCATCAACCCAAAGAATATCGATATGCATCCAGCCCCAGTATGTACCGCCAAGGATTCCGGCAATTACCTTTTTGTTTTCATCATATTCAACGATATTCAGAAGAACATGATTATCCGGTCCAACCTTTTCATCATTGAACTTTCCCAGCGCGTCATCTACAAATTTGATTTCTTCTTCACTTGGATTAAAATTCATTTCCTATAAATCCATCCTCTCATTTATATTACTTCAAAGCTTTTAAGATTACATCTGTAATAATCGGAGTATAGAATTTCGATCTGGGTGAATCCTGTGCCTGCAACACAACAACCATATCATGCTCAGGATAAACATGCAGTTCCTGACCACCACGACCTAGTCCCCTGTAGCCGCTGCCGTCCTCATTGATCCACCAGTAATAACCATAATTTTCAATATGTGAGCTTGTAGCTTCATCTACATATTCAGCCGTAATAATCTGAGCGTTGTTTAACTTTCCATGATTCAAATAAAGAAGACCAAACTTCGCAAGGTCGATTGCAGATAGCTCAATGCAGATACTGGACGGCGTCATAATAAAAGGGTCACAGTCAATTCCAGCATACGGAAACATATATTCATTTAATATATCGTATACCGTTTTCCCGGTTAATCTTTCAATACAGGCATTCAACAAATAAATATCTGTCACCTTATATTTAAAGACTGTATTCGGTGTATCCACAATATTCAAATCCGCAATTGCTTGCAGCCAGTCTTTTGAACGTTTTAACTGCTCACGCATCGGGTCATTCAAGTGAGGTCCATTTCTCCAATAAAATCCGGATGTCATTGTCAGTAATGTTTTTAAGGTAATCAATTTATGAAATACATTTGCCTCATCATTAAAATACTCCGGCAAAATCTGAGTAACTGGAATATTGAGGCTTTCAATCAAATTATTTTTAAGACATATTCCTATGGCTGTCGATGTGACACTTTTTTCTATTGAATGTAATGCATGCTTTGTTTCTCTATTACATTTTTCACCGTACCATTCATACACTATTTTTTGATTTTTTATTATAAGAACACTTCTCATCAATCGATATTTGCGGGCTTGTATGAAATCATCAATTGAATAAATAAGATTCTCATCCAATCCGTTTTCCAACAATTTGCCTTCTGGCAGTTCAAACATATTTACCTGTACTCCATTACTTTTTTACTTTAGATATCCGCCAATAATAGAATTTGAATTCTCTTTTAATGATTTCGGAGTTCCTTCCGCAATTAAATAACCGCCTTCATTTCCGCCTTTGGGTCCCAGCTCAAAAAGATAATCACAGCAGGATAAAACATCGATATCATGCTCCGTAATAATAACTGTATTACCGGCATAACAAATTTCTCTCAACAAATAAATAAGATGTTCAGAGTCTTTCAGTGATAAACCGACAGTAGGTTCATCCAATATATAGATATTATCTTTATTTCTGCTTTTTCCTAATTCTTTTGCTAATTTAATTCTCTGGGCTTCTCCTCCAGATATAGTGGTTGTCTTTTGTCCCAGTTTGATATATCCCATACCAACTTTATCAAGTAAATATAAAATCTGATATATTTTTGGAACATCCTTAAAAAATCCACATGCTTCATTTACGGTCATCTCAAGCACTTCGGCAATACTTTTATTATGGTAATTAACATCAAGCACTTCTTCTATGTACCCGGTTCCATTGCATTGATCACAGATCATATTAATATTACCAAACCCGACATTATAAACCAGAAATCCCTGACCATCGCAAGTTTGACAACCGCCTTCAGCATTTAAACTGAAAAAGCTCATATCAAACCCAAAATCTTTTGCGTCCTCTGTCTCGGCAAATAATTTTCGAATGACATCAAAGACACCGGTATATGTAGCAATATTGGATGTTTTGGTTCGTCCGATTGGTTGTTGATTGATTACATAACACTTATTGATATATTCCGTTCCTTGAATCTCTACATCATCAAGTTCTTTTGGATAGTCATAAATATCTTCATCCTCATTCTGTACGATACGATTTCGAATAAGCATTTTCAATTTAGGAACAAGTGTATGTGCTATCAAGCTTGATTTTCCGCTGCCTGAAACACCCGCAATGCCAACCAGTTTATATAACGGAATCGACAATGATACGTTCTTTAAGTTGTGAATTTTTGCACCAGATATACTAAGTTTCTCTTCGTGATGTAATGTAGGGGCATTTTTCGTTTGATGCTTATAATTTTCAATAAAATAATTTCTATCCTTCAAATATTTAGCTACAACTGAATTTTTGCAATTTAAAAAATCTTTATATTCGCCCTGGAAAATCAATTCGCCGCCTTCGGTTCCGGCTCCAGGTCCAATTTCAACGATATAATCCGCAATCGAAATGATACTTTGATCATGCTCTACCACAATAACTGTATTTCCCGCAGACACAATATTTTTCAAAACCTCAATAAGTTTTTCCTTCTCTCGCTCATGCAAGCCTATTGATGGTTCATCAAATATAAATGTCAAGGAATCAAAATCAGACATAATGAATGCACTGATACAAAGTCTCTGCAGTTCTCCTCCCGATAAAGTCGGAATCGGTCTGGACATTGACAAATGGCCAAGTCCCAGCATAACCAGATATTGAATTCTTAATCTGATTGCATTCACAATCTTTTTGTTCTTATCCTCTTCAACGCTTAATAAAAATTTTTCCAACTCAGTCAAAGACATATTACTTACTTCTGCAAATGTTCTATCCTGCAATCTGGTATGCGACGCAATCTGATTTAATCCAACGCCATTACATCGTGGACATATTATCTTTTTCCCATATTCGTCCGTTATAATTTCTATTTGACGCTGACTTATTAAATTATATTTTGAAGCATTCATAATTAAAGGCATAATGCCCGGAAAATTTTCCTTTCGGTCACCGTACTTTAATTTTTGCAATTGCTCATCTGTTAGCTCACCGAGTGTTTGCGAAAGAAATAGTCCATTTTGTTCCAGAAAAGTCCTGTACTTTTTCTGTGATTTGCCTCTATCCAAAAAGCCGAATAATAACGCGTTTAATTTAGCATTTCTGTCTTCAAATATTTTTTCTTCATCAAATACCTTTTTTTCGCCTGTACCCAGACAATGCAGGCACATACCATTGGGTGAATTCTTCTGAAACATATCTACGGACAATGGTTTTCCGTCAGCATATTCAGGATCTGTAATTCCACTTACTGAAAACAAAGAAGCCAGAGCATTTGTTAATCTTGTTTTAGTTCCAACCGTACTTAAGGGATTGCTTTGCCTGATGATTCGTTGTTCCACTCCAATTGTCGGAGACAAACCTTCGATGCGTTCAAAATCATTGCTTGTCTCTAACGAAAACTGAGACTCGGTTATGGATAAATATTTCCTCTTTCCTTCTTCATATAAAACATCAAATGCAAAACTGGATTTTCCGCTTCCAGAAACACCGGTAATCGCCGTTAATTTTCCTTTAGGAATACAAATATCGATGTTTTTGAGATTATGTTTCTTAACTCCAAATGCCTTTATATAGTTTCCCATGCCACCGTTCTCTCTGCTGCCTATTTCACAGCATTACCCGCATAATATATTCCCGTATATTCTTTGATTACATTTAGCTGCTTTTGTATTATATCATTTTTCATTGAGTCCCCAAAGAAGGCCCCCATAGTTTTTGCAGCTTCTTCGGGATTCACCAGTTCATCGTATAAGTCTGAATAATTTTGATAGACCTGGAACAGGTTTGACATATTTTATTCCTGTGAGGCAATAATTTCCTCAACTATCTCAACAGCGACAGCAAGCATTTTCGGGCAGAACTCGGTGAACAGATTATTGTCTAAACAATATTTATGACCTTCTGCTGAAGTTATATCACAACCCAATAAATCATTACAGATATAAGAGCCGCATTTTTCTTTGAAGCGATCCATCATCAAATCATTTACTTTAATTGAAACAAGGCGGCCTTCTGCGTCATCAACTTTGGACTCGCCATACAGCAGACCTAGAACAATCAATGCTCCGGTAACAGCACCGCAAACTTCACCCTTGCGCATACCGCCACCAAAACAGCTGCCAAGCTTCAGAGCCTGTGCTTCTGTTATTCCACATTCTTCTGTAAAAGCCGCAATTACCGACTGAGAGCAATGCATCTTCTGTGAAAAATAATTCAATGCCTTTTCTTTGTGATTCATCTTCTTTCTCCTTTATATTAACAATTTCTTTAATTCAAAAACAACGTCTGAAAAACGTTGAAGAAATATCCGACAAGAATAATTCCTGTCACACAGATTGAAACAAAAACTACCAGCAGCTTTGTTTTAATCACTTTCTTCAACATAATCAGTGAAGGCAAACTCAATGTTGTTACGGCCATCATAAAGCTAAGCACAACTCCTAAGAGCGCACCCTTTGCCAGCAGGCTTTCAGAAATTGAAATACATCCAAAAATATCTGAATACATTGGAATGCCGGCAAACACCGCAAGAATTACTCCAAGCGGATTTTTCACGCCAAGTGTATTGATAATCCAATTCTCAGGAATCCAGTTGTGAATTACAGCGCCCACAGCAACACTCAAAAGAATATAAGGGAAAACTTTTTTAAGAGTATCAGTAACAGAATGCATTGATGACACGAGCCTCTGTTTCTGAGTTGTTTTTGCTTTTGAACATGAACAGCAGCATTTTACAGGAGTAAGAAACATTTCAATCTGATCTTCCATATGAAGATGCTCGATTATAGTTCCACCTGCAATTGCAACAACAAGACCAAGTACAACATAAGCAATCGCAATCTTCCAGCCAAAGATACTGGTCAAAAGAATTAGCGAAGCAAAATCAACCATTGGGGAAGAAATCAAAAAACTGAAAGTTACTCCAAGAGGAAGCCCCGCTGTAGTGAATCCCATAAAAAGCGGAATTGAAGAGCAGGAACAAAAAGATGTTACAGTTCCTAGAAGAGCCGCAATCACGCGTGCAGGAAAGCCTTTACAGCGAGAAAGGATTTTCTTACTTCGTTCCGGTGGAAAAAACGACTGAATATATGAGATTATAAAAATCAGCACAAAAAGCAGAAGGGTGATTTTAATCACATCATAAAGGAAAAAGTGAACGCTTCCACCAATGCGGCTTTCTATATCAAGACCAAAAGCTGTAAGCATTTTTCCTGTAAGAGTTTTTAGCCACAGCATTCCAAGAATCTGATTCTGAATAAAAGTTCCCATATAACTAGTCCTTGCAGCAGCACTGGCCGGCAGTTTTTTTCTTTGATGAAGTTTTACAGGTAAACTCAGAAACAGCATTTTTGAAATTTGAGAAGGTTTCGTTGTTTATCGAATAATATGTCCACTTCCCTTCTTTTCTCGAATTCACAAGATTGCAGTCAGTTAAAATTTTCATGTGATGGGAAAGTGTTGGCTGAGTGATATTAAACGCATCTAAAATTTTACAGGCACACAATTCGCCACCTGTCAGCATTTTTATAATTTGAACACGATTTTCATCACCCAGAGCTTTGCAGATAACAGCGATTTCTGATTCTTTCATAGCCTTCCTCATATAGATAATTATCTATATATAAAAACATTATATTATACATAGATGATTGTCAATATGAATTTTGATTAAACTTTCACATCGCATCGTTTACAAGATTGTTCTCTATTATGATTCTTTTGATTTTCTCAACTGTATTTTGAACAAAAGCTTCTGCCTGTTCCGGAGTCAGATATTTATACTCGCGCTCAAGCTCGCCTCTTTCATCATTTCGATAAAACCAGCAGATATATTGCCTTCTGTTTTCAAAGGCGTCTTTTGCAAAAATAGACATGAACTCATTATCAAAATTTACTGCATGTTCATAAATTGAAAAGCCACGGAAATCTGGATGTTGTTTTAAGTATAAGAAATCAATATCGTACCAGTCTTTCTTTGCCGTCCACACAAGCTTATATTCATCTTCAGCTGCTTCTTTCGGATATGCCTGAATTAAAGGAGTATAAACAAACTTAGACCATTCAACATCAGATAATAAATGGACATAATATCCCAGGAAAAAAGAAAACTGCTTTTTGCTATAAGTCTTATTGATTTCTTTATTAAAATACTGGGAACAAAACTCATCTATATTTATAGAGGCATTGTATTTACCGTCATTGAAATGTGAAACTGTTTTTGGAGGAGTAAATTTTGTCCAGTCTTCATTTGGAACTCCGCTATCTGGCGCAATATTTCCCATGACAAATGCGGTTTTCTCAATATCCTTTAACTGATCAAGGAGTTTATCTGCGATTCTTAAATGTACCATCCATGAAGCCATTTTTTAAATTCCTTATATTTTTTTTCTGTTATTTTTCGCACAAGAATCCTGCATAATCAAAATTATACAAAATCACTTCATTTCCAAACACGTTTACAGGTTTTGCATATTCCTGAGCGTTTCCATCCACAATGGATTGAGCTCCTTGAATCAATTTTGGAATCAGATCTTTATGAACAGGGAAAGTTCCGTGCATTGGATAAATCTCGTCGAACAGGTCTTCGTATTTAGAAAGATGCTTAAGGCTTTCAATGTATTGATTGAGATTTCGCGCTGGTCCAAACATAAAGATTTTACCATCCTGAATGCTGTCACCGCTGATGAGAACATGGTTCTTTTTATCGATGACTCCAACACTTCCTGGGGTATGTCCCGGGATATCAATAATCAAAAGCTCCCTGTCCCCAAGATCAATAATATCACCTTCGTGAATCGGAAGAATTTTACCCTGACCATTATTTCCATGAAGATTCTCTTCTTCATTCGGACTCATATAAAATTCACCAAAAGCGCTGTTGCCCGAAATATGATCAGGGTCTGCATGAGTGTTTATCAAAATGAGAGGAAGTTTTGTGAGCCCTTCTGCTATCTGCTTTGCATCAGGGCAGTTCATGCCAGTATCAACTAAAGCTGCTTTCTGATTTCCACAAAGCAGATAAAATCTGACTCCATCGTCTTCAATACGCCAGGTGTTTTCATTAATTTTAATAACTTCTTTCATAATAAAATCTTCCTTTGCAATTTTCTCTTCCGGATTTTTTAAAGAAGCTTAAACGCCATCTCAAACATTTCTTTTGAATCGGTTGCGTTTCTTATATAAGTTGGATTATCCGGTTCGTATCTGACATATTTTTCTACTTCTTCAATGAGTGCAAGATAACAAACTGCAAGTTCATATCTGATTTCTGTTTCTTCAGTCAAAAAGATTTTTTCCTGAGCTGTTTCATTATATGCATCAAGCACATACTTTTTTGTTGAAAGAGGTGCTTTTTGTCCCGGTACGAAGGTTATAAAATCAGCAACCGGGTCGCCCCAGAATCCGCGTTCAGGATCTATCCAGCAAATTTTTTTTGTCGCAGTATTATAAAGAATATTACTGTCCCAGAAATCAAAGTTTACCATTCTGCAAGGGACTGCGCGGAGAATCTTTTCATGTTTATCTATCAAGCTTACAAACTTCTCTCCATCAAGAGTGTCATAACCAAGGGCTTTACAATCATTTACAAGGTTTAGTGCCATTTTTTTTAAGGCTTCATACCATGAAGGTTCAAGCCCAGTCTGAATGTAGCCGAATCCATCGTTTGATATTCTATGGATTTTTGTAAGCATGGAGATTTTCTGTTTTTGAATATCTTCGTAATCCTTTTCTGTAATCCCCGCTTCCCATATAAGCTTTCCTTCCATCAGCTCCATAATGAAACAGTTGCTTTTAATTATTTGTTTAGAAAAATCTGATACATAAACTTTAGGACAGAGAATGTCTGTTTTTTCATGCATCTGTGAATACCAGAAAACTTCTGATTTCATCATGTTGTTTTCATAAGTAAGAACTTTTGCAGACTCAGGTGGAGCTATCTTTAAGGCGTAGCTATTTCCATTATCGCAGGAGACTTTATAAGCAGCATTAAATTCTCCACAGCCTAAAGCAGTTATATCAGTCACATTTCCTATTTTGTGAAATGAAAACAATTCCTTTATCTCTGCTTCTGTAGCATTGTATTTTGTTTTACTGATAATCATAAGATTCTCCTTTTTATAGTTTTATTTTCCATTTTTTAACTTCTCCTAAAACTCAAAATCTATTCATTCTTATAAAATGCCCTTCCTGAATGGCCGCAAAGGTTGCAACCGCGCAAACAGGAATAGCGGTATATTTTAAATCTACAGAACGCACTGTTAGCGGTAATACAAAAAGCAGCAGACCTGTTACCTTATTCATGATTGTATGAAGCATTATAAATCGTTTCTGCATAATATAGCCAGAAACAATATTGATGATTCGGATCAGTGCAATAATTCCAATCCAGACATAAAGCCAGACCGGAATGCTTACAACCGGAATCAGTTTGATCAGGCATACAACAACAAATACGATATCGGCGATAGAATCCAGTCGTGCACCAAACTCACTTGCTTTTCCTGTCCTACGCGCGACAGTTCCATCAATCATATCTGTAATTCCAGCTGCCAGATACAGTGTATAAAACATAGGCGAGAAAATCGGAAAGAAAAGAGTCGCGATGCTGAATAAGATTCTGCTGCCGGTAATTATATTTGCCATTCTTATTTTACAGTCCACTCGGTCCAATCGATGTGGTTATATTTCATAACTTCGTCGGCATGCTTCATTCCAAGTTTTTCGTAAAATGGAATGACATTTTCATTTGCAATCAGATAAACCGCAATGTCTTTTTCGCCGCCGGCAATTTCGTGAGCCTGCTTCATCAGTTTTGTTGCAATTCCCTGACGCTCGTAATTTCTGTCCACGCCAAGGTCGGTAATATAAAGCCAGTAGCAGAAATCTGTAAGTCCGAAAAGCACTCCTACAATAAGCCCTTCATCATTTCTTGCAACCAGACTGATTGAAACATTCTTTACAAGTTTTGGAATGCGGTCATAAAAACGTTCCTTCGGATATTGAGAACCAAGATCCGTGCGCTTTAAGAAATCAATATATTCTTCTGCAGTAAGTCGTTCTTCTTTTATTGTCATAGTTTTATTCATCCTTAAGAATCGAAAAATACATGTGAGATTCGAATGCACCGTCTGGCATTTTGAAATAGTCCCGCAGGGTTCCTTCGTATGTCAGACCGCATTTTTCACTAATAGCCCATCTGTAATAATTCGCGCGCTCATACCCGGAAATATATTTTTCAAGCAGGGCTTTCACTTCCCCGGTAGTTGAATATACAGGTTCGCCATAATTAAGCTGAACCTCAGGATCCGATGCCCAGTTCTTAAAAACAGATTCCACATCTGAGCTTTCAAATTTTCGTAAAACCAATCTTTCTGTATTTATTGTTTCAGTATAACTTTCTTTTAACATAATCTTCTCTAAGCATACCATAAATATTATAATCGCAATAAACAGAAACCATTTTGCCTTGGCGGATTGTCCCCTCTTTTATGAAACCACACCGCTCAAGAACTTTATTTGAAGCAATATTCCTAACATCAGCATTCCCATTTAAACGCTCAATTTCTGTATTTTCAAATATGAACCGTATTACTTCCTTTAAGGCTTCTGTAGTAATTCCCTTATTCCAATATTCAGGATGAATACGATACCCTATATCTCCCATCCTCAAATTCTGGATATTAAATACTTCAATCATGCCTATTACTTTATTGGTTTCTTTCAATACAATTCCCCAATTAAAATCAAGACAAGGTTTTCTTTTTACCCAAGGTCGAGCATCAATAAACATAAGTTCAGGATTTCTCTCATTCTTACTTGCTTTTCGTCCCCAATAGAGGTATAAATCTCATCTCTCCCAAGTCACTCTTTCAAATCCGGTAGATCAGCTTCGTTAAGCACACGAATAATCAATCTGTCCGTTTCAAGAATTGGTTTATCTATTTCGTAATCTTTTAACATAGTATCTCCATTTTCTATTATACCACGATCCTTTGTTTTTATCCTGTAGAAGTGCACCTATAATTATATTTGTTTGCACAACGTGATAAAATAATGATATAATTATGATAATCTAGTTAACTCATTAAAGAGGTGATATCATGACACAGATTCGACCGGTATCTGACTTAAGAAATAAATTCTCTGAAATTGAAACATTGGTAGCAGAGCGACAGGCTCCTGTATTCCTTACAAAAAATGGTTATGGTTCAATGGTTGTTATGAGCCTTGAAATGTATGACAGACTTACTGATAACATTGAATCAAAACTTGATGAAGCTGATTTACAAGCTAAAACTGATTCAACTCGTTATTCGGCAGAAGAAGTATTCTCCTCTCTTAGAAAGCAGATAAAGGCGAGATAATGGAATATACAATTAAATTCATTCCTTTAGCACGACAAGATTTAACCGATATCGTGAACTATATTCTAAATGAATTTCAGAATCCAATTGCTGCAGAAAACACTCTCAATAAAATTGAGAAAGCAATTTATGAACGACTTGAAGATGGCCCTGAATCATTTGCAATCTGGCCTTCAACTAAAAATCGTGAGCATCCATATCGCCGAATAAATGTTGGAAACTATACTGTCTGGTATGTTGTGATTGATAACGTAATGGAAATCCGAAGAATCCAGCCAGCAAGAAGGAATGAAGAACGATTCTTATAGTATTCTTAATTCTGACTCCCTTTTCCAGATTCCTGCAAAAGCTGGATTGCATCTTCCATTGTGATTATCTTTGCGTAGCGCCTTCCCCACATAAATTCGTTGAAATACTTGTAGGCTGTTTCCTTATCAAAATAGGGATTGTCATAGGTTGAGTTTGTGTAGGCGGGAACATAGATATTGAACCCCCTCTCAAATCCACTTTTAATTGTGGCATCCATGCAATAGTCTGTTGAAACTCCGATTGTAATAATATCTTTCTCGCCTTTGGAATTCAGATAATATGTCAGCCCCGTCATGGGATGAAAAGCACTGTTTACATTTTTTTCAAATCGCTTCTCGCCAGCTCTTGGAGCAAATTCTTCATACACTTCATAATTATCTGTAAGCTTATCAAGATCGGTTCCAGGTCCGTCATCATGCTGAACATATGCGACTTCAACATTATTTTCTCTCGCAACAGCAATCAACTTTTTGATATTGTTTTTTACCGTTTCGAATGCATACAAACTTTCGTTAAAACATCCCTTCTGTGTATCTACAACTAATAGTATCATTTGGTTCTCCTAACTTTTTTCTCTCATTTTGCTTTCTTAGTTTTCTTTTCCGGGAGTTCTGCATACATGCCTTCCAGAAGTTCCTGAATCAGACACTTATCATCAAAACTATCAAATACGTGCATCAGAGTTTTTGATTCTTCATACGGGTAACGCAGATCGGAGTCTGCAAGCAGTCTGTCTGAAGTCGGAGTTCTCTTTAAGAAAAGTTCATCACCACAAACGTCACCTATCAGCTTACCATAAAAATATACAAGGAATCCGCCCATCATAGGTTTTATGACAATATCACCTGCTTCAGAAAAATAGTCACGAACATATTCATTAAATTCATTCATCCTGGTTGTCCTCCATCAGTATTTTTTTATGCAAATAAATCTTTTCCAATCTCATAAGCCTTTTTCAGATTCGCATCCCAGTTCTTTTCGCGAAGTGGATTTTCTCTGGATGTGCTGTCAAAGACAATAAAGTCTGCCTGCTTTACGCGATTAAAAAGTCTGTCACCAAGCATCACTTTTTTCATGCTGTCCAGTAGTCCAAACTCTTCAAGGCGTTCAATTGGATTTCCTGCAGTAACTGCCGGCGCAGTCCTGTAATTTGCATCGCGAAGATATTCCTGCTCTGTCATATCTGATTTAAAATCCATTTTGTATAAATCAGAAATAACATACTCATTTCCAGAATCAATAATTTCCTTGATAAATGAGTCGCGCACGTGACTTGTAAAAGATTCCTCAGACGGATGACAGTAAACGATAAATGCTTTCATGATTATTCTTATCGCTCCATATAAAACTCAACCTGCTCTCCAAGCGGGCCGTAGCAGAATGCCATGCGGATTGGGTACACAGGATCAGAAAGAATATCTTTGTTGTTCGGTTCAATAAAAAGGTCGTAGCCGGCAGCCTTCACCTTCGCCGCAATTTCATCAACGTCATCAGTAAGAAGTGCCATATGTCGGATTGCACCAAGACAGTGAGTTCCATCAGCATTTGTAAAGATTTCGAGCAGGCCGTTGCCTGTATCAATCATCATACCCTCTGCCCACTCACGTATGATTTTCAAACCAAGAAGCTCAATATAAAATTCGCGGACTTTGGCTAGCTCTTCTGCTGTTCCGCATTTCATTGAAATATGGTGGATGCCTTTTATCATAAATAACCCCTCCCGATTTTTATTTCTTCGCCAGATACAAAACATAAGTATCTTTGAAGATAATGCAGTTCCCATGAGCAAGGACAGTGTTGCGCAGGCCATCAAAGAATTTTGTATTGTAAGGCTCCGGAATTACAAGATGGTCGCAGTGAGTTTTACTAAAGGCAACATATTCATCTGCGGTGAATCTTCGCACTCCGTAAAAATCACGGCGTTCGAAATTTTTATATCCGTAGTTTGGAGCATTATCGTAATGAAAGCTTCTATGCTGATATTCGTATTCCGGCTTAAAATACTGATCATATACTTTTTGAATATCATCACACAAAGCTTCATTTGTTGAACGGTACTCTGCAGAAACAAGCATCATTGCAAGGGTGCCGCCTTCTTTGAGCAGGCTGTAGGTTTTTGAAAAAGCAATATCTTCAGGGATCCACTGAATGGTTGCTGCCGAATAAATCATATCATATTTTTCTGAACCAAAATCATGAGTAATAAAATCATCATTTACGATATTAAAGTTCGGACGATTGCCATATTTTTCATGCATCTTTGCATAAAGGTATTCACCAAGTTCAATCGCATGATAATCGCAGCCTGTATCCAGAATCGGATCAGTTGCCTGTCCGGTTCCTGGCCCAATCTCAAGAACAGATTTCCCTGGGCCTATTTTTGCATAATCAATTAAAGAATCAAAAAGTTCTTTGCTGTAACGAGGACGATATTTATCAAACTCTTCCGGAATTGTATCAAATATTTTTCGGAATTCCATTTCTTCAGTTGCCAAGATTGTGCTCCTTCTTTATAAATCAGTATAACCATCAGTTCGATATTCCATCAATTCTTTTCTTGAAGAAATTCCGAGTTTTTCGAAGATTGAATTCATATGGCTCTTTACTGTTTCTGTACTGATGAACAATGCCTCTGCAATCTGTGCGTTTGTATAACCTTTAGCAGCAAGACGGGCGACTTCAATTTCGCGGCGGGAAAGAAGAGAGAAATCAAAACTGTTACCAGCAACTGAACTCTCAGAACTTTCATTGTCCTGGGAGTCGGACTTTTCCTCAGTCTTTTTATTTTCAACTATCTGATTTACAATCTGAAAAATAAACTTGTATATTAAACCAATCATCAGCGGACGCAATCGGATTATCAGTTTTATAAGAAAGATAGAAAGTATGGATTCTGTTGAATCTGTTTTTTCCAGAAATCCTGCAAGCATCATCATCTGAATTGCACTTAGAAGAATTCCAGAAACAAGAGAATTCTGCACAAGTCCAGAAAGCCATTCTTTCTTCCGGGTAGTCAGCAAAGTGAGACAGAGTAAAAGCAATGTAACAAGAATAAAGTCTAAAATCATAGGCTCATCCAGTTTATTCTGCTACCTTATTGATTCTTGCTTCTACAACAGTAAGAACAAGATTAAAAACAATCGAATATAAAATCGGAATAAGACTTACTGCAAGATTTGGGTATAACGAGGCTGCATCTTCCAGATTATTGAACATTCCAATCCAGCCGATTATGGTTATCGAAATTCCACCCAACCAATTCAAAGTCATTGTTGTTCTTACAGCATTCAGATAAAGATTCTTTTTTGTCACACTGATTTTTTTATTGCTGAAAAGAGTCTTGCAACCAGCGCACAGCTCTCTGAAATTTCCAGAAATCGCAATTAAAGGAATCCCATAAATAAGGTTCGACAACAACGATGGAAGATCAATCACAGTATCAAAAACAGAACGACTGCTCCAGCTATCCCAGCTAAATCCCTTCATCAATAAAATCTGAAAAACAATAATTCCAATTACAAGGGCAATACCAACAATAACCTTTATTACAGATGATAATTTTATTTTTTCAGGATTTTCGTTTTGTTCATCATCTTCTGCCATGTACAAAATAATTGCTTTTTTTGTTTTTGCTTTGAACATGTAAATAAACATTTCCAAAAGACAAAGATAAACAATAGAAAGAAAAAGTACCGCAGAATTGGGGCCCAAGCTGCTTTTGTCACCTTGATCCCAAACTGTGAATAAAATATAGATAAAATACATAGTAGGAAAAAAGGCTGCGCTGTACAAAAGAATTTTTGAAGCAAGATCCAGAGAGTATTCGGTTTGCTGAAGTTCCTTTAATTCTAAGGCTGCAAATTTTTTCTTTGAAGAAAAGATTCTCAAAAAGGCTTTTCCATACCCCGTAAGAAAAATCAAAATTGCAAAAGTCAGGATAACAGTCAGAAAATCATAAATATCAAGTACGCCTGCAAAGGTTCCTCCACTCACAGCCGTAGCCAAAGCAGATGATAATAAAACTGGAATAAAAGCCAAAAAAAATTCACAAATCATAAAAACTCCTTGTGTAAGCTTAAAGCACTATGCCGGCTCGCTTTAGAACACACCCTAATTTTCGCACTACTATCATCACAAAACAAGGTTGGAAAAGTTGTAATTATGGGGGATTTTTCACCCTACTCCCACTTAAAATTCATTTCTTTACAACGACTGCAGGCATCTTCAAAGCCAAGTTTTTTATAGAGCGGATATCCCATAGGAGCAGCCTTGAGTTCGAGGAAATCAAGATTCTGAGTTTTGCCAAAATCCATAATCTGTTTGATGACATTGCCGGCAATTCCCTGACGTCGTTTTTCAGGAACCGTATAAACATTCATAATATTTCCGGTACGGCCATGAGGAAATCTCGGATTCGCAGGCCTTTCCTGAATCAGCAAAAAAGCAATTGAAATGATACGATTATCTTCCTCCGCTGCAAAAACATAACAATCGCTGTTCAGATGATTTGCTAGATATTCCTTGAGCTGGGCTTGGATAGTCGCTTCCATTTCCGGAATTTGAGGACCAATGTCTTCACGGATAAACTCCATGCGGCATCTTATAATTTCCTCGAGTTCATTCAAATCAGCTTTTTTGTAATTAATCATTTTTTGCCTCTTGTTATATTATAACAGAGATTTCTCACAATACATAATTTTACCGGACAAAAACTCATGCACTCAAAACTTCCCTGCCTTCCTCTTCCTCTATATCAACCTCTACCATAGTAGTAACGACAATCTCATCCATCGGTACTCCAAGAATCTGGGCAAGTACAACCAGGTTATCTATAGTCGGCATGTTTTTACCGGCAAACCAGTTGTATACAGTTTGAACGTATGGAAAGTTTAGGATTAGCTGCAGCTGGCGAGGTGAAATCCCCCGCTGTTTCATAAGTGTTTTGATTTTTGCGCCTGTGGCATCCAGGTCTAATACAGGTCTTAAAAATGTAGTTTTCACGTTGATTACTCCTTTTATTTCGGAGCTCCAACGTTTTTAGGAAGGCTTACGCTAAAACTCCGTTTACAAAAATTGACTTACAATTCGACGAATTGTTTTTATGCCAGCATTTATTCTCATGGTATGAATGTTCAGTACAATGACACTCTGTCCACGAATGTTTGCTATGTTTGAGAAGAGTGGAATTGAAATATTTCATAGCGTTCATCTCTGAACCTCCATTAAGAATCAGCCGGCACAAGCCAACTTTTTGCGTCGTTTCAACGCTTTGTGATTTTTTCAATATATCATCATAAACAAATCTTGTCATTAGCGACGCTCTTTAATTTTGCCATATAAAATATTGACAAATCCATTTCTACACATTATCTTATATATACCTACTTGTTTAGTAGGTATATATAAGATTCAGCTTATAGGAGTACTCATGTCTAACTTAAAAATAGAAAATCTTTTTGAAGATGATATTGATATCGATCCAACAGCTTTGCCAGATTACACTACTCTTGATTTTGTAAGCAACGACTCTCATATATATGGTGAAATCATGTGGCCTTCAAGTAATTCAAAAAAGCCACATCCATGTGTAATTATGTTACATGGTTTTCCGGGAACTGCCCGCAATGATGATATTTCTCATGCGCTTTGCCGTATCGGTTGTGTTGTAATTGTTCCACATAACCGGGGTGCCTGGGGAAGTCAGGGAAAATATTTAATTACTAATTGTATTGAAGATGCTAAAAACCTTGCAGAGTATGCACATACTCCAGAATTCGCAGAAAAATATGATGTTGATCCAAATCAGATTTTTCTTCTCGGACACAGCATGGGTGCAAATTCTGCCTTAAATGCAGGAAAGGTTCTGGACTGGATAAAGGGAATCATTATGCTTACTCCATATGATCCAACCCGGTATTTAAATCGTGCAAAAGAAAGTTATTTCCGTTCTCTTCTGGAAGAAGGTAAAATTCTTCAGTCTGATGGAATTGATGCAATTTACGAGGATGTAGTTATCAACAAAAACAGAATCTATCATCCGAATGCTTTTGAACAGGTGAAGGATAAAAATCTTCTTGTGTTTGCAGGAACTTATGATTCAGTTTCTCCTGTCAATGAAATGGTTCTGCCATTATGGAAACTTCTTGAAGCCCATCAGACAAAAGCCATTCAAAAGAAAATTGAATATCCGACAGAACACGGACTTCTCGGCCGGAGAATTTCTGTAATTAAAGAAATTGCAGCTTTTATAGACGCTGTAATTTCATAACTGCGGTAAATTTATTTCACGCCAGAACTTTCTCAAAGAACCACTTATATTCTTTTTCTTTCAATTCAACATAAGCTGAACGGTTATTTTCACCCACTTTCGAAAGAATCTCTTCTTTGATTTTGTTATATTCTTCAACGAGTTCTGGTTCGGCCCGGAGCCTGTTACGGAATTTTAAATGCCTCTGGAGTTCAGCATTGTCTTTTACACACACATAGAGATGTTGTTCTATATCAATAGGAACATTCGTATCATCAAAAGCTTCACGTCCAGAAATTCCGCGGTCCCCTTCATGCTTATAACCAATTGCTTCAAGTTGATTTTTCAAGCGCATAAATTGAGCTTCATCTTCAACAACAACATCAATGTCGATTATTGGCTTTGCACTCATTCCGGGAATTGATGTACTTCCAACGTGTTCAATTGAGATATATTCTGTTGTGTTCTTCTCGAGCAATTCCTTTATCACACTAAACTGCTCAGACCATTTTGAATTGTATTTTTCTATTACCATTTTTACCTCCATCCATCCTTTGTTGGCAGATTATAATGAATTAAGCACTTTACAAATTTTTTCCCGAAAATCAGAAATACAATCTATATTCTTTTCAAAAGGTATATGAATAAACAAAAGCTTACAAGATAATTTCTGCTCCTTTATAAAATTCAAACCGTTCCAGTAAACAAGATTACAAAAAGAAGTTCCAGGATTAGAACTTTCAGAAAAATGAATATTATTTAATTCAAGCAGTTTCTCAAAAGATTCAATTTCAAAATTTGTCTTTATACTTTCTTTCTGATTTTTAGCAAGTAATTCCAGACACAACTTATTTTTAATCAGAGGCTTCTGCCCAAAACAAATAATCATTTCTGTATCTATGATTTCGTTTTTTAGGATTTCAGAATCTTTAATCTTATTACTTGGTAAATAAATAACCGGAAACGGCATTTCTTTTACGAGAAGCTCTGCAGAGGTATTTTTAAATGCCAGCAGTTTTAGTTTTTTCCTGTAATTGTTTTGCATTTTTAGCACCATTTCCTCTCGGGTGATTATTAAAAAATACCTGAACTTTTTTCCCTTCTTTTGTAGCTGTATGAATTATTGGAACAAACTTACTGATTTCCTCTTCTGAATATTCATAATCATAGCGGGCACTAGAGTTGTTTCCTGAATCATCTGAATACCAGGCTTCTGCATTTCTGCCATGAAGCCGGATGTAAGCAATCTGACCAATAAAGGGTGACTTCTCCATGAGCTGTCCATCAGACACTTCTGCTGCAGGCAAGTATTTCAGATTTGGCATATCACAAAATGCAACGGATGCCTTTCTCTGAACAAGTCCTTCAAAAACTGAATTACGAATCCATTCTTTATGCCGAAACTCTATTACAACAGGATACCCCTCAAACTCAGCAATCAGTTTTGCAAGATAAATCCTGTTCTCATTCGTATAATGAAAACTCTGTGGAAACTGAAAAAGTACTGCAGAAAGAACCTCTTTTTCACAAAGCGGTTTGATTGCTGCCTTAAAATCCTGTGCTGCATTCTGCCACAACGGAGTCACTTCATGTGTAAGCAGCTGATTAGCCTTAATACTAAACTGAAGTCTCCCATCACTTCTTTCATAAAACGAAAAAAGCCTTTCCGCAGTCGGCATATTGTAAAAAGTATTATTCAACTCCAGCGCATTAAACTGAGTTGCATAATAAGCGAGAAAATCAGCCCTTTTTATTTCCTCTGGATAAAACACACCCTTCCACTCCGGGTAGTCATATCCGCTGGTTCCGATTAGTGTGATGGACATAACAATCCTAAATAATCAATAAAAATCTGGATAAACATATTCAAATTCCGCTAATTGTATTTTATCTTCGTTCTTATTTTTTAAAGTCTTTTTAACTTGCGCTTTCCATAATTCGAAATATTTATCAACATTCTTATCATTCAGAATTGTATCACTTAGAACATCTATTTTATTTACAGAATCATATTTCACTGATTTTATACTCTTTACTTTTAACAATAGAATCTCTTTACTTTCCGAATTTTTTATTACTAAAATCTTATCGGTTGTAATATCTGAATCTTTTTTCTGAAATGCCAATGCCTTAAAGAAACCATTATTCAGTGAAGTCAAAAAGTATTTCTTTGTCTTACCTATTTTACATTTTGCATTATTTCTGAAAATTATACCATTCTTATATAGACTACTTCCTGTTGGTATATTCTTACAAAAATCTGTAGATTTAATTTCTGTCATATTAACAAAACATACTTTTATATCCTCTGGGTTTGCACCAAGTACTATTAAATCTTTTATGGATTTTTGTAAACCAATTCTAGCTAGTAAAGGTAAATATTCAATATATGAACTTTTTTTAGTTTCGCTAGAATTTACTTTTTCATCAATAATTCCATATACATATCCATAATTCTTAAAATCATCAATTCTATTTAATTGTTTTTGGGTAATAGTTTTATTTATTGACTGTATTTTTTTCTTTAAAGCTTCGCGTTTATTAGAATCATTACTAAACAGTTTTGCTGAAGCAAATCCTTGGTTAAAAAGATGATTTAATGTTGAAGAATTAGTATGAAGTTTATTATGAATAAAATAAACTTTATCTTTATCTTCGTTTTCTGGAAAGTATATTAAATCTGCTGCCTCTATGGATGAAACATCTGTCTGAATTAATTTCTTATCGAGAAGACAAACATCTTTATTGTTCTTTGCACAAAATTTATTAAATTTATCTTCATTTTTATTTAATATAGTATAAGAATAATCTGGTAGATATGCATGATCAAGACATATAAATCTTTCCAAGAAAGTATTCAGACGAGAAATATAATCTGCATCTATATAATACCAATTTCCATCAAACAAATAATAGTTTTTCGTGTGATTAGAAACCTCTATAGAAGTGGAAAAATTAATCACCTCCTCTAAGAAATAAAGTTTAGTCTTAGTTTCATTATTATCTCTAACCTTTACTTTTAGTTTTAATAAATCTTTATCAATTGTAATTTTATTTTCTGAAATAAACGCTAACAAATCCTCAACTGTTACTTTATTAAATTCTTTACTTTCGAATTTTTGATAATTGAAATAATATGAATAATCTCCATAAATATCTTCGATTATTGGCTGTGAAAAAATAATCGTATCTTTACAATTTGTATTATGTTTGATTTCCTCTATTAGATTGTCTTGTAATTGTTGAATTACCTTTTCTTCTTTTTCTTTAAATATATTTTTGAATTCTGGAAAAGTTGATAAATAAGCCGTTTTTTGACAATAACTATCATATAAATATTTTATAAGATTCTCAATTTCTTTAACACTCACAGATGTGCTGACATTTACTCCACAATCTCCTACAATTCTGGAAATCTTACTTTTTTCATCATCTATTGAACCAGAAACATTCTTGATCAATGACTCATCAGCATCTGCAGAGAAGAATACAAAATCTTCTTCCTTGGTTGATTGAATTCGTTGTTTTCTTGAACTAGTTAAAGAAAAAGCATCTAAACTCTTGATTTTATCTTTCTTTATTAAATTTAATGCTGTTATTGAACCAAAATCTTCAACACAATATTTCTTCTCAATATGAAATGCAGCATATCCAAAGCAAATAATAAAATAACGAGTTTGATAAGGAACTAATAATATACAACTTGGTGATACAGAAAATAATAATTTTTCATCAATATCAATTAAATCTAAATAATTTGCCCATTTATTATTTTCTGATTTTGGATTCTCATTAATATACAGTTTATATTGATTTGGATTATCACTCTTAAGAGAGGTCGAATTATTAGTACAATTAATATAATTTGGATGCTTTTTATCATCGTCTTTATCATACTCTTTTACTATTTTCTTTAGATTACCTTGATCATCCTCTTCTGGAATGATGCCATCTTTTAGCAAATATATAGAAAAATTTTGAACTGCCATTTTTTAATTCCTATTATATTTATAATAACAAATGAATATTGAATCCTCAAGTTTAAGTTCAAATTTATGGTTTATAAGGAATGATAAATTTGAAAAAGTTATGAAAAAAGCCCCATACAAAATTAAGATATCTATAAATTTTATCCTAAAATCCCTTCTTAATCGCCTCTTCCATAACTGATTTCAAGGTCGCTGTAAAGAAGGTCTGGAAATATTTTTTGAAGATTTCTTTATCCATTTCGCCATTATGTTTTATATACCAGATGATTTGACTGCTAAGCAGTTCTGTATAGCTGAAGCCGATATATGTCTTAAAATCTTCCGTAAATTTTACTGAATTTTCATCACCAAAATACTCGATTGTCGCCCGAACCATTTCATAAAGGTCTTTTTCAAAAATTGTTTTCAGCTGAGTTTCGCCCAGAGAATCATAAGCACACTGACATAAAGGTATATTCTGATCGATATAATCTAAGACAAAATCCATTGCCTGCGGAATTGAAGCATTTGCCTTTTGGAAGGAATCTGCTACCTTTTTTACTTCCTGAGCATATGCAAAATACAATAAATCGTAGTTGCTTTCAAAATGATAATAAAAAGTATTTCGATTGATATTGCATTCGCTCACAATATCCTGAACCGTAACCTTAGAAAAAGGTCTATCCTTAATCAATTTCTTAAGCGCTTGGGCCATCATAAGTTTTGTTTCAGAAGTATTATCGTTCATACCGTCATTATTAGACATTCATGAAAATTTGTCTATTGTCGATTAACTCAGATTTTATTAAATTCCAAACAAACAACTCGTTATTATACATAGGAATAATATAGATGAAGAAGATTTCGTTAAATGCATTACGAGAGAGCAAGCTTTTACAATACGCTATTTTTGCTGCAGTTGCCGTCATTTTTGTTTTATTAACGATTTTAGTAACTCGAAAAAAGCCGGTTGCAGAAAAACCGGATACTGTTCCTGCAGTAGTAATTCAAAAGCCAGAGAACGGAACTCTGCTTGAATCAGTTACAATTTCAGGCTATGTAGAAGCCAATGCCATGATTCCTGTTGTACCTTTTGTTTCTGGTACAATTAAAGAATATCCTGCCCGCGCCGGTGACTTTGTAGAAAAAGATACCCTTCTTGCAAAGATTGACGATGCACCGTTCCGCCAGCAGATGCTTCAGGCACAGGCTGCTTATTTTGCCGCACAGAGCACCTTTGACCGAATCAATAATCTTTATAAATCTGGAGCTACAACCCAGCAGAATTATGATTCAGCTAAAGCTCAGGCAGATGCTTCTAAAGCACAGTATGACCTTGCAAAACTTCAGGTTGATTATACCGAAGTCCGCGCCCCTGTAGACGGCACAATTCTCATTGCAGATCAGGCCGTTGGTGGAATAGGAAATCAGACCCAGCCGGTCGCAGTTCTTGCAGATTTAACAAATCAGGTTGTTCGACTTAAGGTTCCGGAAAAATATTTTGATCTTTTCACCCTCGAACGAGACAACCTTAAAGTAATAGTTACCCGCCCTGCAGAAAAAAATATGTATGAAGATGCGGTAACTACTGCCACAATCGAAAATATCGCTCCTTATGTTTCACCACAGAGCAAAAACTTTATTGTTGTCTGCCACCTTGATGAGCCTGGAGACCGTTTCCGCCCAGGTATGTTTGTAAAAGTTCAGGTAGCTTATAAAACTTACGAAAATGTTCCGCTTATCAGCTTAAAAGCGCGAAAAATGGACGGATCTTTCTATATATTTGATGAAAATACTTCAACAGTGAAATATGTTGAAGGACAGGATTTTCCTGTTGATGAAAACAATTTCATAGTTCCAGAAGAATACCGCAATTCTTATATAGTAATGGATGGTCAGAATTTTATTTTTGATGGCCAGAAGGTCCGTGTTTTTGAAGAAGCTCTGAATGAAGCAAAAGGCACAGACAGGACAGGAGAATAATAACAATGAAAGTTTCAGAATTCTCAGTAAAACATCCTGTCATTATCACAATGCTTCTGATTGTGCTTATTGCATTCGGCTTTTTTTCGCTGGGTGGAATGCGCACAGAATTCATGGAAGACATTTCCATGCCACAGGCAATCGTGTACACCGTGTATCCTGGTGCCAGTGCAGAGGATGTTGAAAACGATATTACAAAAGTGCTCGAAGATTCTTTTGTAACTCTTCCTCACTTTAAGGCAATCGACAGTACCTCTTCAAATTCCCTCAGCTGGATTTTGATTACTTATGCTGATGGCTACGACCCATACGACCAGCTCCCAGAGCTCCGAAACCGCATTTCCGAACTTGTGGAAAAGCTTCCGGACGGAATCTCCGGAGAGCCCCGCGCCCTCGTTGGCGGTATGTCCATGGTTCCAATCATCAGTTTTTCTGCAAGTTCAGGTCAGGACACTGCACGCCTCACCCAGTATCTTCAGGATGAGCTTACACCTCTGCTTACACAGATTGACGGTGTTTCTCAGGTTACAATTGACGGCGGTAAAGAGCTCGCAGTTAATATCAAGCTTGATGTCGACTCTCTTACATCTAAAGGAATCGCCGTTTCCACAGTATATCAGGTATTAAATTACGGAAACGTAAATCTTCCGCTTGGAAACGCCAGCTATCAGGACCGCGCAATTCAGGTACGTTACGCCGGTGGGTTTAATTCCCTCGAGGACATAAAAAATCTTCCGGTCGGCGTTGGCGACGGTTCAACAATAATCCGACTGAGCGATGTAGCCGAAGTCACTCTTTCCTACCCTGAACAGAATGTTTCTGTTTCTGATGGACGTGTTCCACTCACAATTGTAAACGTAACAAAGCGTCTCGACGGTGACACTACAAAAATCATCAAAAAGGTTAAGAAAGCAATTGCTGAATGTGAAAAAAATACAAACGGTGCCGTTCAGTTCCATATCATCAGCGACGACAGCCGCCAGGTTCGTGCTTCTCTTAAAGCCGTTATTCAGAGTGGTATTCTCGGTGTAGTTTTTGCCGTACTCGTAATCCTGCTGTTCATGGCAGACTGGCGAGCTACCCTTACAATCAGCCTTTCAATTCCACTTTGTATTTTATTCAGTCTGATTGGCTTACGCATTCTGGATATTTCCCTCAACCTCATGACACTTTCCGGACTTGTTATTTCGCTTGGTATGGTTGTCGATGGTTCCACGGTTATGCTCGATCAGATTTACCGCTATTATAAACGCCGCGACCAGGAAACCGGCGAAATGGAATATACAGTTACCCAGAGCATCTACAAGGGCTGGGACGAAGTTTCTGCTTCAATTCTCGCCAGTACTGCGACAACCATCGTAGTATTCGTTCCGATTGCACTGCTCGGTGGTCTTATAGGAAGCGTTCTTCACGCAGTTGCAGTAACAATCATCCTGGCAATCTTCTCTTCTTTCCTTGTTGCCGTTGTAATTGTTCCATATCTGCTCAAACTTTTCCTTTCTGAAAACGGTCCAAAAGTTCGCGGAAAGCCAAGAAAGTTCGATCAGGTGATGTCAAAAATCGAAAGAGGCTACAGAAAGGTACTTGCACTTTCTTTAAAAAATCGCGGTTTTGTCGTGCTTGTAGCCCTGTTTTTGCTCGTTTTTTCGGGATTTATAGCCCTCAGATTGGGAATTTCCTTCATTCCCTCAACAGACTCAGGCGATTTTTACATTTCTACAGAATTCCCTATGGGAACCGAAAAAGAGCAGACTCACGAAAAAATGCAGGTTGCCCAGGACCTTCTCTACCAGTATGTGCCTGAAATTGACAACGTGGTTATTTACGAAGGTCAGGGAGATTCTTCAAACTTCTCTTCTGTTTCTACACCTCATTACGCATATACTCATGTTGTGCTTGTACCGGTTTCAGAGCGTAAAAGAAACGTCCATGAAATCATGCTTCAGATTCAGGAAATCTGGGCTGCAGTTCTGCCAGATTCAAAAGTCTCTGTACAGAATGGTGGTTTCGATAAACTCGTAGGTTATGTTGCTGATGGTGGTGGTTATGGTATTACTCTGATTTCAGAAGACATAAATACTCTTTATGAAACAGCCAGCAAAATCAAAGACTACCTGGAAACTGATCCAGAGGTAGTAACAGCAAAGCTCGACACAGACTTTGATACAAGTACGATGGTCATTGATATGAGCCAGGAATATCTGAGCTCTCTTGGAATCACAAGTTATGAAGCGGGTATCACTTCTGCAATTCTTTTCCAGGGTGTTGACTGCGGACGTTTTAAGGAACTCGAAAGTGGCCGCCGTTATGACATGAAGATTACTTCAAACATCACAGATAAGAATATTACTGCAGATGCAATTTCAAATCTTCATATTGTAACTCAGAATGGTCAGGATGTTTCCTTTGCAAATCTTTCTGATATTAAAGTTGAAAAATCAATTTCACAGATTAACCATTCTAACCGTGCTAAGAAAATAACTGTTACAGCCTCACTGGTAGGTGAAGATACAAGTGGAGTTTCACAGCGCGTTAATCAGTTTATCGCAAATAATCCGCTGCCAAACGGAGTTCACTCAAAGGCCGGCGGTATTATGGCTCTCATCGGCGACATGATTACTCCAATGATTTCTGCCCTTCTGATTGCCGTATTCCTCGTATACACCGTAATGGTAATTCAGTTCGAAAAGTTCCGTCAGCCGCTTTTAATTATGGCAACAATTCCATTCTGTTTTATCGGTGTTGTCGGCGGTCTTCTGATGTTCGGTTCGACCCTGAATCTTCTCTCATTACTTGGACTTATTTCACTGGCCGGAGTTGTTGTAAACAATGGTATCATTCTGATTGATTATATAAATCAGCTTCGTGCTCAGCGCCGTCAGGTTCTTGCTCGCACAAAAGGAACTCAGGATAAAGATGGCGAATGGCATATCGCACTCAATACAGAAGAAGAGGATGAACTCTTAAAAGGTTCTGTACTCGATGGAGCTGCCAGCCGAATCAAACCAATTTTAATTACTACTCTTACAACCTTACTTGGTGATATTCCAATGGCTGTTGCAAAGGGCGAAGGTTCAGAACTTTATGCTTCTATGGGACAGGCAATTACAGGAGGTCTTTTGACCTCTACTCTCATCACCTTAATTTTAATTCCGGTAATCTATTATCTTAGCGAAAAAAATTCAATCAAACATAAAAGAGGTAAATATGAAAAAGCAGTTCAATAAAACAATTCTTAGTGCAGCACTTTTTGCAGCAACCCTTATCTTCTCAAGCTGTTATTCAGTTTTCAATGGTGGAACTGGTGGTCAGATTGTTGATGCAGAAAGTACATCAACTCCTAAAAGAGGAATTGCAAATGTAGACATTTACGCCTACACAGAATGTGGTGTAAGAGATTCAGATTATAACAGATGGAAGGAAGGCACTGTTTTTGCTCCATCAAATTCTTATTATGGTCACACAACTACAGATGCAGATGGAAGCTTTGTAATTTCAAATATCGTATGGAAAGAAACAAAACCAGATTTTGGAAAAGACGCAGACTATACAACAATCTATCTGTTGTATTATCACGAAAATTATGGACTCACAAAAGATCAGACTGTAATTACTTCTGACAGCACAAGTGATACTGTTTATGCAGAACTTACTTCCATCAGAAAAACAACTGTCCTCAATATCAGCATTTATGATGTAGCCTCTTCAAATCCGACTTCCAATAACGTTCTTGTAAAGGTTTCAGTTCCACAGAGCACAGATACAATAACTGCTCCTGCAAAAGTTTATGAACAGACAATTGCAGGAAACGGCTCAATGAGTATCAGTTACCCTCGCTGGAAAAACGCAGATGATAAAGCTGATGGAATTGAAAACACTCCGGAAGTAAATATTACATATTCTCAGAGTTCTGATTTAATTACCTGGAAGGCCTGTGCCAATGCAGATAACGAAGCACAAGATTATTCTTTCTTAAGTGATGATTTTAGAATCAAAAAGACAATTCAGAACAGCTCGTATAATATTTCACTTTATGGAAAGGCAACAAGAATAAACATTCCGACAGTTAACGGAACTCTTGGTGATACAACTTCTGCAGACAGTGATGGCATTGTTATCAGCATGAAAGCAAAAGATTCAAACGGAAACTTCACAATCGACTGTGGAGAAACTACAACAATTGCACAGCAAATTGGAACAAACGGAAATCAGACTCATGGAAATTTCAGCGGTCTTGGATCCGGTACTTTTATAAATGACACAACTTATACCGGAAAATATAAAGATATCGAAGTTCAGTTTTATGCAGATGGAACTTCCACAGGTACTGTAAAAACTCTTCGCAGTGACGCAGGCCCTTATAACTTTAAACTCTAATTCAGGACACACGAATGAAAATAAACAGATTATTTTTTACATTTGTGATTTTCTCAATTCTTAATGCAGGCATACAGGCACAGGAAATTTCCGAAACTCCTGAATCTACGGCACCAGCTTATACACTGGAAGTTCTCCTCACAGAAACTGAAATGAACCATCCGGAATTACGTAAACTTCAGGAAGAATATCGCCGCAGCATTCTTGATTTGAAAGATGCCTGGTGGAGTCTTGGCCCTACAGTTGATCTTCAGGCAAGCGGAACCTATATGGTAAATCCTCCTGTTGGTGCAATGTATATAAATGCAGATGATATAATCAATTCAATTTCCTGGAACGGGCAAAGACCTAGAAACAGCGGCCAGCGAATCAAGGTTTTTGACGGTATGGAAAATACTCTCTACAATTTTGAACTTACATTAACTCAGCCGATTTTCACCTGGGGAAAAATCACAAACGCAATTAAACTTTATGATCAGGTTTCAAAAATCAAGCAGACACAAATTTCTCAGCAGACAGAACAGCTGAAAACAGAATTAGAAACCCGTCTTATAAGTCTTTATTATCTCTCAAAGATTCTTGAAATCATTGATGAAGAAGACTTGTACACAGCCCGCATGGTCGAAGTAAGTGAAAATGCAGAAAAAGCAGGTATGCTTATTCATCAGGATGTTGTAGATGCAAAGATTCAGGCAAAGGAACTGGAAATTGCAAAGCAGGACTTACTTGAACAGATGAACGACCAGCTTCTCGAATTAAGCCGTATAACTGGAATTCAAGCTTTAACGCTTAATGATATAAATTATGATTTTGTACCGGAACTCGTTTCCTCCTTTGACAGTCTGATACAAATTAATCCAACTGAGCTTGAAGCAGAGGTTCTCTCTGGAAATCAATCTTCAATCAAAATGCTTACACAACTTGAAAATGTCAGCAAGACTGCAGAGAAGATTTCCCGAGGATACGAAAACTGGAAGCCAGATATTGCACTGCAAATGAGCAGTGGATATTCTGGTTCCCGTTTCCCTCTTTTAGAACCAAACTGGCTTAGAAAAGATGATTATTCCGTAAATATTTCTATCGGTATTAAGGCTACAATCTGGGATGGTGGAAAAAAAGTTCGCGATGTATCCCGCAAAGTCAGTGATGTAGAAACTGCAAAAATCAACAAGCTTGATGCCCGTTCAACAATCAGCAAAACCTTTAATTCGCAGTGGAATGCTGCTCAGGTTTGTAAAATGAAGATTGAGTATCAGGAGCTTAAGATTGAATCTGCATCAGCAAAAATCGATCAGAAGCAGAAAATGTATGAATCAGGTTATGGTTCAGAAACAGATGTTCTTTCTGCAAAAATTGAACGCTGTAATGCACAGATAGAAAAAGAAAAGCAGGCATTAGCCAAAGCCGTTGCCTGCCTTACAATAGAATATCTTAGAAAATAAGCTACTGTTCAAATACTATATTCAGCTGTCCCTTTACCTCAGGCAGCTGGATACGGTATTTTTCTGCAAGTGCCGGGCCACACGAGTTGGAGCCTACACCTGCCATTTTATAATCCACACACAAAACTATATTTCCACACTTTTCCAGTTCAAAGTTATGCCGCTTAGTCCAAAGTTCTTCTTCTGTATAGTTAGATACATTAAAACTGATATTCTTTTGATTACCTGATTTCGGCTGAGCTCCTGAACAAACTAACGTTAGTTTGTTATTTGAAAGCTTTACATAACGACATCCATAATGCGAAGAATTTTCCTGTGGCCGGATATATGGTTCATACATATCATCAACCTTAGCCTTAAATTTTCCTACCCAGGTTGCCTGATGCTTATCAACATAACTTTCTGTCGGACCATAACCAAAGTATTCTACCTTATTAAAAGATTTATCAAGGAAGAACCGAAGCCCGATTCGTGGAAGCATAAAGATTCTTCTGGTAGCAGTAAAATCAAAATTAACTGTAAGACCTGTAGCAGCACTTATCGTGTAAATAACAGTGCCATACAGGAATGGCTGATGAATACTCCAGACAAAACCCTGATTCACTATTATGCGAATTGATTGTCCATCTTCAGAAGGCTCAATGCGTGAACTATAAACCTTCACTTCATAATCATGAAGATGTGCTCCAAACCATTCACCTTTCATAGGATCATTGTCTAAAGGAGCACGCATGAAATTAAAACTCAACGGCTTTTTTAGAATCTCTGTTTTTCCAAATTTTATTGAATCAAAAACTCCTGTACGGCGATTAAAGGAATAGGTCATGTTATCTGCGGTAACTTTATAACGAAGTCCTTCAGGTTCTACAAAAAGCTTTCCATATTTAATACTTGTACTGTCTGCTTTAACATGGAATGTTTCCTGCCAGTTCTGATTTTCATTCTGCTTTTCAGAGGCAGTTACAAATTTTATGAGTGCTTCAATTTCTTTACGCGCATTCTCCTGAACACCTTTTGCATCCCGCTTTCCCGGCTGGAAAGGCTTAAGGCCTGGAAGTTCAGGCATAAAAGAAGCTTTTCGGAGAATTTCTGCTTCATTATCTGAATCAGGCTCAGCCGAAAGTTGCACCTGATCAAAACAAACTTCGTAGCCTTTTTCACACCAGAGTTGATTCTGTTTTTCTGTAAAGATAAATCTGATATAAGAATCTTTTCCTTCAAAAACAGGAAGGTCATTCAAAACGAGTTTTGCTTTGCCAAGCGGAGGTAATGAAGGAAATTCTATTTTTTCTGATTTTACAATATCACCGTTTATCGAAAGTTCGTAATGACAATCCAATACAGTTGCAGCATCTGTAAATGCAAGAAGATTTGTAAACTCAAAACCTGCTGAACCAGGAGCAGTCTTTTTGCTTTCCGGAAGTTTACGTACTCGCACCGGACGATAAACCTGTTTTGCTTCAAGAAGACCTGTATGAGGACGACGGTCAGGATACACAAGACCATCACAGCAGAAGTTGCCGTCATTATGTTTTTCGTCCCAGTCTCCACCATAACCATATTTCACTTCGCCATTACGAGTCTTTCCAAGAATTAAACTGTGATCACACCATTCCCAGATAAAGCCGCCGCAGAAACGTTCTGAACTATGAAATACCTTATGATAATCTTCGAGATCTCCAGGACCATTTCCCATTGCATGACAATACTCGCAGAGAATAAATGGTCGTTTTTCCTTTTTATCCTCCGACATCTGTTTCCAGTCCTGAACGCTCGGATACATTCGGGAAACTAAATCGTAAACAGAGTCACTTGTGTCCCCCTGATTATGATAACTTTCATAATGCAAAAGTCGTGTATTATCGAAAGCCTTAATCCACTTTGCTGCCTCTGTAAAGTTATGACCGTTTCCAGATTCATTACCCATTGACCAGATAACAACACTCGGACGATTTATATCTCTTGTAACGCAGAGCTTTTCACGGTCTAAGATTCCCTTATAGAAAAATTTATTACTTGCCACAAGTGCAATTCCAGAATAATCAGACCAGTCCCAGTGAGCTGTATTATTTACAACTACACTTCCATGCATTTCAAGATCAGCCTCACAAATCACATAAAAACCATAACGGTCACAAAGTTTGTAGAACTCTGGCGCATTCGGATAATGCGAAGTTCGGATGGCATTGATATTATGCTGTTTCATCAGTTTGAGGTCTTTTTCGATTTTTGAAACTGGAGAAACAGAACCTGTATCAGGATAACTGTCGTGACGGTTTACTCCACGGAATTTAATTGGCTGACCGTTAATCTTAAGTACACCTTTTTCACTTGTAATCTTTCTAAAGCCAACTTCTTCACCAATTACTTCATCAGTAGTTTCAAGCAGAAGTTTATAAAGAACTGGAGTCTCAGCAGACCAGAGCGCAGGTTCCTTTACAGGAATCTCAAGCAGATTTCCCTTTTTAGCTTCGCCTTCAAAAATCTGATTTCCATCAGGATCACATAAACATACCTTTGCATCAGCACCATAAACAGTCAGTTCTAAAACTGCCGAACGGTAGTTGTTTTTCAAAACCGTTGCAACACGGTAATCAGTTATTCTCTTTTTAGGACGAGACAGTACATAAACGTCGCGGAAGATACCAGAAAGACGAAGCTTATCCTGATCTTCAAGATAGGTTCCAAAACACCATTTAAGAACAGCAACTGTAATCAGGTTTTCTCCCTCTTCCAGGAAAGCTGTAATATCATACTCACTTGTATGATGCGAAACTTCAGAAAATCCACAGAACTTTCCATTGATATAAACGTATGCACAGCTGTCTACACCTTCAAAACATAAGATGCGCTGAAGCCCGTCTGGTATATAATTATAAGTACGGTAATAAACTCCAACAGGATTTTCATCCGGAACAAACGGTGGATTATATGGAATCGGATATTCAAAATTTGTGTACTGCGGTTTATCATAACCGTGGAGCTGCCAGTTTGCAGGCACCGGCATTTTCTTTTTATCATTCAGTGCAGAACGTGCAATCTTACCATCTGCAAAATCATCTTCAAGATCAATCAAGCTGTCATAATAACGGAAGCCCCATTTACCGTTTAGAAGTTCAAACCGCGAAGATTTCTCCCGCGCCCCAAACGGATTCTGTCCCTTCTCTTTTCCAAATGGAATAAAATAACAGTGACTATCCAGAGTATTTACATGAAAAACATCTGGATTTTCGTGATAAATCATACAGCTCTTAGCTGTGCCCTTTTTTGAAATTTGAGTAACGTTCATATTATCAGTATAACGTTTTGCATTCCTCTATTTAACGGCCCGTTCATTATATCCATAACTTTTATTTCAAATCGTAAAAATTTAAACCTTTTAAAATAAATTTTTTAAACATTTGACTTCCTAGTAAAACGTTTTATAATTACTAATTAGGTAAAACGTTTTATTAAAAATTCACAAGGAGTTCAAAATGAAAAAACTAAGAATCGTTTCGGCTCTTGCTGGTATCGCTATGCTGGCAAGTGTATTCTCTTCATGTGGAAATAACGACCCTGAAGAACTTGCATGTGGAATCACATTACGTGGTTCAAAAGAAAGATTTACAATTTTTGAAGAAGGTTCTGCAGCTTCTGAAATTAAAACAGAAGCTGATGGATCTGTATCATGGGTAGCAACTGCTGCTGGAGGAGGCGGTGGTGGAGTTGCCTTCTATGTAAAATCTAATAAAGCAGAAATCAACATCGGTAACTATGAATCAATCGATATTGAATTCGATTACAAGACAGTTGAAGGTAAATGGAATGCAGATGCTCAAAAACCAGGTTTCTGTATGAGAATTCTTCCTTGGGATTCAACAGGAATGTTTGGAGGTTATGAGGATCTTGAATACTTTGAACCAGAAACAGATACTGGAACCGTTGTATACAATATTGAAATTCCAGACAATTTTGCAGATAAAATCAAATCCAGTTCAGACTATGATTGTATTCTTGGTTTCGCACTTAAATTCAACGATTACCAGAGAGGAAATGATGATGGAGACCAGATTAAGGTTCAGTTAAAGAACGTTAAGTTTAATGCAAAAGCTAATGCCCCTGCAGATAAAGCTTTTTCTGATGGTTTGACAGATGCACAGCGTGGTACAGTTGAAGAAATCTGGTATCCAACAAGAGACTGGAGTATTGCAGATGAAGCAGATGTAACAGATGCAGACAGATATAACAAGCATGGTTGGGTTTACCTTCCAGCAGGTTATGATGCTGAAGATACAACAACAAAATATCCAGTATTTATTCTTCTCCATGGATTTGGACAGAATGAAAATACCTGGGGACTTACAAATGAAGGCCGTGGTGGAAAGATTAAAGGTTATATGGACCGCGGAATGGCCAGCGGTGATGTTAAAAAGTTCATTCTTGTTTGTGTAACTGGTGTAGCAGATAAATCTTGGGGACCAAATGGTTCTGGATACAGCTTTACAGGTTATAACTACTTTGGTGGAGAACTTAGAAATGATCTTCTTCCATGGCTCAGAGAAAACTATAACATTGCAGATGGCCGCGACAATGTAGCAATGGCCGGTCTTTCAATGGGTGGTGGACAGACCTTTAACATTGGTATTGGAGAAAGCCTTGATATCATCAGTAACTTTGCCGGATTCTCTGGAGCTTTGTTCTCAACATCAGAGGAGTTTATAGCCAGAGTAGATGGAAATGCTGCTTTCAATAAGCATAAGATTCATAACCTTTATATGATCTGTGGTGATGCTGACGATAGGGTATATGGTTCATTCCCAGGCTATGTTGAAGCAATGGCTGCATGGGACCGTGTAGAAAACTTTGAATCTTATGTATTCCCAGGTGGAACACATGACTTCCCAGTTTGGTACTATGGATTCAATGACTTTATCCACATGGTATTCCAGGAAGACGTACAACTCTATAACGACTAAATATAATTAGTACTATATAGAGAACGGCCTGCTGTAAGAAATTGCAGCAGGCCGTTTTTTATGTCTATCCAGGCCATGTTTACTGTTATCATTGATAGAAACAAAAAATTCCTTTATACTTTTATTTATGGCAAAACAAATGATCATGGGAAATCAGGCAATCGCGCTTGGTGCCCTCAAGGCTGGAGTTAATCTTGTTGCCGGATATCCTGGCACCCCTTCCAGCGAAATTATTGAATTTATTTCCAAGTATAAGAGCAAAACCGGAACCTACGTTGAATGGTCCGTAAACGAAAAAGCCGCCGCTGAAGTTGCAGCAGGTGCCAGTTATGCAGGAAGCCGTACCCTCATCACAATGAAGCAGGTAGGTCTCAATGTTGCAAGTGATCCTGTAATGTGTCTTTCTTACGTTGGTGTAAAAGGCGGTATGGTAATTGTAAGTGCCGATGATCCGGGCCCAATTTCCAGCCAGACCGAGCAGGATACCCGTAACTTTGCGCAGTACTCAAAGCTGCCTTGTTTTGATCCTTCTACCCCACTCGAAGCCTACGAAATGATACAGGAAGCCTTTGAACTTTCTGAAAAATATAATACTCCAGTTCTTCTGCGCCCAACCACCCGTGTTGACCACGCCTACGAAAGCATGGAGTTCCCTGAGCTCGTCCCTTGCCGTAAGCCTGGCGAGTTCGAAAAAGATTCCAAGCGCTGGGTAATTTTCCCACGTTCCTCATACAACAATCACAAAAGAATTTTTGAACGCAACGAAAAAGTGCTGCCGGCTGAGTTTTCTAAGAGTAAATGGAATTATGTAGGGGGAAGTCTTCCCCCGCTCTTATCGAAAGATCCGTTAAAAAACGAGCTGCGGCAGCGGGTCGTTTTAGGATCTTCCACTAAAATGCGCACAGACGAGCTATGCTCGTCTGACCCCTTCTCCACGACTTCTAATATCGCATTTGCTGCCGGCGGAATATCTTACTGCTATCTTATGGAAGCACTTTCCATCCTCGGAATCAAAGATATCCCTGTTTTGAAGATTGGAAATCCATATCCATTCCCAAAGCCTTTAGCAGAAGAATTCCTCAAGTTTCACGAGCAAATCGTTGTTTTTGAAGAATTAGACCCTGTTATCGAAGAAAATTTAATAAAAATAGCCGGATACGCACGAGTAAATTGCCAGATTCGCGGAAAACTCGACGGCACAGTTCCTGAGGCCGGCGAACTCAGTGTAGAGATAATTAAAGAGATTATCCAGAAAGAGGCCCTGAAACATAGGGAGCGACTCTGCGAAGCAGAGGAACGACAGTCCAGTGGACTGTCGTTAGCGAGTCTCCGAGCGGCTGAGCCGCGAAGGGTTCAGGATGCATCTCCTGCACCAGACCTTCCAGTCCGCCCGCCAGTTCTCTGCGCAGGCTGTCCTCACCGCGGTTCTTTCTACGCTGTAAAGCAGGCAATGAAAGGCAAGAAAACTGTATACTGCGGAGACATCGGCTGTTACACACTTGGTAACGCAATGCCACTCGATATGACAGACACCTGTCTTTGTATGGGTGCCGACATCACAATGGCACAGGGCTTCTATCACAACGAGCCGGACCGCCATTGCTTCAGCTTCATTGGTGACTCAACCTTCTTTGCAAGCGGAATCACTGGTGTTGTAAATGCAGTTTACAATCAGGCAAAACAGACAATCTGTATCCTTGATAACTCAACCACAGCAATGACCGGCCATCAGCCACATCCTGGAACAGGTATGACAATGATGGGCGAGATTGTTGAAAAAATCAGCATAGAAAAGATTCTTGAAGGCATCGGCGTTTCACCGATTATTCAGGTAAATCCGTTTGATCAGAAGGCAGCTGTAGAAGCTGTTCAGAAAGCAAGCGAGGCTCCCGGAGTAAGCGCAATTATCTTTAAGGCACCATGTATTGCAATTGCACAGAAAGTCGGCTGGGAAAAACCGCACGCACTTACTGTAAATGCTGATAAATGTATTGGCTGCCGCAAGTGTATAAATGAACTGGGCTGCCCGGCGCTGAGTGTAAGTACAAAAACTAATGCAAAGGGTAAACAGTTAGTTGAAATAGACAAGAGCCTATGTACAGGATGTAGTTTATGTTCACAGGTTTGTCCTGTAAAAGCAATTGAATAGATACCTGGTTCAAAATCTACGTCATTGCGAGGAGTGAAACGACGAAGCAATCCAAATTAATAGATTGCTTCGCTACGCTCGCAATGACGATGTTTTAGGAGAATTATTATGTCAAAGAATATAATTATTTGCGGTGTTGGAGGACAGGGAACTGTTCTGGCCGCTAAGGTACTTTCTCAGGCTGCAATTTCGAACGGAGAGCGCGTGCTTTCTGCTGAGACGATTGGTATGGCTCAGCGAGGCGGTTCGGTTGTGAGTCATGTGCGTATTGGTGAGGATGTTTATTCTCCGCTGGTACCTCAGGGCCAGGCCGACGTACTTATTGCTTTTGAGGCGGCTGAAGCTGTACGCAACATTGCATTCCTTAAGCAGGGTGGCTCGGTAATTGTAAATAAAAAGGTGGTACAGCCTGTTACTGCCAGTCTGATCGGAAAAACCTTCGATGAAAACGAAATGATTTCTTACCTCGAAAAAGTAGCCGGTAAAGTAATCGCTGTAGATACTGACCAGGCGTGCAAAGATCTCGGAAGCAGCAAGGTTGTAAATATGGTACTGCTTGGAGCAGCCAGTAAAACAGGGCTTATCTCAAAAGATGAGCTTAAAGCTGCACTTAAACTCCTTGTAAAACCAGAATTTTATGAACTCAACGTTCGCGCAATTGACTATTGATTTAAAATATTATTTCCTTTAGTGTTTAATTGCGTAGAATATTCAATTAAAAATAACCCCTAACAGGAGAGTATTCGGATGGTAACGAAAAAGGAAAAACTTGTTGTTGATAGCATGGATAAAGCTATCAAATCGTACATGGATGATAACTGTTCTCCCGAGGATTATACAAAACTGGTTTCTAAAATTGAAGAAGATCTTGAGGAAGCAGTTCGTCAGAAAACACTTTCAGAAGAAGAATTTGAAAATACAAATAACCTTCTGAATGAATTTGAAAGCAGAAAGAAAAAATCAGAATAATAAAAAAGATTGTCCGACAGGACAATCTTTTTTTATGCTCAGTAATTAGATTATTATATTCTTTATCTCTTCCTTCCAGTCGTGGCTCCATTTAACATTTTTCATAAATATGATTGAAGTCACACCCTGAACAGAAGACCAGATTCGAATAATATCCAGTTCCTTTTCATAGTCAGAAAGTCCTGGCTTTTTTTCATCAAAATAGCGGGTACACAAATCTTTTAGAAGTTTATACGGCTTAAATATATTTTCGTCTGAACTATGGAAGTCAAGATTCAGGTGAACATAGCCTCTCGAAAACAGGAAGGTAAAATATTCGGGATTATCTATAAAGAAAGAAACATAGGCAATTCCCAATGCTACAATTCTGGCTTCAACATCTGCTTCTGCTTTATTAACTGCCGCTTCCAGGTACTCTGTAAAGGCTTCTTCAACATACTGCTTTATGGCGGTAATCATCTCTTCCTTATTTTTAAAATGTGCATAAGGAGCTGCCATACTAACGCCACATTTTTCTGCCAGTTTTCTCATGGACAAGGAATCTTCCCCTGAGGTATTTATCATTTTGATGCCTTCTTCTATGAGGGCATTCCTTAAATCTCCATGATGATATTTATCTGACATGTTTGAGCATTGCCTCTATTACTAAATCATTTTCTTCCCACAGTGGTGAATGGGCTGAATTATAGAAAGTATAGAATGATTTTTCGGGAGCTTCAAGTTTTTCAAGAAGTTCTTTTGCCAGTGCCGGAGGGCAGGTGTAGTCATAATAACCTGAGAAAAAGTAAACCGGTATCAGGCAGGGCTTATCAGCTTCTACATGATAGCTGCGGTAAGCTGATTTTGAACACAGGATTTTGCCCTTCCAGTAATTGATTTTTTCCTGCGAAGTATAGCATTTTGCTGACATCTGTTTAAGAAAGATGTCTTTTGCATCTGAACGCATTTCCCGCGTTGTTGCACAGCCTGCACTAAGCAGGACATTTTCCCATTTTGCGGCAAGTTTCTTTTGCTTTTTGATTTTGAATTCACCCTCTTTTGTGTAGCCGGCAAGTTTGTTCATCTTTTTGAGAGTTTTTTTATTGTCAGTTTTTTCAAACTCGGCTTTCATAAAATTGTAGCCTTCTTCGTAGCGGCGTATGCCCTGAGTATAATCCTGTCCCATTCCAAAATAGCAGTAAAAATCTTCTGAATCAGTTTGCGCAAGATAAAGTCCAAGATGACTTCCGCTGGAATGAGCCATCAGATAGATTTTTTCCTGGTGATATCTTGATTTCAGATATTGAGCAACTTCTCGTGCATCGGCTGCAAGGCGTTCCAGAGAGATTTCTTCCGGTTTGATTTTTTTGTTGTAGGAAAGGCCTTCGCCAAGGTAATCCCAATAACAGACTGTAAAGTGATCGGCAAGTTTGTTCGGGTACTGTTCAGCGTAAACCTCGTTGAGCCAGATTTCCGGTACACCGGGACCACCGGAAATAAAAAGCAGCACGGGATTATTTTCATTTGTTGAAGTTATGAACATTCCGTTTAAGGCGCCGTTTATTTCTACCCCAAGCTTTCTTGTATTTTCGAGTCCTTTTGCCTTTTCTTCTATACCGACTTTAAGAGTTGCGCAGCCTGCCATATTCATCACTCCAAATGCGATTAAAACGCCGACTAATATCTTACTGTTTTTTTGCATCTATGATATCTCCTTAGGCTTTATTAGAACTTATACATTCCGGAAATTGTTGCATAAAAGCCACCGTCGTAATCCTTTGAGAACTTGTCGCCTTTTGTTCTCAAAATCTGCTTACCACCAAATGAATAACCGCCGCGAATTGTAAGTGCTGTAATGCTGAGTTCTCCATACACACAGTAATACTGATATTTCAACGAGTTCTCAGTGTTTATACGGAGCTTCTTCACATTACTTGCCACACCTGCAGAAACACTGACAAGTTCATTAAATGGCTCTTTTTTTACAGGATAACAGCTGAGTGCACAATCCCACTGCAAATCAACTGGTAAATCAAAACCTGCAAGAGCCGCAATTAAACATATACGGAACATATTTTCCGGAAACAGCATCAGATTAATCATAGGAAGTCCCGTCCATTCCATTTCTGTTTTTATGAATTGATTTTTGTACGCAAAATAAACCATAGGAAGCGGCACCACAAAAATATCAATCCCGCCAATTACAATTCCTGTATCTGTTGCAGCAAGTCCCCCACCTACCGCAAGCGTCATTGAATCATTCTTAATAAGTTCACGATTGTAAAACAAAAGTCCTTCATAGTTCTTATATGATTCAAAAGGATGAGCTCCCCTTCCTGTCACTTTTAATAAAAAAGTGTTCCTTCCAAATCCAATCTTTCCAAAAACATCCATTGAATGAAACTGTTTTTCTTCAAAATCTTCGAGACTTTTTGAAATTATGTCCTGTCCGTAAGAAAGACTTGCAGCAATTACATCCGGCATATTCGAACTATCCTCTTCATCTTTTTGATATTTAAACAACAGGGTACCAGACGGACTAAAAAGATAATTATCATCTTTTAATTGAAGTGCTCCAAATTCTGCCATTGGAATTATATTAAGTTCAGCGCACAGATTAAAAAGAACTACAGTACTTAAAAACAGAGCTGCGCTGAGCTTTTTCAGAATAATTTTAATCATTATAAATCTCCTTATATCTTAACAATGTTAAGTTTATATCATGGAATATAATGGTTAATCTTAACACTGTCAAGATTGTTTTATAAATAATAAAACACTCAACATTTTGGATTCTCGCTGATATAATTAGTCATATGATTTTTTGTAAACGCACATCTTCTAGCTCTATTTTTCGTTTAATATTGCTTATATTAGTTATTTCAATTACAGAAACTATCTCTGCCCAAAACAATAGAATGCAACATCCCTCAATTGAGCCTTCATTTACATTGGATCAAGTTCTCGTCGCAACAAGCAAAGAAAAATATTCTTCAGATGAAATTTTTAAACTGGCACTTTTATTTTCAGAATGTCCACTTGAATCTGAAACTGGTATTCGATGTTTAGAAAAGTTTGAATCAATAAAGACGGATGTAACAGCAGATTTGTTTATGGAACTCGATGTTCAGGAGCGTGGACGTAGAATTCTTAAATATCTTTATCAAAATTATCTGACAAAGTATAACTTCGATCAAACACGCATAGATGTAGCTTTAGAAACAGGAGTTTACAATTGTGTTTCATCAGCTCTGCTTTATCTTGCTGCAGCAAAAGCAGCTGGCCTTGATGTCCGCGGACAGAAAACTACACAGCATGCTTTTTGTTCTGTTTATATCCCATCAACAACACAGGGCCAATTAATTAAAATAGATGTAGAAACAACAAATCCTTATGGTTTTAATCCTGGAACAAAAGAAACAATCGAAAACGAAGAAAACATAAAGAAATATTATGTCGTTCCTAAGAAGTATTACTCTAATCGTTTAGAAGTCAGTGACGGAGTTTTTGCAGGATTAATTGCTGGAAATATTTGTTCAGACTGTATTAAACAAGGCGACTATAATCATAGCGTTCCTTTAGCTGCAGCCCGTTATGATGTTGTTCGTAATGAGAATTCGAAAGCAATAAGTGATGTTCGGCAGGAATTTGATGTTCTTGCTGCTAATTATGTAAATATAAATCCAGGTAATGCCAGTCTCTATTATGAAGTTGTTGAATGGTTTACAAACTTTATAGACCGATGGGGTATAACTCCTTTTCTACAGAAAAACATGGATAATGCATTCATTAACCTTCAGGTTCTTTGTGGAAAGGAAAAGAATTATCCTCTTTCATTAAAATCATTTAATCAATTCGAAACATATGTAACTCCACAGCAACTTTCAAAATCAGAAGAAATCAAAGCTGATATTCTTTTCTCAACAAATACGGAAAATGCTTCTCCTGATCTAAAGATTGATATTATAAATAAATTATTATCCTCAGAAGATTATCAGTCAGGGGCTTTCCAAAAGCGAGGAGCACTTTATCTGGAACAGGCATGGCTGGAAATACTTAACGAATACATGAATAAAAAAGAATATCAGACGGGAATTAAAAAAGCTGACGAAGCACTCACGCAGCTTCCACAAAATCCTAAAATCAAAAATATGCGTCAGTATTTCTACAGTAATTCAATTGCTATAATTCATAATAATTTTGCAAAAGAAGCAAATTCAAAAAAATACGACAAAGCTCTTCAAATTGTACAAGAAGGGCTTGAATTATTTCCAAACGATAAAACCCTAAAAAAAGATTTATCTGACCTACAAAAGCTTTTAAACCAATAAACGATACCTCACATGTTTCTATTGACAGATACATAACACTATGTTATTATGTTACTGTAAATAGAAACTAAAAAGCCGTTATATACAAGTTCGTCAAGGCACGCTACGCTTATAGCCTTGACAAACTTGTTTAATGGCTTTCCCTCAGGAGGATAAAGCCCATTATGAAACTTACAGAAACCCAACTCGAACAGATTCGCGCTCAGATTCGCCGCGTTAAGGCTTGCGGAAATCCTTTTTATACAGAGCGCTTTAAGAATGTAAATCCGGAAGATATTAAAACTCAGGAAGATTTTGAAAATCTCGTGCCATTCTGCTCTAAGCAGGATCTCCGCGATGCATATCCTCTCGGACTCGCATCAGTTCCAGAAGAAGAAATCGTACGTATCCACTCTTCAAGCGGAACAACAGGTTCTCCAGTAATCATTCCTTATACAAAGAAAGACGTTGAAGACTGGGCTACAATGTTTGCACGCTGTTACGAAATGGCTGGAATCACAAACAAAGACCGCCTTCACATTACACCAGGTTATGGACTCTGGACTGCAGGTATCGGTTTCCAGGCTGGTTGTGAAAAACTTGGTGCAATGGCTATCCCAATGGGACCAGGTAATACAGAAAAGCAGCTTCAGATGATGCAGGATCTTAAATCTACAGTAATCTGTGCTACATCCTCTTATGCACTCCTCCTTGCAGAACAGGTTGAAACACGCGGTCTCAAGGACAAGATTTGCCTTAAGAAGGGTATTATCGGTTCTGAGCGCTGGGGTGAAAAAATGCGCAACCGCATTAAGGATATTCTTGGTATTGAACTTTTTGATATCTACGGTCTTACAGAATGTTACGGACCTGGTATTGGTATCAACTGTCCAGGCGAAGAAGGAATCCATATTTTTGATGATTACATCTATATTGAGATTCTCGATCCTATAACTGGAAAACCTGTTCCTGAGGGAGAACTTGGAGAAATAACTCTTACAACTTTCGTAAAAGAAGGTGCTCCATTGTTCCGCTTCCGCACACACGACCTCGCAGCATTTATTCCTGGTGAATGTAAGTGCGGTTCAAAATACCCACGCATCACACCAATCATGGGCCGCAGCGACGACATGGTAAAGGTTAAGGGAAACATCATCTTCCCAAGTACAATCGAAGACGTAATCCGCAGCGTTCCAGGAACTTCAAGCGAATACCGCGCAGTTATCGAGCACGTTGATGGAAAAGATAAGATGACAATCTTTGTAGAAGTTGAAGGTGGTACAGACCGCACAGAAGCAGCTCTTACAATGACTTACAACTTCAAGCAGAAGTACAACATGACTCCTGAAGTAAAGATTGTTGGAATCGGCGAACTTCCACGCAGCGAAAAGAAAACAAAGCGTATCGAAGACAAGCGTTTCGACTAATAGATTTTCATAATAGCCAGCTGTATAATAGTTCTATGACAATCACAGAACTACAACAGCTGCTATTTGAATATGAAGATAAAAAGTATGCCGATTTTTCAGCAAAACTGATTCCAACCCTGCCACGGGAAAAATTTATCGGCATACGCGCTCCAGAGTATAAAAATATTCTGAAGCGAATAAAAGATGATCCTGTAATTCCTGAATTTCTTAATACCCTTCCCCATTTTTATAACGAAGAAAATATCCTGCATGTTCAGCTGATAAACAAGATTAAAGATTTTGATGATTGTGTGTCTGCCCTTGAAAAATTTATGCCATATATTGATAACTGGGCTGTAAATGATGGTGTAAATCCCACTTGCTTTAAGAAACACCGCGCCGAACTGATTGGCCTTGTACAGAAATGGATTTCTTCAGAAGCAACATATACCCGCCGCTGCGGTATGAAAGTTTTAATGTCAAATTATCTTGATGATGATTTTAAACCTGAATATCTGGATTTACCTGCAGCCTTACGCTCAGACGAATATTATGTAAATATGATGACTGCCTGGTTGTTTGCAGAAGCTTTGACCAAGCAGTGGGATTGTGCTGTGAAGTATATTCAGACTCACCGTCTGGATAACTGGACTCACAATAAAGCAATTCAAAAAGCCTGTGAAAGTTTCCGCGTACCGGATGAAAGAAAAGAATATCTGCGTTCTTTAAAAGTTAAAATCTGAAATAATTATTGTCCAAGAGCTTTGTACAATTACTGATGTATTATTTACCCGGATAACTGATTTCGTCGCCCCAGCTTTTTACTTCTTCGTAAAAGCCCGGAACCTGCATAAGGCCATAGCCCCACAAAAATGCACGGTCTTTTTCTGAAAGTTCGTCCAGACCAAGCCATAATACTTCTTTAAGCGGTGGATTTTCATTTCCTTCTTCTTCAGGATCGTAGCCTAATATCGGTTCCTGATCATCTGGGACTTTTACTTCAAAAGCATATTCTGTTCTGTTATGATTGTATAATTCAGAAAGCTTGCGAACTATTGTGCCATCAAGGCCACATTCTTCTTTGAGTTCGCGGATGGCAGTTTGTTCTGGTGTTTCACCGTCTTCTATTCCGCCACCGGGAATTGAATAGAAATCATCCTTTCCTTCGCTTGGGTAATTTAATTTTTCTACAAGAATTTTTTTATTTCTGATTACAAAAGCTACACTTCGATTTTTCATTTTAACTCCATTTATTCTTAAATATTGTTATATTATATCATAGAATAGGGAAATAGCCAGTTTTTAACCTAATGTACAGAGCTTTCCGCGAAGAATATAGCCGATTTTCATATAGCAGGCATTTGAAGATAGCCTTGCGTTGCGGCTTCTTGTCATAATGCATGTGAGAACAAAGAAAGTGTACTTGTTCTCTTATTTTAAGTCTTTTTTATAGTAAAGATAGAAAATCAGATTTACAAGCGATGTAATAATCCAGCTGAGCGGATAACTTACAAAAATTGTAAATGGTGAATAGAATTGGGGCATCTGGAAAATTACTCCAATCCAGAAAACACGGAATACACAGCAACCCAGCATTATCGAAATAACAGGCATAACTGAATGCCCGATTCCACGGATTGAGTTTCCAAGACAGTGCATAATTCCGCAGATGAAAATCGGCAGGAAAGTAACAGCCATTCGGCTGAGTCCCGCTTCTATTACATCAGGATTCTTTGTATAAATTGAAAGCAGCTGCCTTCCAAAAATATAAAACAGACTGCCGGCTATAAGACCGGTTACTGCCGTACAAAGAACACAAATTACAACTTCTTTTTTTATACGCCTTGTATTTCCCGCTCCAATATTCTGTGAACAGAAGGTCAAAGTGCCGGCAGTAAAACCATTCATAATCTGATAAAGAAAATCTTCAAGACTAACGGCCGCAGAGTTTCCTGCAATCAGTGCTGTTCCAAACTGATTTATTGAAGACTGAATCTGTACATTTGAAATAGAAAACATCACACTCTGAAGTCCGGCAGGCAAACCAACTTTTATGATTTCAATAAAGCTTTCTCGATCAATAGCAAATTTTCGGAAGTCAAAATGAAAATCATCTGTTTCACGGATTAAAAGTATAAGCACAAAAACTGCAGAATAAGTCTGCGAAATAACCGTAGCCCAGGCAACCCCCGCTACATTCATCTTAAATCCGATAACGAATAAAAGATTAAGCAGAAGATTTAAAAGCCCTGCACTGAACAGAATATAAAGCGGACGCTGTGTATCACCCTTTGCACGAAGCAAGGCACTTCCAAAGTTGTAAAGCATTGTTGCCGTAATACCGGAAAAATAGATTCGAAGGTATCGGGCAGAAAGCGGCAGAACCTCTTCCACCGTATGCATGCGAATCAGAATGAACTTAGAAAGAAAAAGTCCGAGCAGAGTAATACAGCCGCCACAAATTATCGATATCGCAATGGAAGTATGAACCGTCTTCTGAATTTTATCTGAATCTTTTGCACCAAAATGCCGGGCCGCAATTACATTAGTTCCAATCGCGAGTCCCATAAAAAGATTTATCAAAAGATTGATAAGAGAGGTACATGAACCGACAGCCGCAAGAGAAGCATCACCGGCAAATTGACCAACAACTGCTACATCCGCTGCATTAAATACAAGCTGAAGAAAATTCGAGCAAATTACGGGTATCGAAAATTTCAAAAGGTTACCGAAAATCGACCCCTGAGTCATATCAATCTGATTTTTTCTATTCATCAAGTCTACTTTAGAACTTTTTATCTTATTATGCTACAAAAAATATTAAAGGATAACTTTAATTGAGTAAGCTTATCGCAGATGATAGAATTATTAAATGCACTTCTTTCAGTGTATTAAAAAAATCAAATGAAAGCCTGATTATTGCAATATTATTTCAGAAGGAGAACGCAGCATGGAAATCAGAGACAAGAGAATTGATGACGGAAAAGCCTTTGACTGGGGAAAGACTTCAAAGGAATATGCAAAGTTCCGCGATATTTACCCGGAAGAGTTTTACAAAAAAATTGTAGACCGTGGTCTTTGCGTAAACGGCCAGAAGGTTCTGGATCTTGGAACCGGTACCGGTGTTGTTCCCCGCAATATGTATAAATACGGCGCTCATTGGACAGGCACTGACATTTCTCCTGAGCAGATTGAGCAGGCAAAATTACTGGCAGCTGACGGCAATATGAAAATTGATTTTATTGCAAACGCAACCGAAAATCTTGACTTCCCAAAAGAAAGCTTTGATGTAATTACCGCGTGTCAGTGTTTCTGGTATTTTGACCACGAAAAGGTTATGCCTGTTCTTGCTGATTTTCTTAAGCCGAACGGAAAGCTTGTAATCTTATATATGGCATGGCTTCCGGATGAAGACAAAATTGCAGGTGCCAGTGAAAAAATGATTCTAAAGTACAGTCCTAAATGGTCTGGCTGCGGTGCAACACGTCGCGAAAACTGGGTGCCTGATGTTGCCTATAAATATTTTGATAAAATAGAACACGAAGAATATGACCTCAAGGTTCCGTTTACAAAAGAAAGCTGGCACGGCCGTGTTAGAGCAAGCCGCGGAATTGGAGCATCACTTAATCCAGAAGAACTTGCAAGATGGGATGCAGAACACCGCGCCCTCCTCGATGAAATCGCTCCCGAGAAGTTTGATATTTTACACTACGGTGCAATCACAGTTTTACAGAAAAAATAGGAGAAACAATGACAAAAGTTTATTTTATCAGACATGCAGAACCGGATTTCACAAATCATAATGATTTATTGCGCCCATTGTCTCCAAAGGGAATGCAGGACAGAAAAATTGTTACAGACTATCTTAGCGATAAAAATATTGATGTCGTACTTTCAAGTCCATTTAAAAGGGCTGTAATGACGATGGAAGATTTTGCCGGTAAGTACGGATTCAATATTGAAACAATTGATGATTTTCATGAAAGAATTGTTGGTGGCGAATGGATAGATAACTTTCATGACTTTTCAAAAAATCAGTGGACAGATTTTGATTATAAACTTGAAGGTGGAGAATGTCTTCACGAAGTTCAGGCCCGCAATATTGCTGCTCTCAAAGAAGTACTTCGTAAATACGAGGGAAAGAATATTGCGATTGGAACTCATGGAACAGCTCTTAGTACAATAATCAATTATTATGATAAATCTTTTGGCTATGAAGATTTTGAAAAAATCAAAGACGTCATGCCGTGGATTGTTGCCTTTGAGTTTGACGGAGAAAAATGTGTGAGTATAAAAAATCTTAAAAAGCCTGAGCTTTGGGATGCTTATAATTCTGATTATAAAAAACTTGAAGGCATTACGTTGATTCGCGATGATGAAACTAATTTCCCAGAGGGCGCTTATCATCTTGTGTGTGAGGTTCTTGTTCGTCATGTTGATGGAACTTACCTTTTGATGAAGCGTTCACCTAACAAAAACTGGCCGGGCATGTGGGAAGCAACCGCAGGTGGTTCTGCATTGAAAGGTGAAACTGATGTTGAAGGAGCACTCCGTGAACTCCGCGAAGAAACTGGCGTAATTGCAGAAAAGCTTGAGTTCCTCAGTAAAGACCTTGGCAAATATTGCTGGCATGTAAGATTTTTGTGTATAACTGATTGTGATAAGAATTCGGTTCAGCTTCAGGAAGGCGAAACCTGTGATTATAAGTGGCTGCCGGCTTCTGAGATTCTTGCAATGTCTGACAAAGAACTTCTCGGTTGGGAGATGAGGAAACATATTGTGTAAAAAACTTATATAATTAAACTTGATATATAACTGGTATAGGACTTGAGATAGAATCTCTTTTGTAAGGTGACAGAATGAAGTACAGAAATGCACAGGACATTTTTCCGGAAGCTCTTTTGAAACAGATTCAGCGATATGTTTCTGGAGAGACAATTTATATTCCGGCCGGAAACGGAAAAAGATCCTGGGGCGAAACTTCGGGTTATCAGCAGTTTATCCGTGAAAGGAACGCAGCAATAAAAGCTGATTTTGAAGCGGGACAAACAATTGAGGACCTCATGGAAAAATACTGTCTTTCTTATGATTCAATAAAAAGAATCGTTTACAGCAAGAAGGAGGTTTCTATGTTAAAGTACAGTGCAACTTTAGAATCGGCAAAAGCGTATGCAGAAGCAGAAAAGCTTGATGCCTGGATTCATTTATATTTGAACGAGGAAGGACGCAATATTCCTTTTTCTGATGGCTTAAAAAAATACGACAGATATTATTTCAGTCCGGCTCTTGTGCCTCTTAAGTTTTTCAAGAGATGCTCGGGCCCTGAACCAGAGATGAAGTATCGTGTTGATGCAGGATGGTGGGATCATAAGCTTAGTGAGTTGAAAAAGACAATCGAAGCAACCCCTGACTTTGTGAATAAATGCGCACCGATGTTTGTTGAATACACAGGCGGCGAGTTTGTTCTGAATGACGGCAATCATCGTCTTCAAGCCTACAAAGACCTTGGTTATGAAAAAGCCTGGGTTCTTTTCTGGATTACAGAAGAAGACGAATATCAGGACTTTTTGAAAAAGTACGGCGAGTATGTAAAAGACTGCGTTATAATTAGAAAGTAAACATACGGTGGTTGAGCCTGTCGAAACTACCATTTGATGGAGATTAAATTATGAAAATTATATGTGTAACCGGTGCCTGCGGTGTCGGAAAATCTACGATGCGCGACTTTGTGGGCGAACGTCTCGACGAGAAGCTCTTTGCCTGCATCGATACTGATGAATGCGGAATCAACTGGCATGATTATGCGAATACAGATCATCCGGAAGGATACGCAAATGCTTATCTTGCTGAGGCTGTTCGTCGTGCAGCAGGACGTACTCTCGTACTTTTCGGCTGTACAAATCCGATGGATTATATCACCAAAAATACAATTCCAGACGAGGTTGAAGCAACTTACTTTGTAACCCTGGTTGCAGATGATGAAGTGATTCGGGAGCGCCTGCTTGCCCGCCCGGCTGAGCGTGGTTTTTATGAAGGCAATATTCCGCCTCACATTGAATACAACCGATGGTTCCGCCGCAACCGTGGCAAGTTTCCGCTGCAGTTGGATACCGGAAAACTGAGCCAGGAAGAAACTGCAGACAGGATTGCAGAGTTTGCAAAGCATCTGTAAACTGAATTGTAAATGGAACTGATAAAAACAATTTTTGACTGCGTGAAAATTTACAAACTCAATTCCCGTTCGGATAATCGTGGTTCGATGACTTATGTTTATGAAGATGGCATTGAAGGTTTTGAAGCAAAAGAATCGCGCCTGTACACGATGTCCAGAAAGGGCACTTTCTTTGGGATTCATTATCGCGAAGAAGCAGACCCGCTGACAAAGTTTATTTCGGTGGTGAAGGGCCGAGGCCTGGATTATGTTATTGATTTACGTAAGGATTCGGCCACTTATCTGAAATGGGAAGAAATTGAATTATCAGAAGAAAATGCGCTTGCAGTTTTAGTTCCAGCTGGAATTGGTCATGGATTTCTGGCCATGGAAGATAACACGATGCAGTTTTTTGCAATCGACAAGAGCGGCACGGATGGACATTCAAAGCAATTAAATTATACAGAAAAGAAAATCAGCTTAAAGCTTCCGATTCCAGTTTCGGATATTTCAGATTATGATTTGAATGCACCGTTTTTAGACTAGCGAAAGGCAGGTAAAAAATATGAAGATTGGAATTACTGGTTATGGAAGTATGGGTCGAATGTTCGTTGAAAAATTGTCAAAGAACACAGATGCAACGCTTTACGTTTATAACAGGACTATTGAAAAATTAAACGGATTGGCTCCGGAAATCAACGTTTGTTCAAGCAATGCTGATATTGCCTCGAAGGTTGATATTCTTATTATGTGTGTGCCACCGTTTGATATTAAACAGGTGCTTACAGAAATAGCTGATTCAATACGCGATGAGACGCTGATTGTTTCATTGAACGGCAGTGTGTCTTTTGCTTCAATGCAGAAAATTGTAAATCATAAAATGGCAAAGCTGATTCCAAGCCTTACTGCAGAAATTGAAAAATCACAGACTTTGTTTTGTTTTAATGAAAAGGCCAGTGAGGACGATAAAAAAAATCTCATGTCGCTTTTTAAATGCATGGGCGATGTAATTCTTCTTCCGGAAAATGAAATGGGAATGGGCTCGGAGCTTGTTTCCTGTATGCCGGGATTTATCGCTTCAATTTTTGATGTACTGTGTTCGGCTGCACGCGAGAATACTTCGCTCCCTGACGAGCAGATAGTTTCAATGGTTCTCAACACAATGTGCGCAACCGGCGAATTGATGCTTTCTAAAAATATGAACTTCGAAGAGATAGTTTCACGAGTTGCAACAAAAGGCGGTATTACCGAAGAAGGAGCAAAGGTTATTTATGAAAAGTTCCCGGAAATTGCCGGAGAACTCTTTGAAAAAACTCTTGAGAAACGCCGGCAGACCACATTGAAAGCAGAAGAATTATTCTAGTTTTTGCCTAAGTGTAACATTTTATGTTACAAAAATTCCTCAAAAAGCATATATCAGTTGGTAGATTTGACGCATATCATGTGCAATAATAAAGCTACCAGCTGGAAAGGAATGCTTATGAATTTAGGAAATAATATCTGCTTTTTGAGAAAAAAGAAAAAGCTCACACAGGAACAGTTTGCAGAACTGATAGAAGTAACCCGCCAGACGGTGTCTCGCTGGGAAACTGATGAAGTTGTGCCGGAGCTGGACAGACTTTCGCAAATGTGTTCGATTTTTTCCTGCTCTTTGGACGACCTTGTTCGAAAAGATTTGACATCCAAAGACGAAGTGTACTCGCCGGTGGAAATCAGAAAGCTGCCGGCTTTCAGAATGGCTCGCTATGTGATGATTTCTCCATCGCCAGAGCAGGATGTTATAAACTATATGATGGCTTGGGGAAAAACAAGCGGGCTTCTTGCGGCTTGCCCGGATGCCAACCTTCTTGGCTGGGATTTTCCATTTGTGTCGCAGGAACAGCAGATGCGTTTTGGGCTTCACGGTTATGTTGCGGCTTATGTACTTCCTGATGGTTTTGAAACAACTTGTCCGGGAGTGGAATATGCCACAAACAACGAGGCAGAGTATGCGGTAATCACTGTGACAGATCCTCATGCCCGTTCGTTTGAAAGAATCCCAGGTGGCTATCAGAAAATTATGGAATGTCTTCAGGCTGACAGCTTCAAAGAAAAATTCCCGGAAAATATTATCCCGTGTTTTGAATACGAATATGATAAAGACGGCATTCACTACATGGATATTTTTATTTATACAGATAGTGTCGTAAGGGGAATGTAATGAGTTTACAATTAGTAAAAGCCGGCACTGCAGATGCTGTAACTCTTGTTGGTATTTCCAAGCATGCCTTTGAGAGTGATGTTGAAGTTGGTGCTTCTGATTTGTTCGGACCTCCGGGATATAAGTCACTTCCCTTTTATACAAAGATGGCGAGAATGAATTGTCTTTATAAGCTAATTGATGATGATGGCTTGACTGTTGGCGGAGCAGTTCTTTTTATAAAAGATAATGAAATGAATGTTGGTAGGATTTTTGTGTCACCCGAACATTTCCGCAAAGGCTACGGCATTTTTATGATGCAGCAGATTGAGACGATGTTCCCAGAAGTTCAGATATTTACTCTTGATACGCCAGTCTGGAATATCCGCACGAATGCGTTTTATCAGAAGTTGGGATACACAGAAGTACGACGTGACAATGATTTTGTGTATTATGAAAAGCGGGCGTTACGGGCCGGCGTTTGAGGCCCGTAGAGGGGGTAGCGAGCAACGACGTGCGAGCGAGGGGGAGACTTCCCCCTATGAATGGAGAAAACAATGAACTATTCAAATACAAACGAACATTTATACAATGACATCGCTCTATGGGAAAAAACTGACGGTAGAGATTTATTTCTTGAGATGCCACTTACGGAAAAGGACGCACCCTCAGTTCTTGATTTCGGTTATGGCTTTGGCGAAAATCTGTTTGCTTTGAGCTATGCATACCCTACTGGAAAAATCTATGGAATTGATTGCAGTCCTGTTTGTCAGAAAGAAGTTGGTGAAAAGATTGCAGCGCGGGGGATTAAAAATATCACTTTAATAAACAAAGAAGTTCACAACCTGCAGGATTTTGAAAATGACTCTCTGGATTTAGTTTTGTTGTATGATGCACTTCACGGCGGCGACGGTAAAGGCAAGTACATGCTTTTTGAAGAATCTCATCGCGTATTGAAAACTAGAGGTTGCCTTTCCATCCTGCCCGTACACTTAAGTAACTGGCGCGACCGCGAGGGCAAAAAGAAAACTTATTCTCTTAAAATGATTATCGATGAAGTTCAGTCTTTTGGTTATGAATACGCTGGCACCTGCAGCCAGAAAGGCATTCACTGGGAAAAGTGCCACACGCTGTATTACATCAAAAAAGGAATCATAACCTTTGATATACTTGAGCGAGTTGATGTAATGAATTTTAAGAAAAAATAATTATAATAATCGGCTATTTACAGAATTTACCTACAAAACAGTCGGTTTTAGTGATTTTGTAGGTAAATTTTGATTGAACTGTAGTGTTGATTCAAGAAAAATACCTACAAAAATGGCAAAATTGTCAGTTTTGTAGGTATTTTTTTTAAAAATTTATAGAAATCGATTTGATTTTGTGTTTTTTTACCTACAAAAAAAGGAAATTTAACATTTTTGTAGGTAAAATCAGAAACTGCCCCATAACAAAATCCATTTATTTACCTACAAAATACATGAAAACCCTAATTTTGTAGGTATTTTTCTTTATCTCGAATATACTTTTACTTACTTGGCAGACAAAATTGAGCAATTTTTGACAAGAACTTTTTTCTGATAGAAGATATACTTTTAATTAATTGGAGAACGTCATGCTGAACTTGTTTCAGCATCTTTTATATTGAGATCCCGAAACAAGTTCGGGATGACGGGAGAGGAGGCAAGAATATGGAAGACGCAATCTTAAACTGGTTACTGGAAGATGAAAATCCGGAAGTAAAACTCAGAACCCTCAAAGAGGCACTGCATCTGCCCGACAGCGACGAAAAAGTCATCGAATGCAAAAAGCAGTTACTCGAAAGCAAGACATACGCGCGCGCATTGAACAGACTCCACAAACCAAAAAATTGGGATAAATACGACGCCATTCTTGCCTTTGCTGAATGGGGACTTACCCGTGCCGATATTGGTAAAGATATTGATGACGAAGTTTTCGGTCTGATTGAAGCTACTGGTTTTAAGATGCTTTGCGGTGAACCTCTTCTCCTGCGAAATCTTGTAAAACTTGGATATTATGATGAAGAAATTGTCCGAAAGGAAATTGATGCACAGCTTGCGCTTATTCAGGAAGATGGCGGTTTCCGATGTATCAGCACAAACAAAAAAATCAATGACCCGAGAAAGCCTCACAAAAGCTGCATAAAATATACAATCGAATTCCTTATGCTTGTTGCCGAACTTCATCTTCAGAGAATCAAAACCGAATGTGAAGAAGCTCTTGTTCACTATTTCACAAAACGTAACATTTTCTACCGCACCGACGACATGAAAACTCCAGTTTTCGATGTAATGCTCGGAACCTTCTATACTCCAGACCCAATCAAAATCGGCGCGCAGAATATTGTTTATGCCCTCAAAGCACTTGGCTGTCCTCTTGATTCAGAAGCAATGAAAGAAGGTATCAGAGTTTTGAATCAGCACAGACTTGAAAACGGCAGATACATTTTGACTGATTCAAAAAGCGTACCTGCATTCAAAGTTGGCGATGTAGGGGTAGAAAATAAATGGATTACACTTTATGCATATATGACGATGTAAAAAAGAAGACTGCTGGCTGATGGAGTTAGTTTTATGAATGCAAAATTATTAGGAGTTTTCAGCGGATTTCCGACTCATCATTTTACAGATGAAATTGCAGAGGTACTTCGCGAAAATCTGGGCGAGCGAAAATGTCTTGTTGTTATAAGTGCCGATCCGGAAAACTATACACAAAATGATGACGACAAAGACGGCATGCACCAGATGTTGGCTGAACGTGGTCTGGGCTTTGCAGAGCATCATGTGATTGACCGGCGGACGAACGCGGAGACTGCATCAAAACTTGTACAGCAGGCTGATTGCATCTGGCTGATGGGTGGTGAAGTAACCTGGCAGATGAAGCTGATTCAGGATCTTAATCTTGCTCCAGAGATTTTGGCTAGCCATGCAGTGATTCTTGGTGTAAGTGCCGGTTCAATGAATATGGGGCCTTATGTTGCCGAAGTCTGGGAGTCAAAGACAATGTACAAAGGGCTCGGCCTTACAGATGTCATCATCAAAGCACATTATAAACCAGATGAATGGTTTGTTCCGAGCCTAAAAGAAATGTCGATGGTTCGTCCGATTATTGCCATGGAAGATGAAAGCGCAATTTTCATAAACAGTGACAAAACCTGGCGACTTGGAAAGATGCATAAAGTTGATAAAGGAGAAATTACAAGTCTTTGAAAGCAATTGAACAGATATTAAAATTATTTTCTCTTGAGGATTTTAACTGGCACGAAGTTGAAGGTCACGAAGGTGGACGTAACAGGATTTTTGTTTGCAGTAAGGGTGATGAAAAAAAGTTTGTGCTTCGGATTTCTTCAACTGGTGACAGAACAGAAATGGACTATCTTGCCGAAACGGAGTTTGTTCATTATCTTGCAGAGCATGGTGCCCCTGTTGCAGATGTGATTCCGAGTGTAAATGGGAAACTTGTTGAAGTTGTTGATAATGATGGAGCACGTGATTTTGTCTCACTTTTTGAATATGCAAAAGGAATGCTTTTGTGTGACAACGGTTACCGTTACCGAGAAGGCGCATCGCTTGAAGAATATTTTTATAACACTGGAAAAACTCTCGGAAAAATTCACGAGCTCTCAAAACACTTTGAGCCAACCGAAGATCACCGCCGCCCAGACTATTTTGATAAATATAACATGGAATACATCAACAATTTGATTCCAGATACTTATTCTGATTTGAAAAACGCAATTGCAGGACGCCTCGAAAAGTTTCAAAAACTACCGACAGATAGTCAAAACTACGGTTTAATTCACTTCGACTTCAGTGACGGCAACTATCACATCGACATGGCAAACGGCAATATTACAGTTTTTGATTTTGATAACTGTATGTACTGCTGGTACATGTTCGACCTCGCAAATCTCTATCTTCACGGCGAAGGCTGGTTCCGCAACGAACCAGATCCCACAAAACGAGCCGCCGGCATGAAGCATTATTTCGATACAATTCTCAAAGGCTACAAATCAGAAACCACAATTTCTGATGAATTCCTGAATCAACTTCCACTCTTTATCGACATGGTCTTAATAGAAAACATCGTCGACGAGTTTGAATGTGCCGCCCGCGAAGGCGAAGAAGTAGACTACGAAGATATTGAAGATGCCGCAAATCATCTGATAAACTAGAGAAAGAAAAATGTTCAACTTAGAAACCTATATCCAGAATCTAATCTCAGAATGTAAAACCACTTTCAACACCCGACTTTTATACATGGGCCTGCAGGGAAGTTATCTCCGAGGCGAAGCACATGAAAACAGCGACATTGATATTATGGTCATTATTGATAATTTTACAGTAACTGACATGCAGACCTATCGCGAAATCCTGAAGAAAATCGGCTGGTACGAAAAGTCATGCGGTTTCATCTGTGGCAAAAACGAAATACAAAACTGGAATCCGCTGGAAGTCTGTCAGCTCAAGTTTACCACAAAAGATCTTTTGGGAGCCCTCACAGATTATCTTCCGCCGGCAACCAGACAAGACGAAATCAATTACGTAAAAATTAGTTTAGGAAATTTATATCATGAACTCTGTCACAGATTCATTCATGCAGACAGAGAAAAGAACATCACTAAATTCCGCGGTACCTGTAAAGGCTTTTTCTTTTTGATTCAGAATCTCCATTATCTTGAAACTGGCGATTTCATTCTCTCAAAAAAAGAATTGAAAGAAAAAGTTTCAGTAGCAGACCGACGCATTCTTGAGTTCAGTGACCTCCCAGACGATTATAATTTCGACGAAGCCTTCTTGGAACTCTTCACATGGTGTCAGAATGCGTTCAGCCGTTTAGAAGTTTAATTGATTAAATGGATAATAATTATGGCATTTGTAAAAAACGGCAACTTTATGCAATATGCTATAATCTAGATTCAATCTCCCGCTGAATAAAGTCCACGCGATCAAAAATCGTAGGCTTAAAATACGAAGCCACCGCAACAACAATCTTCTTCTCCGGGTTAATATAAATCACATTCCCGCTATTCCCGATAGCCGCATAAATCCCCTTCTTCCTGCTGATAATCCACCACAAATATCCGTAATCCATTCCACGGAAATGTTTACCTTCAACCGTGCGCGGCTCCGTCATCTCCCGAATCCACTTAGACGACACAATCTGCTGCCCGCCGTACGCTCCTTTGTTCAAACACAGGAGCCCAATCTTCGCCATGTCACAAGCCGACAAACACAGCCCATAACCCGGAGTCCCAAGATTCTGGCGGTCACTAAACCACACAGCCTTTTTCGGAGTCTTCTCAATAGTAAACTGTTTATGCTCCTCGGCAGACTTAGCAATATAAACCTCATGCGCAGGAATCCCCAGCGGCCCGAACAAAAACTTATTCGCATAGTCCACAGTAATCATGCCAGTCGCCTTATAAAGAATCCCAGACAAAATATGAATGCAAACCGAAGAATAACGGAACTCCCCTGTCATTCCCTGACGACCGCCAAGAAAATCCAGAGAAGTGTAAGTCCAGTTTTCACTCGAGCACACCTTAGACCACGGGTCGCCCTTACCCTTATACGGAGCCCTCATCGTAAGCAAATCTTTAATCGTCACCTCATAAATAGTCTTCTCGCCGCGCTTTACCTTATATTCCGGAAAATAATCCAGCACCTTATCGTCTACACCTTTAATCTGCCCTTTATCAATCGCAATCCCAACGAGCAGCGCCATCACACTTTTAGTCACCGACATCACATGCGCACAGTCGTCCATCTTGTAGCCGTTCCAGCAGTCCGAATAAACCTCCTCGCCGCCCTTATAAGCCACCACCTGGCAGATGTTCGGCTGCTCCGTCTCAATCAATTTGTGAATTTCATTCTTGTTCATAAAATCTCCTTAAAACTTTGAAATAATAAAGGATCCTTATATTTATGGATTAAATACTTTGATTTTTAATTAGTCAATAAATTTTTTTATGATTTTTTTTAGATAGTGAAGGGGAAAGCCTTCCCCACGTTCCAGCCCGCTACGCGGTCTTCCTCTACCCCTTCTCCTAGGGGGCCACCCCCTAAAACCCCCGCCCCCGCCGCTCTCTCATAACAAATCGTACATTGTATAAGGAACTTTCTCACTATATAATAAAGTCAGTAATGAAAAAGAAACTATTACTTACAGCAATCATTTTCACAATGAGCGTTTTCTGCCTTGCGCAGGAAGTTGAAAAAATTGAAGTCTTAGAAGATGTAAAGTATGAAAGATATCCCGGAGGTGGAATGGGGCATTTTCCACTAGGAATATATTTTAATGAAGTAAACAATCTCTTGGTTGTACAGGATCCTTTGCCTGGAACTATAGTAACAATCAATCTGGAAACTAAAACAATTTCAAAAGAAGAAAAACCGTTTTTAAGTGAACACGCACCATTACTCTTGGTATTAGGAAATAATTATTGGGGAGTTTATTCGGATTCTATTGAGTATTCAATAAATAATACACCTTATAAATACATCAGTGATACAAATCCTGGTATAAGCTTTATACTCAAAAAAGATAGCGGTTATATAGTTTATTTTTTAGGCGGTGCCATAGATTCAAATGGACGTATTTATTCAGAAGAAGAGGCAATGGCATATCTGAAACAATATGATCCCGAAAAATATGAGCAGAGCAAAAAAAAGGCTGCAGAGCTGAGTCTTTATAATGATTTTATTAGAAACAATGTTTTGATTTGGGGAAACACATACTATAAAGAACACAATACATTGCAGCAATATGATCTCCAAGGATATAGATATTTTTCTGAAAATTATGGAAGTCTTGGTAACGTCCTTGGATGTTATTTAAATGATGATAATATTTTTTATTTAAAAAATCTGAACTCATATTCAGAAATTCGGAAAAGTGGACAAGACTATTCTTTTAGCTGGTACGTCGGCTTTGGCGGTAACATCTACTATTATGTTGCCGGTAAAGAGTATACTGAAGTCTTCCGCATCCGACGCACCTGGGGTGATCCAGACTTTTACGCAATGGCAATAAACGGCTACACAGACGACTCTTACGGCCAGTACGTAAACAAGGTTCTTCCAACCTTGAGCAAGGCAGATCTTCGCCTTCTGCGAAACACAATCTTCGCCATCTATGGCGTTCACTTTAAGAGTACGGACCTTTCAACTCATTTCAATAAGCAAGTCTGGTACACTGATGAAGGCAAAACCTCCGGCGAAATAAAACTTCCAGCCTATCGCCAGAAACTTGTAGAAATGATACAAAACTTAGAAAAATAATAAAGAACATTTTTTCGACAATATGGAGACAAAAATAATGAAAAGAATATTTTGTTTATTACTAATTATATTATCAACAACAATCTTATTAGCAGAAGAATATCCACTAATAAAAATTGGAGAATATGAAAATAAGAAAGAATTAAATTCAATTAGCATAAGAAAAGATGAAGAGGTTGCAGTTTCTGATGATGTAACAGGAAATATTTTGACTATTTCAAATGATGGAACAATGATTATTCATTGTAGAGATCTTGATAAATTAGTAAAAATAACAAAAAATTTTGAATTAGAATATTTAGTAGATCTTAAGGGTATTATAAATTCTGATGCAACTCATTTAGAATCTGTATATGATGGAAAATTTTTATTTTCGGGTTCTTGGGCTGATTATGTTCTTATTAATAAAAATAGAAATCAAATATTCAGTTTTAATCCATTATGGGATTATGACATAAGAATGGATTCAAAAACTTCATATTATCTTGAAGAGGCCAATGTATTATTTTTCTGGGATAACAAAGAAAACATTTACTGTGTAGTAAATCCTGGAATGGATAAAGAAGAAAACAGAAAAAACTTTCATAATACAGAGGAAACAAAGAAAATTTTTGAATCAGATGTGGAAATAAATGGAGTAAAGATTCGGGTATCAAGTTCGAATAATGTTTTTTTAGATGGAAAAAGAACTTATTGGGATCAGACAAGAATGAATGATTATATGTATCAAAAAGTTAATATGGGTAATTATTATATTTATGATAGAAAAAATGCTACTAGGAAAAAAAATGAAAAAATATCATATGATATATATTTGACTTCAGATACCGAAGTAATAGAATCATCTGCCTTGCATCCATCCGGCGACATCTACGTTCTTCGCATGAACTGGAACACTAACACGCATAATCTTTACTGCATAGAAAACACCTGGGATCCACAGTGGCGCGCACAGTGGTATAAAGAACATTCAAAAAACTAAGGTAGAAAAATAAAAAAGAAACTTTTATTTACAGCAATCATTTTCTCCATGACTCTTTTCTGCTTTGCGCAGGAAACAATAACTGCACAATCTGAAACTTTAACAACTGTTGCCTTCGCTAAAGATTCAGCAGGATTTATTTTCCAGCACTTTCTAAAACGGGAGATTTGTTTTACTTAGACTATTCAAACTAAATGAAAGAACTACTGCTTTATTGCATCGAAAACAACTGATCTCCAGAAGCTAAGCAGAATTTGGAATAACCGGGGGCGTTGCGGGGTGTCCCCGCTGGAAGGGGTAGCGGAAGACCGCAGCGCGGGCTGGAGCAAGGGGAAGGCCTTCCCCTCCTTCATTCCATTTTTTTGACAAACTATTCTTTATAACATAAAATTATATGTATAATGAGTAACACAATTAGAATTATCAGTATCGTAGTGCTTTCGGGGTTGGCATTCTTCTGTTTACAGGTTGGAGTGTTTTTATTATCTGGGCATAGGCTGAAAAATAACAGTCGTCGTACGCTGATTCTTCTTCAGTTTATTACAGGCGCTTTGCTTGCTTTTGATGCCATGGCTTATATCTTCCGAGGTACAAGCCAGGTCGGCTACTATATGGTCCGCATAAGCAACTTTATGGTTTTTGCGCTTAACTACTTCACCACTTTTTTCTTCTGCTTTTATTCTGCTGAATTTATTAAATCGGATGTTCTGGATTTTAAGGTTCTATTCAAACCTCGTTCTTCAATAAGGAATGGGGTTCCTGTTCAGCTCTATATTGTTTTCTACATTTGTCTTATTGGAATTATACTAACTATCGTTAGTCAGTTTACCAATCTCTTTTATTATTTTGATGAAGCAAATCTTTACCACAGAAGTGCTCTCTATCCTGTGAGTATTGTCCTCGGACTTTCTCCTGGACTTATAACATGGGCAATGCTTTTTCAATCTCAGAAGATTTTACAAAAAAATGTTTTGATTTCTCTTGCTATTTATCCTCTTTTTCCAATCATCGGAATTGTATTGGCTTTGTTAGTTTATGGAATTTCCTGGATTGATATTGGATATGGCATTGGTGCCCTGCATCTTTTCTTCTCTTCCATCAAACTTATGGAACTCGAATTTTATTCTGATAAAAAAGATGGTCCTCGTTTGAGTCCAAACTATAAACAGGGCGTTACTGTTCCAGAAATGAAAAGACATATTACAAGAAGTCATGTATGGCAGGTTATCGCTTCAGTTTCCGGTGGACTTCTGCTGGTAATGATTATTGTTTCTATTACCGGAATCAGTATACCTGAACGAAAACTTGTTATAAATAAACCTTATCTTGCGAATGACAAATCTAAATCTGTATGTGTTACTTTCCTTCGTGATTCTGAAAAATTCTGGAATGATGACGAAGACTTGACCCGCCTGGGTGCTCAGTATAACGGTGTAATCTATAACAATATGATGGCCACCGTCATTACAGATTGGAATGTTACTATTGATGTTTGTGAAGACTGTACTATTGATCCGGGTCCATGGAACGGAAACTTTACTATTAAAGATAGACTAATGAACGTTCGTAAGCCTCAGGATAAGGACGAAGAAAATCTTCATGGAGCTGATTATTATCAGGTTACTCCACTAAAGAATCTTGGCTTTGGTTGTATTATGTACTCCCCTGCTGAATATTCCCCGTTAGATTCAAAAATCATCTTTACTTATGAAAGTGTCCTTAAACCATTGTCATATTTTCTATTCCAGGTTGGCTTAGTTGTAATTTCAATTCTTTTCATTGTGTCTCTTACGATTTCATTTACTGAAGGAAAAATTATTCGCGTAGAAGAAGAAAACAGAAAGCTTGAAGACACTGTAAAGGAACGCACTAAGGAACTTCAGGAAGAAAAGAATCGTTCTGAAGAACTTCTTTTGAATATTCTTCCAGAGGAAGTTGCAAAACGTCTTGCAATGGACAGGAACGCTAAAATTGCAGATAAGATTGAAAACGCTTCTGTACTTTTTGCTGATATTGTCGGCTTCACTAAAATCACAAGTGCTCTTGATGCTGATACAATTGTCGGAGCTTTGAACTCGCTCTATTCCAGAATTGATGAACGTGCAAAACGTGATGGCATCGAAAAAATCAAAACTATTGGTGACTCTTATATGGCGGCGGCCGGTCTTTTCGGAAACGAACCTGCAGAAAAGAATGCGCTCGCAATTGTTAATTTTGCACGCGGAATGCTTCAGGATATTGAAAACTTCAATGCCACAAGCAATGTAAAGCTCTTTATGCGAATCGGAATCAACAGCGGAAACCTTATTGCCGGAGTTATCGGAAAAACAAAATTCGTTTACGATATCTGGGGTGACACTGTAAATGTTGCCAGCCGAATGGAAAGCTCAGGCGAAACCTCTAAGATTCATGTTTCAGAAAATACTATGGAACTTCTTAAAGGTGCTGTTAGTGCAAGCGCCCCTGTCGAGATGGAAATCAAAGGCAAGGGCGTTATGAAGACTTTCTTTTTGTAATTAAACAATTCCCCGCTCAATTGCACTCGTAATATCTTCGCCGGTGATGATGGTCAAAGTTTTAGCATCATAATGCTCTTTCATGAAACTAGCACCATCTCCCCGGTCTACAATTGCAACAAGGGCTGCTACTTTTATGTCAGCAATTTTCTTCAGATTTTCAATTCTGCCGGCTACAGTCTTACCGCTGTTGATTAAGTCGTCCACGATGACAATTCGTTCTCCATCTTCAAGCGTGTGTCCGCAGATTGTTCTTCCACGGCTGTCTGAAACTTTTCTATCGCTGCAATAGTTTACGGTGATGCCATATTTATTTGCAAGGATTGTTGCTGTGGCAGCTGCAAAACTTATTCCGTGATAAGCCATTCCTACGATGCAGTCAAAATCAAGGTGAGCTTCCATTATCAGGTCGGCAAAGAATTCACCGAGCTTTGCAAGATGAATGTTTGTAGTGAAGTTTTCCGTATTGATAAAGTAATCCGATTCAGTTCCTTTGATTTCGAACTTACCTCGCTTCAGCACACCTGCATCTGCCATAAGACGGATAAACCTTTCTTTGTTGGTGTATGCTGCAAGCTTAAAGCCCATCAGTTCATCAATTGTTACTCCAAAGTAATTTGCAAGAATTGGAAGCATTTCTAAATCTGGGGAACCACCGTTCTCCCATTTGCTCACTGCCTGATAAGAAATGTTTACTGCTTCTGCAAGCTCTTCCTGAGTAATTCCTTTGGCTCCTCTAAGTTTTTTGATAGTTGCGCCGATTGTGTTCATTTTGTACCTCTTTTATTTTTTTTCCTTGCAAGGAGGTTTATACACATCATATTGCCAATATACCTGACTGACAATCGACGCGTTTTGTAGTTTTACTCAACTTTCGGTTGAGAAGTTTTTCTCTAATTCATATATGACATATCGCTGACTTTTTTGATGATACGTTTTCCGTCGTCGGTTTCAAGCATAATTGAAACGCCGCCTGCAGCGCCATGCATTTCGCAAGTGTTTAAGGTCTCCACGCCCAGCCCTAGAAACATGATATTGAATACACTCAATAAATCTCCGTGTGAAACGATGATTATGTTCTGTTCGTTACTCGACATAATCTCATCAAAGAAGGGCTTCAGGCGATTCCATTCGTCACGGCGGCTTTCACCATCGGAAAACATTTTGTCGTCTATAGTTTTCTCATCACGTTCCAGATTTTCTAGCAGCCATTGAACAGACTTTCCGCAGCATTTACCAAGATTTCTTTCCCGCAATTCTGTACGAAGTTTTGGTGTAAGATTCAGAGCTTTTCCAACTTGTTCTGCAGTCTGTTTTGTACGAATCAAATCAGAAGAATATAAAACAAAATCTTGTGCACGATCACCAAGTTCTGCCTGTAACTTTTCGCCGATTCTTTTTGCCTGTTCAATTCCTTTTTCTGTAAGATCCCAGTCTGTCCAGGAACCAACCATCCCGTTTGTGTGATGAACCGATTGTGTGTGCTGAATTGTGATTATAGTTTTCACTTGAGTCTCCCCTGCTGAACAATTCTGTTATACCCATATAGCATCACTCAAAACTTTTGAAGCCTTGAGTTCTTCCACACAAACCGCATTGAGCAAAAACCAGGCCCGTTCATCCTCTGTCATTTCTGTGATTTCTTTTGTACCGATTTTGCGTGAGAGGTTCTGTTCTATATTTTCTATTGCGCCGATTTTACTCTGTATCTCGCTTTTCTTTTGTTCCCATTCCACTTTTTTAGAATAAAGCGCATCCAGAAAGGCCTGCGATTTAAGCCCACCCTTCATAATTTTTTTGATTTCGTTAAGTGTAAAACCTAATTCCTGCAGCTCTACAAGTACGTTGAGTTTTTTTACCTGGTCGGCAGAGTAATAACGATAACCAGTTAGAGGATCTATCTTGCAGGGAACTAAAATACCTTTTTTTTCATAAAGACGCAGAGCCTTCGGTGTTGTTCCAAAAAAATCTGCAAGCTCACTGATTTTTAATAATTCATCTTTTTCCATTTTTTACTTGACTTTGTCCCTGGGACAAGGTTTAGCGTTTTGTTATGAATATTATAACACGCACATTTTATAAAGTGAAGTTTATGATTTTTCTGACTTTTATAGCAGATATTATTTTTCTTGCGGTTAATCTTGTCTGGAATAAATATCTGGCAAATCTGATTGACCTTGTAACAGCGGGGAATGTTGGAGCGGGCGAAGCAGGTAACTCATCTATTCAAGGAATGCTCGTAGAACTTCTGATTATTCTTGCTGCCTTTATTTTTATGAGTGGGGCAAACGCATTTATTTCCGGTACAACTACAGCCAGAATAAATTATGAGTTAAGACAAAATTATATCGAAAGCATTGCGCGTAATAGTGTTTCATTTATGAGAGCAAAAGAGATGGCGGTGAGCGGCGGTGAAATGACTTCTGTGCTATTGAATGAGTTTAATGCAGTTAGTGTTTTTATTTCTGAAAATCTGTTTTTCATCTTTGATAGTTTTATAAAATTTCTTGGTACCTTCGGGTGGTTTATTTTTTTGAATCCGTTTCTTGCGTTTTCTTCAAACCTGCCTGTCTTTCTGATTATTCTTTACGTTTCTTTTTCGTGTAAGATTTTGAAGAATTATACAATAAAAGCAAATGAAGAAAATGCAAAGCTGAATGGCGTTACAGAAAGTCTGATGTCGCTTTTCCCGGTAATCAGATTGTATCAGGCACAAAAATTCATACTGACAAATTACAAGAACAGACTTGAGGCATGGGAAAAACTGAATATCTCCATGGAAAAAAAGAAAGCACTTTTGATGTCAATTTCTGCAGTGATGACATGCATACCTTTGCTGCTTTTAGTTTTGATTGGCGGCAATCTGGTTATCAAAGGCGAAATGACAGTGGGCGAACTTTATATTTTTATAAATCTTTCGGGGAACGTTTCTGGCATTTTGATGAACATGCCGTCCTTTATAATGCAGTTCCGTATCTTTGCAGGAAATCTCCAGAAAATCAACAAAGCAGGAGAAGACAAATGATACAAATCGAAAATCTTACATATTCTTACGATCAAAAAACTGTACTAAAAAATCTGAATCTTACAATTCCTGATGGAATGAAAATCGGAATAATCGGTGAAAGCGGTTCCGGAAAGACAACTTTGATTAAATTAATTTCTGGTCTTTACGAAGTTCAGCAAGGTAAAATTTACACAGAAGGAAAAATGTCTGTGGTAATGCAGGGAAACAAACTCTTCCCATTTACCATAAGAGAAAACATCACCTGCGGTCATGAAATTCCGGAAGAGCAGATTTGGGATACGGTTAGAATTGCTCAGCTTGAAGAATGGGTAAAATCTCTCCCAGATGGTATAGATACTTTTACAGGCGTACGTGGGGATAATGTTTCTGGCGGACAGGCACAAAGAATCTGCATTGCAAGAGCGATTGCACAGAATCCTCAGATTTTGATTTTAGATGAAGCTACCTCTGCACTGGACATGGAAACTTCTGCCCATCTTATTGAAGCCCTGCAGAACTGGTGGAAAGAGCGGACAGTAATTTCCATTGCACACAGAAAAGAGGCTCTTGATTTTTGCGATAAAATCTATCGGCTGGAGGAAGGCGTTTTATGCTGAAAAAACTTGAAATCAAAAAACAGTATTTGCAGCTGCTTGCTTTACGACTTCCTTTCGAGGCCGTCAGAAATCTCATAAATGCGCTTTTCCTAAAACAGGCTTTTGAAGCAATTGAGGCTTTGGATTTTGTGAGGCTTGATGTTGTGTGCGGACTTTTTTTGTTTGCTAATTTATTGCTGTTCACTTATAACGGAACTGTGTGGCGTTTTTTTGCAGCTTTTTATGCAGGCTTTCAAAAGAAATTAAAGTTGTATATTTTCAACAAGCTTCTTGCAAAACCAATCGAAGAAATTGATAAACTAGCTTCAGGCGATGTTCTTTTACGGATAAATCAGGATGCACAGATGACCGCCGCAATTTATGGCGAACCCTGGAATCTTGTGTTTCTTGTGAATGGAATTGCAAATCTTCTTTTGTCTGCAATCTTATTCTGTATTTTTGATTCGAAATTATTTCTGATTGTGCTTGCTTTTGTGATTCCTCATATTCTGATTATAACCTGGATTGTGTCACCGCGCTTGAGTTCCATTCAGAATAAAATACAAAAGGCTTCCGCAGAATTAACCGACATGTATGAGTCTTTCGTAAATATGGCCGATACAGTTTTTCTGTATGACTGTTCTGATTTTTTTCTGAAGAAAATAAAAATCAAAAATCTGGAATTAAAACTGCTCTTCATAAAAAAGGCTTTATACAAAGCGATTGAGCATGCTGTTATGCCGCTCTTTGGAATAATGGGATATCTTGTTCTCATGTTCCTTGGAGCAGAGAAAATCAATGCAGGAATAATTACACTCGGCTCTCTGCTTTATGCGTTTCAGCTCCGTGGCGGTATTATTATGTCAGCGAATATGATTGCTACCAGCGTTACAACAATTTCTGTAAATAAAGCGGGATTAAAGAGACTGAAGGAATTGTAAGATTTTCATTCTCAATTTCGCATGTAAATTAATCCCTATAAATAAAAAGAACTTCTGCATTATCATCATTGTTGGCAAATACAATTTTCCAACCGGATTTTAGAAGAGCTTCATAGCCCCAGCCGTTAATTTTCTTAAAATTGATTTCCGGAATAATATCTTTAACTTGTTTCATCGACATTTCAAGATATATTCCTTCTTCTGTTTTAAAACGTTTTCCAAAATATGCATCATTAACAAATATTGCACGAACACGATTATTTAGAACCGCAATTCTATACCAATAAGGGGATTCATAAAGATTAAAATACGGAGCGAATTGTGATGGATTTATCATAATTAGATTTGCTTTTGACATCTCAATGTTGTAAGAAGAAATATCTGCACCGATAGGAAAATCCTTCAGCATTTTATCATTAACAAAAATTTCTCCTTCTGGTACAGGATCTGTTGCATAAACAACAGAAATCAAAAATAGTGATATTAAAAATATAAAACTTTTCCTTTTCAAATAATTATCCCTCATTTTGTGTATGTCGAACTTTGAATTTGCGGTCATTATACTTTTTATCTATATGTAATTCTAACACATTCTTTCTTCCTTGACACAAAAATCATTTTTCTATATGTTCATACCAAGATGAAATTTTTTGTAATCGAAACTACATACACAACCGCCTCAACCACAGTTACCACAACTACAGGCATTGGTATGCATTTGGATTACAGAAAAGAATAAGATTGCAGATTATTAGCTGATATAAACTGACCACTTATCTTTTCGGTAAGTGGTCTTTTTTTTTGGCTTAAACTGATTTCAATAGGTTCACAAGGAGGATGATTATGGACTTACACGATTTCAAAGATGTTGCAGAAAATTACGACCGTTATTTAGACGTAATGTATGCGCATGAAAATTCCATGCACGAAAACTTTCAGGAGTTTTATCTTGAGCTTGCCAAAAAGTACGGCAGCGGCGGCGTTGTTGATGTTGCCTGCGGAACTGGTGCAGTTCTGCTCTATCTTGCAGAGCGTGGCATTATTGCTGATGGAACTGACATTTCTGAGGAAATGTGCAAAGTAGCCGGAGCTAAAGCAGAAAAGCTTGGTCTCAAACTCAACATTTATCCAGCCGACATGACAAAGTTTAACTCAGGTAGAAAGTACTCTCTTGCAATTATTGCCCGAAGCGGTTTTATGCACCTGCCAGATACAAAAACTCAAAAGACAGCACTCCTGAATCTTCGCAATCAGCTTACTCCGGGCGGCATCCTCACGCTCAATACCTTTGATCCATGGCCATCAGCTCAGGCTGCTCAGATTAACACAAGTCCAGAAGATTATAGCTTCCGTCTTGAGTATGTGAACAGCGACGGCAACCGTGAAAAGATCTATAACGCAATCTCATATAATCTTTACACACAGCAGATGTACGGCAACTGGAAATTCGAAACGTACAACGAAGCGGGTGAAATTATTGGAGAGCGTATTCGTCCTCTCTTAATGCGTCAGACATACAGAAGCGAAATGTTCCTGCTGGCAGAGCTCTGTGGTTTTGAAGTTGTGGACATATACCGCGGTTACAAAGGTGACAAGGAAGATTTGAATGATCCATCGTCAGCATCAAAATACAACAGCAATCTTATCTGGATTTTGAAAAGGAAGGATTAATATGATAAAGGAAATAAGCAAAAACGAATTCGCAGAATGCGTAAACGTAATAAAAAAAAGTTTCCAGACTGTTGCAGACGAGTTTGGTTTTACAATCGAAAATGCACCGCGTTTTACAGCGTTTGCAACTACAGTAGAACGATTATTCTATCAGCTTGAATATGAACACAGGCTTATGATGGCTTATTTTTCTGATGAGGGAAAACTTTTAGGTTATTTTTCGCTGATGTTTCTGGAGAACTCTGAATGCGAACTTAGCAATCTTTGTGTACTGCCGGAATTCCGACATCAAAAAATTGGTGAAGCTTTGCTGGAAAATGCTATGTCCCGCGCCAGAAATAAAGGTTGCAAAAAAATGAAATTAGGAATTGTCGAAGAAAATAAGAGAATCCGAGCCTGGTATGAAAAGCACGGTTTTACTCACACCCATACTGTGAAATATGATTACTTCCCATTCACCTGCGGGTATATGGAAAGGGATTTATAATCCTTTTCTGCAGCAGAACATGCCGTATTCTTTTGGAACTGACAAAATACCATCGACCATCTGCTTTGTAAGAAGGTCATGTATTTCTTTTTTCGGTACGGTGCTCAGTGTAGTCATACTGGAAAGTGAATAAATATATTCAACCAGATCATCAATATCTGTTACAGCGAGTGAATCTTCGTAGTTCAATCTTTGGACATTAGAAAAGAAGGGGGCAAGAAGTTCTTTTCCATTTTGAAGTGTGAAGTTTTTATTTACATTATCTTCAATACCATAAGCGCCTAAAGTCTTGGAAAGATATTCAATAATTCCGTGTTCTCCAAAAGTTGCGCAGTAAAAGGCTCCACCTGTTTTCAGAACTCTGCGAACTTCAGACAAACCTCGCTTCATATCCGGCACATGATAAAGCATCATATTTGCAATCACAACATCAAAGCTCTCGTCTTCAAAAGGAATATCCTGAATATCAATTATCTGATATTCAACATTGGCATTGGACCCGATATTGGTCTTTGCGTTTTCAAGCATTCCTTCAGAAAAATCAGAGAGAATAATTTTTGAACACTTGCTCATCAAATCTACATGACCTTTCCACATATCGCCTGTACCGCAGCCGAGCTCCAGCACCTTCATGCCCTCTGTGATTTTATAATTCGAAAAAATCCAGTTTCCAAACCCCATTTTATTTGTGGAATATTTTTGATGAATTGAAATGCGTGTATTCAAGTTTCCTGCGTTTGCGTATTGTTCTTTTACATTTTTCTGGTTATTAATTGTATTCACTTTTTACCCCTAGTATATTGGACGCTTGTAGACAAGAGTTTCTCCGTCCCAACGGTCTTTTAGTTTTTCCTTAAAAGTAAAACCAAAATTTTCATAGAGTCCTGGCTGATCAGTCGAAATATAAATATTTTTGAAACCTTCATTTTTTGCCAGATGATAGATGTGGTCTATCAGAATCCCAATTCTTCGTTTTCCGCGGAACTGCGGAAATGTATATACAAAACCAATCCATGGGGTGAGATTAGTTTCTGGAATCTCGTCTTTTTCTGCATAAGTACAGAAGGAAATTAAATCTAAGTTATTAAAAAGCAGAAAAAGTTTTGAGGTGCTGCCACAGTGATCATAAAAATTTCCAGATTCCAGTAGCTGGACAAGAAACTGTGCAGCACGCCAGTCAGCTTCATTAATTTTTGAAATCCAGTAGGATTTATTTTCTAGTTCTGATATTTCTTTAATTTCCATATTATTCCTATCCTTTTATTTTGTCATAGAATTCAAGCGCAAAAAGTATTGCAAGAATTGAAACGCCGTCTTTTGTTCCGTTTTCTTTCAGGAGTTTTTTCATCCTTATCTCATCATCGATGATTGTATTGTCATCAAAAATATGCCGAAGCTGATAAAAAACAGAGAACTGTTTTAGCTTCCATTCACCTGCGGGCATTTGGAAAAGATCCTATATTTTTTCCAAAATGAATGCATTCCATTGCATTTCAATTTTTTTGCCAAGTTGTTCGGCAGCCTTTCCAAGCTCGTTATTTTCGCCTCGAAGAATGCGTGTCATATAAGGTTCCTTACTAAGAATCTCAAAGCCTTTATCAAGAAATCTTTGCTGCCATGAAATCTGCTCTTCCAGAAAACAAGTCCAAGGTTGAATATTACTCTTCTCAAATACATCTAAAATTGATGGAACATTCAACCACTCATTCTCGATTACATAAAGACGACCTTTAGGAACCAGTATTCGATAAATTTCCGATAAGGCTGTATCAAATTCTTTGTTTCCGAATCTGGTGCTTGAGAGGCAGAGAAAACCACCGCAGGCTTTTACAGTGGAATCTTCAATGGGTATATCAAATAATGAAAACTGCGCAAAATCAATATCTTCACCGGTTTGCCTATCATTCAGCCATTTTTTCCATTCATTTAAAAGAGTCAGATTTGCATCGGCAGCAAGACACGAAATAGAAGAACTCAACTGCTTAATCGAAGGAATCAAGCCCATTCCCGGTCCGCAGGCAAGATCAATATAAGCCTCTTTGTTTTTTGTGATTTCATCGAGCAGTTTACGGGATGCTTTGTTCAGAAGAAGTTTATCAGTGTAAAAGTTTTCTTGAAAATATTTATTCTGCCACCTGCGGACATCTTCATCAGAAAAATAATCGCCGTCATTTTCCTTGCCGAATATTCTGATATTATTTTCAAATCTCATAGGTGTTTGATTCCAGATGTTTAAGAACTTCTTTTGCTTCATCATTTTAATATCTCCACTTCAATTTCCGAAGCAATTTTATTATCAACAATCCGCATACAGCATTCTTCGTTTTCGGTATATCCTAAAAAGTTGATATTACCGTACCATAAAATCTTTTCATCAATTATTGCAATTTTTTGTGAAGCATTTTCTTGTTCAATAACTTTTATACCGATATTCTCAAGCATTTTTATACAAGGATCTATTTTCTTCTGTTTTGCTTCATCATCTTGTTTACGTACAAGAATTTGAATATTAGCCCCTTTTACAAGTAGCGCTGTAGAACTCAAAACAAAATCCTGAACTTCCGCTTTTGAAAGATATGGAACACTGATAATGATTTTTGAAGTTGCGGATAAAATGTCTTTGTTAAAGTCTGATTTGTAATCTTCTGCAGAATATAATTTTGATTCTGTGGCTGTTTCTGCATTTTCAGAAATATTTGGTTTTATAGAATAACCAAGATGATTATAACCTTTAAGCCTATTCTGATACATTCTGTCAAATACTGGAATTCGGTAATCAACATAATCAAAAATTTGAACTTCATTTTTGCCAGCAAAGTTTCTGTGTAAGCGTCCACAATATTGGGCCAGAGTTCCTTTCCAGCTAAAAGGCATAGCTAACATCAAAGTATCAATACGCGGATAATCAAAACCTTCGCCCGCATATTTACCTGTTGCAAGAATTATTAGTGATTCATCAGATGGAACGGCTCTCAATTTTTCAAGGATTTCATTCTTTTGTTTTTGAGTACCACGTCCTGTAATGAAAATCACATTTTGTGCTGAATCAGCAAGCTGTTCATATAAGAGATACAGATGCTCAATTCGTTCTGATAGAATCAGTGGGGTGCGTCCAGTTTTTACAGCATTTTTCACATCCTCAATAATCAGTTCATTGCGAACAGAATTAGAAATTAGTTTTTCATAATACTGATTTATCGAAGGATTTTTTGAATCTGAATCCGTAAGCTCCGGTACATAATGAAAACTGGAAAATCGCGGAATAAAATAATGTGCAAAATCCTGCGCTTCATTCATCTGTTTTGTTGTCGTAGAATATAAAACAGAACCGCATTGATAAAAGATTATTTTCTGATGTCCATCACGACGAATTGGAGTTGCCGTAAGCCCATAAACATATTTTGCTTTAAAACTTGCAACAAGATTTTCTGTAGAAAAAGCAGATACATGGTGGCATTCATCAACAATTAACATTCCGTATTTATATGAACGAGGTTTAACTTCATCAGAACCCTTTTCAATCAGAGAGTTTACAATAGCAATATCGACAATTCCAGTTGATTTATCTTTTCCAGCTGCAATTGTCCCAGGAGTAAAATCAAGAAATTGTTTTATTGCTTTTTTCCACTGTTCAAGCAAAGCGTGTGATTGAACAAGAATTAATGTATTGGTCTTGCGTTCTGCAATAAGGCTTGATGCGACAACTGTTTTTCCAAAGCCTGTTCCTGCTGATAAAATACCAGCATCTTTTTCCAATAATGCTTTTAAAGCATCATTTTGCTCATCATAAAGTTCTGCAATAAAATGAAGATTAATTTCTTGTCCTATTTCGCGTTCGTCTGTGATTTCATATTTAGCATTTGCTTCTTCAATCTTTTCAATCACCTTTGGAAGATTTCCTCGAGGAAGCAAGAGATAATCATCATTTTCTTTTGAGCAATCAATGTATCTGGGAATGTTATAAAGAGGCAGATGCATCCTAAGATTTTTAAAATATTCGGGATTAAGAAAAACTGCTGTACGCCTTAAGACTCCCAATGCTTTTTCTGATACACCGTTCTTTCGTATTTTTACATAGTTTGAAAGTATAATTTTGACCGTGGAAGAAAAATCAGATTGACTTAATGATTCCTTATTATCTGAAGAAATACTGTTAGTTATATTACTCTTCTTTTGCAAATATTCTGATTCATCCCTTTCAACAAAATCTGGAAGTGACTTTTCAATTTCATTTATGGTTTTTCGTACAAGTTTCTCTGAGATTTTTTGTACTGAAGATAAAAAAGCCCATTGATCTTCATAAGGTACAAAACTTTCATTAACAAAAAGAGAGTAACCTACTTTTACGGCTCTCCCTTGCAGAGGAAGCGCGATAAGATTGCCATATTCGCCTTTTGGAGTTTCATCCTGATTTGGAAAAAATCTATCAAAGCTTTCAAATGGAATTGAATGTCGTTTTTGCATTGAAGCTTTTATAATTGCAGTTCCAAGATTTCTTGCAAGTCTGGCAGAAATATTTTCTTCAAAGAAAATCCATAAATGGCCACCATTCCCAGAACGAGATATCTCAATATAACTATTAATTCCAAAATCAGAAAAAGTTTTATGAACTGCAAGTATATCATCTTTCCAAGTGGGGTGATTTTTAGTTGCATGCGAATCAAAATCCATCACAAGAAACTTACATAGATTTCCTTCCATAAGAGGATAGAGGCCGATAACATCGCGGCAAAACTCGTCACGACCTGCAAGGTGATTGTAAATGTAATTATCAGTCAACGCCACTGGTAATTTGAATGGACAAGTTGCACAGGAATATTTCTTTAAGTCACATTTTCCAGAAAGCCATTTATTACCACAGACTGGAGAATATCCGCTTTTGTTAGATTTTGCATTGAACCAGCGAAGTGCAAAAACATCCTCTCTGCCAGAGAACAAAGATTTGAACAAATTGATTTTTTCTTGTGGTGAGCTTTGACGATTGATTATATGGGACTGATTGAAAAGAGTATCCGTTGAAGGTAATATAGTCTCATTTTGATCTTGTTGAGTTTGAAAAGCATTTTGTTTTTCTGAAAGATAGTTTTTGACAGAAGGATTTGTATCAGACAAGTCCTTCAACAGAGAAATCAAATCTTCTTTGGATAGGGTTTCAAGATAGTCTTTTAGCTCCATAGGTTTTACAGAATAAGCAACTAAGATTAATCAATTTTCATATCACTAAGAAAACGGTCTAAATCTCTTTTTCCATTTGTAACGTGAGTTACACGGGCTTCTTTCCTATCTTCAACATCTTTTATGATGTAAAAGATTGAATAATCATTTATTGAAAAATAGCGTAAACCACGAGAATACCAAGGCTCATTCGGATAAAGATGATATCCATCAGCCATAAAAGACAAGTTATTAATTTCTGTATAGAGTCTGCCTAAAACAGCATACGCATTTATTTGAGATTTGTATTCGTTGAGGATAAATGAATAAATATCAGCAAGATCTTCTTCTGCTTGATTAGAGATTGATACAGAAAAGTCCATTATGCGAACCGTCTTTTTATATCTGCAAATGCCTGGTCAATAGGTTTACAACGACCTTCCATAGCATCTTCATAGCCTTTCTGCATTTTGGCATTGAATACTTCTTCAGATTCAACAAGAGAATTCATTTTATTAATACTATACTGATAAAGAAGAAAGTCTAAATAGTTAGAAACAGCTTCCAAACATGGTTCTGGCAAAGTTTTTACTTTTTCCATAACTGTATCGTATGACATAATGAACCTCCATACAAATAAGTATAGCATAAAATAGAATTTTTGACAGTATTATTTCAATTTTATCTTTGTAAAGATTCCCCAACAGCGGATTTCATCCAACTGTTCGGTGGTGAGTGTTCCGGCATCATATAGGTGCTGATATTCTTCATCAATCGAACTGTCAAAAACGAGAAGGTCGTCGGTGTTTATTGTAACAGGTACTTCATTTTCAACGAGGATTTTGATAGGATGTTCTGCATAGCTTTTTGCATATCCCAGTTTGATGTTGCTGGTAGGGCAGACGTTCAAAGTGATTTTTCTGTCTGCAAGCAGTTTCATTACTTTCGACGAGTTCACAGCGTTTATTCCATGATGGATTTCATCCAAACCAAGAGTTTCGATTGCTTCTTCAATTTCTTCTGCTGTGCCGGTTTCTCCAACGTGCATGCGTTTTAGAACGCCGTATTTTTCTGCGATTCTGTACAGCGGGATATAATCAGAAAAAGGTTTATAGCCTTCACCGCAGCAGACATCAATTGATTTAAAATATCCGGAACTGAAATATTCTTCTGCCTGAACGAGCGCTGGTTCTATATCTTCATAAGAAGCAAACGCAAGCTCCGGCTCATAAACAGCATCCGGACAATATTTTTTATGCAGCGCATCATAATAATCACAAAAGGCCTGCAGGCTGCCGTAGTCTTCAATATCAGATGCAGAAAAACTTGGCGCAAAACGTGCAAGATGATTTCTGCCAGCTTCGACAAAACAGCCTTCGCGGCGTGTATCAGCCTGCTTGTTGTCGTGAGCCCGGCAATAATCTCTGATATTATTTACATACCAGTCCTGCATTCCCTGTAGACCATCAAAAACAGCCGGCGGTTTTGCAAAGGTATGATTCATTCTTTCAGAAAGCCACTCTACTCTACAGCCTCGTCCAATATGATTATGCACATCACTTTTTGGAATTGAAAGAAGAGTCTGTGTATCATGATTTTTTAGTGCGTTTATAAAATCGCTTGAAAATTTATCTGGCATAGTTTTATTGATGTGATCTCTGACTGCATGATTTATCTATATTATTATCTGATTCATTAATTTGCGGGAAGAAAATGAAATTGTATTTCACCGGATTTATAAATCCAAGTTTTTCAGAAAGTTTCATTGATGCAAGGTTTTCTACATCGCAGGCCCATATAGGCTTTAAGCCTCTTTTCTCAACTTCTTCCAGAGTTTTAACACAGACTGCAAAGGCAAAACCTTTTCGCTGTTTATCATCATCAGTGATAATTCCAAGTTCTGTGTATCCACGGGCAGTAAATGCTGCTTCACTCTCGCTGCTAATTTCGCCATTTTCAATAGCATAAAATCCGAACGCAATTTTCAGGAAGTTTTCTTTTGAACCGTACACACGTTCATGAAATTCTTTCCATGGTACCTTTTCATATAATTCGCTGTCGTATGGTTTTATTTCAACATCTCTCGGTTTATGCTCAACAGGTTTTCTCTGAGTATATTCGTGCCGAGGAATTACAGTTCCCAATTCTGCCAGAGGAAACTTTGAACCCCTCTCAGGAGTCCAGACTACCTGAATCCATGCATGTTTGATTATTTCACGTAAGGTTTCTTCAATCCAAACAAAATCAGCGTCATCACTAATATAAACCCAGCTCATATAAAGCTGACAGATTGCTTTTGTCGGCGCATTGATATCATCAACAAAAGTCTTACCCGGTAATATTCCATCAAAATAACACCACAGCGCAGAAGTGTTTGGCTGCCTGTTTTTGAACAAGGGGAAAATCAAAGCTTTCTTTTCTTCAGGTAATTGGTAGATCATAATGACCTCCTGTGTGATGATAATAGTTTTTACCAGATAATATTAATTTTATAGGAAACGGGACATTCTGTTTGCAGTCGTTGAACCTTATAGCCTTTCCCATCAAAATATTTAATTACTTCATCAATATAATATTTTTTGTCATATGTATAATGACAATAAGTATTTTCGCCAAGATGTTTTTTTATTTCGATACCCTTGGTAATTTGTTCAATCTGTTCTTTTGTTTCCTTGAGAGATTTATCAAATTGATTTTCGTGAACTGTTTTATTTCTTTTTTCTTCAATACTGTTCATTAATAACTTCCAAGGGTGTGAGAATTAACTCGTCTAATTTTTTCTAACATAGATCAGTATAAAGTTCAAGATTTCATTCAGCCCCTTGCTTAAAAACTCTTTGTCGCGGATTCCAAATTCATGTCCTGAATCAAACCATTCTTTCCAGGCAATGTCATAACAGTCTGCTTCTTTTACAGAGATTTCACAGGAACCGCCGCATTCTTTTTTCAGAAGATTTTTCCACCAGGCAACAGTTTTGAATAACTGTGAATCATCACCTTCAGCCCATGTTTCAAAAATGTTTTTGAGTTCACCCTCCGGTTCTTTTTTCAAACCCGGAATTGCAATCATCACACAGCCGCCTTTTTTGACAAACGGCAAAATCTTTTCACCAAACACGCCTTCCTTGCAGCCAAAGTAATGATAAGAATCAACGCTCACAATTGCATCAAAATAGTCGTGCGCAAAAGGCATGTCCATTGCATCCCCATGAATCGGAATGATTTTATCTTCAAGTTTGTTTTCTTTTATGCGCTTATAGTTTTCTGTTGCAGCAATCCAAAGGTCTAAAGCATAAACAGTCTTTGCATTTGTTTCATTTGCAAGAAACATCGAAGTCAAAGCGTAGCCGCAGCCCAGATCCAGAGTCCTGTCAAAAACTGCATCGGCAGGTTTTCGCAGAATAAACTCATCCAGCAACCTGAACGAGTTTGGTCCCATAAGATAATCTTTTGTGAAATATTTTCTGTAGTTCTCGATGTTACTCATTTTTTAACTCCTACGTACATTGCATGTCCGCACATTTCTAGAATTGATTTGTCCCCGGCAGTCGAATCAATCAGCTCGAGGATTTTTGAAAAGACATTTTTATTTTTGAATTTGAAAATCGCATCTTCTTTTTCGTAGCCAAAGCCACGGATGGAACGGAGCTGCAGTTTTTCAAATCCATTTGTGGCAAAGAGAGTTTCAATTTCTTCTGAAGCAGGGTAGTAGCCTTCCTGAAAGCCGTTGCTTGAAAGATTTTTGAACTTGCCGGAATCAAAGCATTCTTCCAAAGTGTCGATGCTAACCTGGTCCGGGCTCCAGCAGAATCTTTGAACGAGCGCAATACTTCCCGACAAGTGAGGAATAAAACTTGCAAAAACTTTGCCGCCCGTTTTGAGAACGCGCCGGATTTCGCTCACACAGTTTTCACGTTCATCTTTTTCTGTAAGATGATAAAGCGGACCAAAGAGAAGTACGACATCAAAAGAATTATCTTTATAACAACTAAGGTCTGTCGCATTTACCTGGTCGCAGACGATCAGATTTTCAACCTTATCTTCTTCCTTCTGCTTCCTGGCTTGTTCCAGCAATGTCTCCGAAAGATCAGCAAGAGTGACCTTATATCCCTTCTTCGCAAGAGGAAAAGAATAAACCCCGGCACCACCGCCAAGATCTAGAACCGAGATTTCAGCTCCATCATCCAATGCTGGAAGATTCTTCTCCAGAATCCTCATCGTCATCAAAAACTCAAGTTTTCCGCTGTTGTCATTTCTGAGTCGATTTTTTTCATCAAAATGTTTGTAATAGTTTTTTACTTTTTCAAAATCTGTCATAGACAATTATAGTATAAGTTATGAATAAATAATCTTCAATCTTAAAAGGTAGCACGTTAGGCTAATACGAGGTGCATAAATAAAATACTACATAACACCAGAAACCCTATACTAAAAGTTAATATATTTTATTTTTTGTAAAATTAAAAAAGCCATGTTAAAATAAAAGTAGGTTTGGGTTTAACAATCTGCTATCTTTGTATGATTGTTATATATATTTAATTATATGTTTATATAAAAAGAGGATGCTTATGTCTGATATTTATCGTTTTCGATGTATTGCAAGCAGTGGGGCTGGATACCGAGCCGTAATTAGTTACAAAAATCCAAATTGTAAAAACTGGAGCAAAACAGACAGAGTCAGTGGACCTGTCTCTGTAGGAATTTCCCGAGATGTTTTTCTGAAAGACATTAAGGAAATAAAAGATGGAGCCAGTGTAAGAATTGTAATGGCGTATGGGGTAACACGTACAGAAGCAAAAGAAACTTTTACTTATAAAAGTAATTCTGCTAACTATGCTGTGTATGATGGTCATACACCAAATTCAAAAACTCTTAAATGTTTGAACGTTATCTGCGAATCAAAAGAAGAAGGTGAAGTTTCTGGCTTTAATTTTACTGCAAAAGCAGCATACGCTTTTAATGTAAATATCGAATATCAAAACCCAGGCAATAAGGCAAAAATCATTTCTGAAGTAGTCCGAGTTAATTCAGGCACTCCAGAAACAATCCATATAGGAGAGTTCTCAGAAATTTCAGATGGAGCAAAAGTTCGTTTTATAATGGATATTGTAGCAGGCAGAAAAGGTGTACGTGCAAATCAAGTTTTTACTTTCAAACGTGACATAACATGCCTTGCAAAATATGAATGTACTGGAACTACCTATGACGAGACAATTAAATACTTAGGTAAAACAGATTTTAAGCCGGCAATATTTACTGGTGGAAAAGGTAGAAATTCCAGTATTTGTTCTTCAGGCAACAAAGGATTGACCAGCAACACCTTCGTAAAAATTGGAAATGACAAATTATCAAACTTGATTCAATTTGGTGATGATGGACATGTAGCATCTATAGCAATGGACAAAGCTGGAAAAACAATAACTACTTTTGCATCTGGTCCTAAAGGTGCTAAACTTAGGGGCCACTTATGGTTTATGGATGAGCAATACAATTGTTATGAAGAAGATATTGCTTACCATGGTAAAAGACCTACAGAAAATACAACTAAAATACAAAATTCAAACATTAAATACATTTCATGGAATGATAAACTATTGGGAGGAGACTATAACCCTGCTCTACGGCTAATAACTATCAAAGGTAAGTTCGAAAAAACTTTCAATCGATTTGGTTTTGTAAGAACAGAAAAGGATGGACGATTTTTTTATAATACAAAAATTGATTGTCCACAAAAGGATTTTGGTTATTTTGATCTTTACGACTACTGTTTCGATTATGCAACAAATATGGAAAAGAAAAAATTCGAATTCACATCAAATGGAAAAGAATACATATTCTGGCTTTGGAAAGGAAATTATTTAAACCTTGGTGCAGGTGCAGAATTAGGTTTTTATGAATTCGAAAGAAACATTAGCCGTAGAGAAGCAGAAAAAAGCATTCGCTTGTTTGTAACAAATATTATTCTTGCGCTGTTTGCAAGTTTAATACCAGAACCAATAACTTGCGCAACCTTGACAGCAACAATTAATTCAATCCTATCAGAAGTCTTTTCTATGCATCATCAGGAATCATATAAATTTTACAAAGTCGTAGATGAAAGTCAGTACCTGAAAATGGCAGTTAATTTACGTGGAAAGAATAATCTACCAGCAAATATATCTAGTTATTCTCCAAAAGATAATCAGTGGTGGATTACAACCTTTGTTCCATATCTACAAGGTGTTCAACCAAAAGATCTTGCGCCAACGTACACGATAACATTTACAAAAGATAAGGAACAATTGTTCAACGACTTTGTAGATACACAAATTAAAACTTGTAAAAACAAAGTAGAAATAATAGAACGTGACAAAATTGTGATTAAAGGAATAGCAAATGGCTGGACTTTTGATAGAAGAAAATTGACACTTGAATACACTTTCTAAAAACTATCTTTGAGCATTGAGAAAATCCCGAAAGTTCATATAACTTTCGGGATTTTTTTACGTAGTTTTTGTTTTCACCGGAATCCAAAGTTCGCACATTAAGTCTGGTTCCCCTTCATCAAAATATATTTCAAAATCTGGAGCTTCTTTTGTCTGCAAACCGCTTTGTGGAAGGAAGTTCTGAAAATAATTTTCCCACGCTTTTGAAATACAGTCACCGTCTTTGCCGTAGCAGTTAAAAATTACATAGCGACTTTTTTCAACCTGCCATTTTCTAAAACCATCCGGTACCTTACTAAAATCAAAATCATCAGGAACAATAACCGCCAGCGCATATACAAAAGAAGTTGAATCTTCCTTGAGTTCTGAGCAAAGTCCGAAAACTCTGTTGTCATTTTTTGCACGGAAGGTCTTCAACAAATCAAGTTTTTTGGTTTGAATGCATTCGCCCCAGAAATCAGAAATGCTTTCATCGCTCTCATCTTCAATTATGTCCACAGAAAAAGAACGCGGAATCACAAGAAAGTTTACAGTTTCCAGATCTGTCATTTTATATTTGATTGGAGTGGCACCTTCCATCGTAACTCTGATACTGAGCGGATTATACATTGCAAGAGTTTTGCTTCCTGCTTTTACCACGCCCGGTGTAATTCCATGAAAACGCGAAAAGGCTTTTGTAAATCCATCAACAGAATCAAACCAGTATTTCATGGCGAGGTCTGTTACTTTGATATCTGTGTACAAAAGTTCCTGACCGGCGAGCGAAAGTCTTCTGTTTCTGATGTAAGCACTTGGAGTGATGCCGGAAATAAAGCGAAAGGTTCTATGAAATTCATAAGGCGACATGTTCACCTGTTTTGCAACATCAACATAAGTGATGTTATCAAGCAGGTGAGTTTCTATAAAATCTACAGACTTTTGTAAAATTTCAAAACCAATCATTTATCGTTTCCAGTGTGAACAGGGCGTGTTCAATATCAAGTCTGGACTTTTTATTTTCCAGAATTGATTCCAATACATTATGACATACAAGTTGATAACAGTTCTGCTGTTCAAGCTTTATTTCTTCCTGTTTTTCATCAGTGAAGATTTCAAACTTTGTGTCCGTTCGCCCATTCTGATATCCGTCTTCAAAGTAACGGATAAAGGCCTTTTCAAAGGTCGCTTCAAAACCCACACTGAAAGGACAGGAATTAAAAAGCGCAGAGTTTCCGTGAATTGTTGCCACTGCATTTTTGTAGCCAAACTGTGCGGTTACGACAGCGCATTCAGGGCGGGCATCTCTTCCTTCAACATTAATTTTATCAGTTTTCCCGAGTAATTGTAACACAAAATCAATGTCATGGTGCATAAGATTCAAAGCAATATTTTTTGAATCAAGATTTCCCCACCAATGCGGAGTCTGACGCTTTATCTGAAAGTTGATTAAATCGCCATATCGCTTATCTTCTTTGATTTTATTCAAAAGCTGATAAGGATACTCAAACTGCAAGAACAAATCTACAAAAACTCGACGTCCACATTCTTTTGCTGCTTCAAAAATCTTTCGTCCATTTTCAGAAGTGTCCGCCAACGGCATTTCAACAAAAACATGCTTTCCGGCACGCATAGCTTTTATGGCATATTCTGCGTGAACCTTAGTTGGAAGACACACATCAACAAGCTCAATGCTGGTATCATTCAATATGTCATCCAGATTTATTGTAGTCTGAACTCCGAACTCTTTTTCAATTTCTGCCAGCTTCTCAGGATTGCGTCCCCAGACAATTATCTTATCTACCAGATTTTCCTGACAGAAAAACTTTGCATGTTCCTTCCCAAATCCTGTTCCCAAAATTGCGATATTCATTTTCTAAACCTCCGTGAAAAGTTTAGATTAATCACAAAATATTTACTCGAACATTCTTGCGGAGTTTTGTCCCCTAATTACCACACTGCTTTTTCGCCGGTCACTTTTTCGCCAAGCCAGCTTGCATTGTATTCAACAAAGCACTTTGTATACGGCAAATCCTTATATTTTTCCTGACGTTTGAGAATCGGATAAACCACGCTTCCCCAACCAACAGAGATTACGCCGACAATTGCGTACAATGGTCCGAGCACCAGAGACTGAATTGTATGACCATACTCGTGAACTCTCGCACCGGTAAAATAATCACCTTCATTATTCGGAACGAAAATGAATAGACCAAGACTCAAGCCTGCCCAACGGTCATTCCATTGAGTTTGAATTGCGCCTTTGTAAAATTTGTGAGGTTTTTTGATATGGATTAAGAAAAAGAAAAATCCGATGATTGTTTGTCCCAATCCCCATGTGCACTGAATCAAAAGATATAAAAAATATAAAATACGTTTCATACTTTTACTATAAGTTACGATTGCTAAATCCGCAATGTGCACAAAGGCAAGATGCATAAACCAAAGGGTAAAATGCACATTACCGCCAGTTACTTTCTATTCTCCCATTCTTCACGAGTAATAAGACACGTGAACTCGCCCGAAGTTATACCGGTTTTCGGGTAAGTTCGGGTTCCCTTGTCATCAACTAAAGTCATTCCGATTTTTTTCATTACGCCAAAGGAAGCTGCGTTCTTACAGTCGCATTGTGCATACACTTTGTTGATTGAAAGATTTGTGAAAGCAAAATCTAAAAGTGCTGCTGCCGCCTCAGATGCGAAGCCCTGCTTGCGATACTTCTTGTTGATTATCCAGCCGAGAGTTGCATAGGAATGATCTTCACTATGGCTGAGATCTGCATCGCAGCCACCGATTATTTTTCCTTCGTAAATGATTACAAACTCATAATCCAGCTGATCCGGAGAGCCCCAGTCTGCAGCATTTTGTTTTACAAACTCTGCAGTCTCTTCAAAACTATCATTCGGTAGCCAGAACATCATTGTGATTTCCTTGTCACCGGCATATTCATGAATCTCTTTTTCATCACCAAGTTGAACTGGGCGCAATGTAAGTCTTTTTGTTTTTAATTCTGTTTTCATTTAATCATCTCCATACACATATTTTTTAATCTGAGTCTGTTTACCCTGATATTTACCGGCTCCCTGGTACTCCAAACTAAATCCGCATTTTTCCAGAACCTTGCATGAAGCAACATTTTCCGCATCGCAGATACCATATATCTTTTTAATTCCCAGCTGTTTCATTATCACCGGAAGAAAAGCTGTAACTGCTTCTGTTGCATAGCCTTTTCCCGTAAACTGTTTTGCAATATGATAGCCGACTTCCCAAACAACACTCTCAGTTGGAACAGCCTGCACATAACCGATATTCGTTTTGTCTTTCAGCAGTACAGGATAGACGAGTGGTCCGTCAGCCCCTTCATATTGTGACATTAAAAAATCAATTGTTTCTGCTGCATCTTCAACAGTTTCAAAAACCTAGTCCGGCAAGAATCTACACGTATCTTCATCGAGCGAATTCTGATGAACAGCCTCTGCCATGTCGGGAGTAAACATTGTGATTATGAGACGGTTTGTTTCAAGATTCATATCATTGTTCCATCCACTTATTCAACCAGTAAAGCTGATAGTCTATAAACTTTTCATCAATGCAATTTATACCGTGAACTTCAAGAATTGTTGCCTGCAGCTGAAAATGTCTTATTGCAACCCAATCGTAAAATGAAAGTTTTTCTTCCTGTGATAATGGATGATGGCGAGTATAACCGGAAATAAAGTTTTCATAAACCTTACGGGTGATTTCAATATCTTCCTGCTGCAGATTAAAATAATTTGTCATATCGCACATGACCATTACATCAAACATAAGAGGAGCCTGGCAGACTGTGTCAAAATCTAAGAAATAAATCTGACCGTCTTTTGTCTGCAAAAGGTTCCCTCTATGAAGGTCGCCATGGCAAATACCATAAGGAAGTCCCTGAACCTTTTCCCAAAGCTGTTCACCAACCTTTTCATAATTAGAAATTTTTGGATATGACTTCTGACGCAGGAAATCAAGATAACGTCCTATGAAAAACTGTTTGTCGCGACTAACCAGCTGAACAGGACAATCCTTCATCAGGCTATGAAGCTTACCAACAAGCTCGCCGACCTTTTCTGCACTTTCAGTTTTTTCAAGGTCCGGTTCCTCGCCTTCAATAAATTCCTGCAGAAGAACCAGACACGGTTCGTCATCAGAAATTTCAACAATTGCCTGCCCGGCTGTAGTCAAAAATGTTTTTGGAACAGGAAAGCCTTTTTCTTCCAAATACCGCATAATCATAACTGACTGCTTTGCAGTATCTCTAAACGCATTTCCAATCACCTTGAGTAAATATTTTTTTTCACCATTAACAATATATGTTTTGCAGCCACCTTCTCTCAGAAAGTCCAAACTTACATTGTCCAGTCCATATTGGGTTTTCAGCAATTGAATCAGTTTTTCTTCCATACCTAGCACTTTCTCCATATTGTCCAGTGATATCCTTTCCCATATCCAATCTTCTTGTAGAACTCGTCGTCGCCACCGGTCATGTGAGTTGCGCCGAGAGGCTTGAGCGTGCGGTAATGCTGAGTAAGTGCCGCTGCAGCCAATCCCCGTTTTCGATGATCCGGGTGAGTGCAAAGCGGTTCCATATAAGCAAGATGATTTTGAGGAACCCACCACATACCAGAGAAGCAGACATATTCTTCGTTCTCATCTGCAATGATGATGTTGTACTGCGGAGTTTCATGAGGAGTTGGTGACATGAAAGAAGCCCAGCCGTCCTTATGAGATTTTGCCGGAGTCCATTCCAGAGAATCGTCGTATTTATCCCAGCCCACAAACTCGCCGCGCTCGCCATGACCAAAACCATACCAGCAGAGCTTTGAACATTTTACGATATCAATGTCCTTATGGTCCACAAAATGATAACCCTCCGGCAGCTCATAATTCAGCTCATTCTTAAAATCAAAAATCATGTCCTCATATTCATAGACCTGTTTGAAGCCACGCTTTGCCACCGCATCCTTTAAGAACTGCTGCCCATCCGAAAAGACAAACTGCTGCTCGCCATTAAAATGAGGCATAGTGGTAACGGCATATTCAATAAGCTCGTCTGCAAGAAATTCATACCCCTTACGAACATTGAAATAAATATCTGTCACCGGTGCTTCGTAATAAGCAAATGCAACAACCTTATCTCCATCGAACCAGAAGCGGTCCAAAAAAGAATATGACGAATCCATCCAGGTTGCAGTAAGTGCATATTCAAAAAAAGGCGCCGGCCGTCCGCTGTCATTTTTCCAGTCATAAGTTTCTACAAGAAAATCCCACACGAGATTTATATCTGATAATAATTGAAATTGTTTTGTTGTAATGTTCATAGTTTTTATTTCCTTTAATTTTTATAGAAGGAGAAAGCCTTCCCCTCACTCCAGCCCTTCGGTCTTCCGCTACCCCTTCACCTAGTGGGCTTCGCCCCCCTAAGACCCCCAATTTTCTGGTACAGTTAATATGACATTTAAATGTCATATTAAAACAGCTCATCCAATAAAATATAATAATTGATTTTGTCCCAGTCCGGTTCAACTCCAAGAGCTTCAAAAAATAGTTCAGGATTAAAATCCTGATAAATCTTTTTGCCCCAGGTGCCGTCTGCATTGTGTTTAAGACTTCGGTAGCAAAGCGCAATGTCCAGCCATTTGTCGTTTACACCAGTGTCTCCCAAATCTATTAAACCGCTGAGCTTACCGTCCTCTATAAGAATATTCGGAAGACAGAAATCTCCGTGCGAAAAAACAGGTTCGCGTTCTGGTCTGTTGTTTTCCAGCCATTCAAGCAAAGCCATAGGATTTTCAAAACCATCCGGTCCAAAAGTCGTCGGTTCTGCATCACTCACATCGATCAAATTGTTTTCAACGCGAAACCTTGCTTCTTTAAGTTCATCGTCCAAAGTTATGCATCGAGGACAGTCAGAAATATCCACACTCCACAAAAGCTTAAGCGCCTGGGCGAGAAGTTTGCATAGCTCCTTCGGTCGCGACATGTAGTAATCGTCACAGCTCATTTTTCCTGTCACTCTGCTCATAAGAAGGAACTGAAGTCCAGCGGCTTCATCCTTCTCATAAGCAATAACCTTTGGAACAGGTAGCTTACCTTCCAGCCAGCGCATCATCTTTACGAGCTCATCATTTTTTTTAGCGATTTTTTCAATCTTAAGAACACAGTCATTAAACATCAGAACTTTCGCCTGGGACTTTCCCATATCATCACAGGTGTAATTTTTCCCAGCAACAAGCTCATTGATTTTTTCCGGTAAATTAAGATTTTCAAGCATTTTTATTTTCCTTTTTTAAAACTAAAACTTCATCAAATCATCAAGTGTATCCGAAGTTTCAACCGGAACCCAATGTCCCTCCATGCAGGTTTCGGGATTAAGCGATTTGATTTTTGCTTCCAGCTTCTGACACAATTCCTTGTCTTTGATTCCTGTCATAAAATCATCACAGGTTGAATCTCCAAGAAAAAGAACTTTGTCCTCTTCAATATAAACAAGTGTAGAATCCTCAGTATGAGGAGCCTCGCTTTCCACGATACGAACTTTACAGCCACCAAGATCCAGCGTCATTTCACCGGAAAACAGAATGTCAGCCGGCACAACAATCACTTCCTTTCCGCCTGCATATTCTTTTCTGATGCTCTCGTGAATTGCAAGAAACTCAGCCGGACCGTTAGTTTCAATTTTGTTTTTCCATTCCAGGAGATGTCCGTTTGTCTTTTCGTTCGCAATGCATAAACCGTTTACTGCATGCATACCAAAAGTATGATCCCAATGCCAGTGAGTAAGAACAGTGATCGACGGCAAAGACAACCCTTCAGCCTCCAGCAGAGCATAGAATTCCTTTACATGAATATCAGAATGACCTGCGTCTATCGCAAGACTCCAGTTATCACCCTTAACATATCCAAGGTTAGGTCGGTCTCTTTCTGATTCATAAGGCATGATCCAGATGTGTTCAGATAGTTTTTTAAGTTCCATTTTTTAATCTCCTAATCTTTTAGCGAATGCAACAATTGTTGAACATTCATCAAAACCATTTTTCTTATAGAAATTATAAGCCGGTACGTTTGTGTCGGTTAAAAGGAAAATCTGTTTGAGTCCAAGTTCCTTTATTGCTTTTTCTATTTCTGCCACAAAAAAAGTTCCCGCACCTGAGCCCTGCCTATCTGTTTTGATACAAAATTCTTCAATTATATATTCTGTTCCCGAATACCAGTGCTTTATATATCCCATAGAAATTCCAATTAGCTCATCATCATCATACAAACCATAAGTTAATGAATAACTCTGTCCTATCAGGTCTGTGATGCACATATCCAGCTGATTTGTATCTGACCAGTCGTCATACCACGGTGCAATTGTGAAAACACTGGTAAATAAATTTTTGATAATTTCTTTGTCTTTTATACTAAGTCTCTTTATGCTAAACATATTTCCTCCAAATATTTTATAATTCTAACAGCATGTAAACCAATTCCTGAAATCCACTTGTTCGTGAATTGAAACCTTTTGGATTTCGTCCGAATTCTACAAAGCCAAAACTTTTATACAAAGCTACAGCTCTTTCATTTTCTGCAACAACATTCAGTTCAAGCTGTTTATAGCCAGCTTTTTTTGCACATTGAATGCATGCATTCATAAGAGCCTTACCTAAACCAAGTCCCCAGAATTCTTTGAGAACGCTGATGCCCAATTCAGCGCGGTGCTGAAGTTTATATTTTTTACCCACAGACTCGATGCCAGCTGTTCCTGCGATTTTTCCATCAACAACAGCTATAATTTCTATTTCATTAGAACTGTTTGTTTTCTCTTCAAGAAACTGTGCTTCCTGTTCCGGGTCATAACTATTTTCATCTGGGTAGGAAAGCAGATAGTCAGTTTCGGCATGAGTAAGATTAAATACTTAAAAAACCTCTTTACCATCTGCCTTATCCCCATTCCGAAGCAATGCTTCTTTTCCGTTTTTCAAAATAACTTTCTGATTGTATTTCATTTTTCATGCTCCATTTTCATCTTCAAAATCAGTTCATAATACAGCAGCCTTAAGCGTATAAGTATGATCCCAGTTTTTAAGAACTTCTACACTTGAAAAACCAGCTGCCAGTAGAGCTTCTTTTTCGTGCTCTACAGTCAGCGGAGTATCATAGTGATAGAACTCACCGTCAGGCAGATTCTGTTCTTTTCTCAAACGAAGCAGCTCCTGTCTTCTGGTGATTTCTTCTTCATCACTCATTGCAAAATAATCAGTAATAATAAAATATCCGCCGGTTTTCAAAGCTGCCTTGAGTTTTGTGTAAAGTGGAATTTTTTCTTCCTTCGTAAAATGATGCAACGATTCAACTGACACAGCCGCATCAAACTGAGCTTCTCCAAATGGCACATCAAAATATGAACCTAAGATCAGATTGATATCCTTATCACTGAATTTCTTTTTCAATTCATTGAGCATGCCAGCCGCAAGATCTATTCCAGTAACTTTTGCATCTGGATTTATGGCAAAGAACTCGTCCAGTTCCAGACCAGTTCCGCAGCCTAAATCCAGGATTTTTGTTCCGCTTTCTTCAGGCAGACAACCTGCTGTAAACGGATAAAATTCCTGTGCAAAATCTATAGTATTTAACTGATGCTCTTCATAGCCTTCAGTTCTTGAATCAAAAAAGTCTCCCATTTTTTCTAACATTTTTTTCTCCTGAGTAAGATTTTTACAAATCCCAGCCCCTGTAGCGGTTTTTCTGATATTCCCGCGTGAACCGTGCAATCTGCATCATCTTTGCCTTGCCCCATTCATTTTCCTGATGGAGCTGCTGATAGGTTGCCCAGCGTTCTTCACTTAGTGAGCCATCTGCAAGTGCCGCGAGTACTGCACAGCCCGGCTCATTAGTATGAGAGCAGTCATTAAATTTACACTGATCAAAAAGGCTGACAACATCAGAGAAGGTTTCGTCAATTCCTTCTTCCATGTCGAGCACACCAATTTCACGAAGTCCTGGAGTATCCATAATCCAGACACCACAGTCCAATTTAACTAACTGTCGGTAGGTTGTAGTATGACGTCCTTTACCGTCCGAATCGCGGATATGATTTACTTTCATCAAATCATCACCATTCAGAGTATTCAGCAGTGTAGACTTACCAACTCCCGACGAACCAACCAGAGCAATAGTTTTATCCTTCTGTAAATACGGCTTCAGATTTTCAATACCAAAGCCGGTTAACGAACTGATTGCAATTACATCTGCCTTATCGCAGATTGCTTTTGTGATTTCAACCTTAAGATCTACTTCATCACACAAATCAGCTTTAGACAAAACCACAACTGGCTTTGCACCGGTTTGCAGCGTTATAGAAACAAATCGTGCAATTCTGTTTTCATTATAATTCTGGTTTAGCGAGGTAACGATGAATACATAATCAAAATTTGCAACGATGGTTTCTTCCAGAAGATTTTTAACAAAGGCTTCTGCATGTCCGCTTCTGTTTGGGCGCTTGAATACAGTAGTGCGAGGGAGCACTTCATCAATCAGTGCGTCACCGTATTCATTTGTAATAACTTTTACATAGTCACCAACAACAGGCGGCTCAAGTCCGAGATTGTAAAATTTTCCTTTAAGTTTTCCGAGTAATTCAACATCTGAGTTTACAGTTTTGTCTTCTCCACATGGCAAAAGTGTAAACTGATTTTTCTGCACGCAAGATACACGTGCAGTAATAATATTATTTGTTTTCAATTTGATTTCCTAAAATGCAAGAGTTAATAAAGAGAGTCATGTAGATGCTGAAACAAGTTCAGCATGACGTCATCCCGAACTTGTTTCGGGATCTCTTTATCCAGTACAGCTCCGCTTTCAGGCAAAAATGTGGGAATGACGTAACGTCTTACATTATGCAATAACAGCGGAGGTCGAAGAGTTAGCAATATCAAAATAAATCATAAATCTTTCTCAACCTCCTTAAGTATTAAGTATATTTTTACACTATCACAAACGATAATTGTTGTTCAAGTATTTTACTCAGCAAAAATCTTCAAAAGCTCTGAAAAATTGTTTACTGTATAATCCGGTTTGCTCTCCGCAGACATAGGAATCTGTAACGCACCAAAGCCCTGCTTAATCCAGACTGTTTTCATACCAAGAGATTTTGCCGGTGCTATATCATTATCAAGTCTATCACCAACCATAAAAGCTTCTTCCGGTTTGCACTCTGCAGTTTTCAGTGCATATTCAAAAATCTGAACATCCGGCTTCATCACCTTTACATCCCAGGATGAAATTACATACGAAAAATACTGAAGTATACCAAAGTTTTCCAAACGCTCTTTTAATCCATCAAGCTGATTTGCAATAACACCAAGCTTATAATTTTTTGAAAGAACCTTTAAAACTTCAGGCACCTCTTCATAAAGAGTTTCCAGTTCAGAACGATACGGAGCAACCTCTTTAAAATTAAATTTTTTTACCACTGTACGATATTGCGGAAGCCAGGCAATAGTAGCTTTTCTGATTTCATGAAATAGATCAACTACAGAAAGCCCGAGCGCTTTTGCTTCTTCCGTTTCTACCTGTTCCTGACAGCGTTTCTCCCATACAGCATCTTCATTTACCAGTGTGTATCCCACATCAAAAAAAATAGTTTTCATTTCTTACATCCGTTTATCGTTTTACTATAGTATACAATGAAAACAATAATAAATGAAACAGTTTGTGCAATACTTATTCGAATAGTCTGCAACTGATCCATTTCAGAAATACTCACTACATGCAAGATATTGATTATCGTATTATTCACAAAATGATCTGCCATTCCTGCATAAAGCGAACCAGTTATTTTAGCAAGCATTGCATATTTTAGCCCAATCAAAGTCGATGAACCTATCAAAATCAAAAGATTCATGATAAGCTGCATTCTATTACTGTCTCCGTCTGTGAAACTTCTGATTGGTCCTACACAATGCCACAAGCCGAATAAGAGAGACGCAAATATAGCTGATGGCCAGAAAGAATATCGTCTTTCAAATAAGTTCTGAAATAGTCCCCGGAAAACGCCTTCTTCCATCACAACATTTATGATATTTCCCAAAATACAGATGATAAAGAAAATTGCTTCTGTATGATTTCCAAGATTTCCATTTACAGAGTAACTTGTTACAAAAAGTGACAGTTTATCAAACTCTCCAAGATTTTGAACAATAATGATTTCAACTGTGTAAGCTAAGAAATAACATAATAGTCCAAGAAGAAATCCTCTTAAAAGGTTCTTAGAAAATTTGGAACGCAAAAATCCCATTTCTCCTGGGGTTATATAAAGAAAGCCCGCAGTTACAAACAAAACTATAATTCCTAAAAGCTTATGAATAAAAGCTTCACCAAAAAACGTGGAATCTGTGCGGATTAAAAAGTATTCCAGAAATCTAAAGCAAAAGCAGATAAAATAAACAGTTAGAACATAAATCCAGATCTTATTTTTATTTATATTTTTTTCCATATCTATTGTAACAATCTTCAAGCTGATTTTTGATACCACACAGGCTTCATTTTCTAAAATAAATTTTTCATAAACCGCTTCTGATCCTTTTCTGAAACATAGCCCAGATGTTCATAAAAACCATGAGCATTTGTTCTGTTAATTCCTGAATTAAGACGCATCATTTTTATTCCATTTTCTTTTGCCCAGTTTTCTGCTTCAAGAAGAAGCGCCTTTCCAACACCAAGTTTCTGAAATTCTTTTTTTACAGAAAGAGCCAGAATATTCGCCATCGTTTCAAAATACAAAGTATCGTAACGTTCAACATGAATATATCCGATAACCTTACCATCCAGTTCACAAACAAAAACAGCTTCGCGCTGTATATTTAAGTTTTGAATCTTTCGTTGCACAAGATTTAAATCACAATTATATCCAAGTCCCTCGACTGAAATCTCACAGATTGCCGGAGCATCTTCAATTGCCAATTTTCTGATTATCAGATCTTTCATTCTATCAATTCCTGTTTTTTAATTTTTCTTCAAGATATTTTTCATCCATCATTTCAACACCAAGGAAACGACTAAATCTACAGAAAGCTTCTTTTATTGCTTCAATCATTTTATCAGTTATTTCAATACCCGGTTCCCACCACCAGTTTTTTATTTGAGCCGGAGTTTTTCCTCTGTTCGGTTCCGGCTCAAACCGTGCAACAAACTGATTTTTATAAAGCACAGGAAGAACATAATAACCGAACTTTCGTTTTGCTGCCGGAGTATAAACTTCCCAGGTATATTCAAAATCAAAAAGCTCTTTTATCATTCCCCGGTCCCAGATAAGATTATCCAGTGGTGCAATGAATTGAGCCACAGAATTCCTTGCAGGTTTACCCAGAAGTTCTTCATCCTCTTTTCGGATATAAAAAGTTTCTTTTGATCCTTCAATTGCAATTTCCAGAAGTTCACCTTCTTCAACAAGTTCACGAAGAAGCTGAGTGCGAAGTTTTGTATCTGAAACATAAAAGCCAAGCCAGGTGCCACCATTTTTATTCCACACCATTCCCACTGCACCAATTCTGCGCTTGATATACCATTTTTCAAAATCATGATCATCTTTAAATGGTTCTGCAGCTTTTAGTATTTCCGCCGGAAAAAGCTTTTCACTTAAATCATAAACCTTATGAGTTTTATTTTTTGAACTGATTCCAAGTTCCCCCGAATGATATAGATAATCAAGGGCAGCACTCGAAAGTTTTTTATGCCCCCATGGACCAGAATCTACGTTATTTCCAATATTAATTTTTGCAGCAGGAAGAGGACCATTTATTCGAATGAACTCTTTTATTTCATCAAGCAAATCTAACGCCTCGAGAGATTTCCTCCAGGTCAAAATGCCCTTTAACTGCTCTACTGTTTTCTGACGAATACGAGCCATTGAAGGATAATCTTCTGTTGGAATTATTGAAATCATCTTATCTGGTGAATCATATAAAACCCGTTCTTTATAAAGTAAATCAAATAAAACATCCGAACGATAGTTAGCAACACGTGATTGCAAAACTAAATCTGTATTACGGCCGACAACATCCAGAGGATCATACTGAATACAGCGAACCTTCTGCATGTATTCCACTACACCATTCGGACCTTTTAGTTTTCCATTACCATTCAGATTCTGATAGTTTACGAGAAAATTTCTTGCTGTTTCTTTTTTTATTGTTTTCATTTTTTCTAATAATATATTACAGCATACCTGCAAAAAATGATAAAAAAAAGCACGAATTGTAAAAATTCGTGCGTAAAATGCTTCTGTTATTAAAGTTTTCGCTTAAAAATATAAGTTTTATAATCTTCTTGTTCATCACTGAAAGGCTCATAAGTGTCTTCTTTCAAAAGTGTGAATCCATGCTTTATATACCACTGCCAGTTGCATTCACAATCTGTCCAAAGGTAAAGATTTTTCCAACCTTCAGCACGAAGTTTTTCACAACACTTTTCAAGAATACTTGAACCTGCTCCTGGCTTTCGACTTATAAAAAGAGAAAGCTTTATATCATCATCCTGCATAAGGCTTAATGTTCGTTCGTCCATCAATGTGAGAAAAGTTTTACTCATACCAGAGGCAGTTTTCCATTCTTCCGGAAATCTTTGAGATTCCTTAGTAAACCATTTTTCAACATTACTGTAATCGCCCTTACGTGCAAAAAACGCTGCGGAATGAATCTCGCTTGGTTCTCCATCATCTACCAGCTGGAAACGATAATTATTTTCCCAAATATTATTTCTTACAATGTATTCAACATTAAAACGCTTAAACTCATCATTTCCAACTGGCGGAAACCACAAGGGCTCAACTACATCAACAATAAGAGGAAGATTATTAAAATTAAAGGATTCAAGATGTGTACTCATAGAAGTTTCTCAATTATTTATATCCGTAGTATAGCACATTTATTAAGAAATGAATTTGTATATTTTTTATTTTCCTGATTTCATCTCTTTCTTGTTTTCATACATTTTCTGATCTGCCCGCTTAAGAATTACAACAAACTCATCTCCACCAATTCTGAAAACTGGTGAATGAGAAAAAACAGAACATACAATTTCACAAAGTTTATCAGATTACCCATATCAAGCTCATATTCCATTTTTCGTATTGTTCTGTCATAAGCAGTTTTATTTCTGATACCTGTAAGAGAATCCTGATTTGCAAGCTCTGTCATATGAGTAGCATGCTGTTTCATAATTTCTGCATTTCTTTCTGCAAGAAGAATTCCCTCAACATAATCACGCATATCAACAGCCAATAGTAATACTATGCCACATTGGTTTTTCAGCTGTGCTCTTTTCAATCAGCTTCATAAAACTATCTCCATATAACAAGTTATTTAATTATATCATGGAAAAATGGAATTTAAAATTTATTTGTTTTCCTTTATCATTAAGAGAAAATAAGGTTTTGATTATGCTTATTGATTTTCATACACATTTAGATTTTTACAATCAAACAGATTTAGCTGCACAGCTAGCTGAATTTTCAGGAACAATTATTGCGGCCTCTGTCGATGAAAATAGTTTTTTGAAGAATTGTGAGATTGCGTCACATACACCAGATCAGTGTCATATAATTTCTACCTTTGGTATCCATCCAAATTACGCAGATGAAAATGCCACATTTCTTGATAATCCCGAAACGAAAAAACGATTTGAAAAATATCTTGAACAGTCTCCTTTAATCGGTGAAATTGGAATGGATTTTTGCTGGTCAAAATGTTCTGTTGAAAATCAGGAAAAAGTTTTAAGATATTTTTTAGAATACTGTAATAAAACTGCGAAGCCCTGCGTAATTCATACAAAAGCTGCTGAACAAAAGATATGTGATATTCTTTCTGATTATCCAGATGCTCCGATTGTGATTCACTGGTATGATGGACCAGAGAATATTTACAGAGAATTCTTACGTCGCGGTTATATGCAGACATTTGGTGTAGAAACTATTCGGTCTGAACATTTACAGAAATTACTGAAAATGACTCCTCCAGAACTGCTGCTTGCTGAAACTGATAATCCTGATTCAGAGCCCTGGCTTGGTGGAACCAGAAATGATGTTGGTTTGATTGAAAGGGTCTATAATGAAATTGCCGGACTTCTCGGTATGAGCCGTCCGGCTTTTGAAAAACTTATTGAAGAAAACTTCAATAGAATATTACCTAACTAACGATAGTTAGACAAACTAACAGTATTCACCCCACTCGCAGCCAATGTGTTTAGCTTCAATCTCGTCAAGAAGTTTTGGCTTAGCAAACAGACGTTTTTTCCAGAGCTTTACAGTACCGCAGCCGGTTCCGCCATTCCATAATCTGTTATGACGTTTCGCCCCATCTGGAGACTCATAGTTTACCAGAAGCATTTTCAATTTGTCGCATTCCACTTGAGTTTCCATGATAGCCTTTGTTGTTTCCTGACGGACATACCAGATAATTTTATCTTCAGTTTCCTTGCAATCAAACTTTGTACGGCAGAAAGTCCAGAATTTTGAAAAATTAAATTCATATGATTTTCCTTCGTACCAGAAGTCACTCAGGAGTTTGCGATTAAGAGCGATTCCAAAAGCCTTTGGACGACCGCCACCGATATCGAATACAGAATCTTCGAGGCGTTTACCTGTTTGTTTACTTACTAGATCGCAAGAAGAAAGCCAGACCCACGGAGAAGTAAAATCTGCACCCCAGTTTTTATCAGCATAACCGAACGAACGTTCGTTAGTAATTATATATTTCTCGCCATTTGAGGTAATACTTCCTGAATAAAGAGATTTCATTCCTTCTGCATGCCAGTACATTTCAAAGGCTTTAAGTTTACGGAACAGTGAACCTGCACCGTAGCCTACATTAAAGGCAACCTTTTTATCTACATTTATATCCCACTGCATTGAGCCGGAATTACACATCCATTCAGGATGAGCTGCTGCGTCTTCCGATGAAATCTCCACCTTACCAATAAGGCGCGTTTCACAGGCAGAACAGTCTCCTGCTTTTACAAAATAGCCGTTATCGTCGTGCCCAATATCCACATCTTTCAAGGCAATAAACTTATGAAGCTGTGTAGGATTGTCTCCCCACCAGCCGCACTTTACCATAAGATAACTTGGACGGCGACCTGCTTCACGATTTACGGGAAGCTGACCACATACCGGCTGATCCCCACCTAGTGCCGGGTTACATGTAAAATATTCGATAAAGAACGCGCGTTCTTCTCCAGTCTTCTCATTAACAGCTGTAAAATTATGCCACCACCAGTCGTATCCTTTGCGGGCAAAACGGCCGTTGAGCATCCAATAATTTCTCTTCAAATCCGATTTGTTCATATTTTTAAAGATAATATCAAATTGAAGAAAAGGCAATTTTATAGTATCACTATGAATATGACTACGAAGGAAAAAGTTTTGAAATTGCTCGTGGATGCAAAGGGCCAGGCTGTTTCGGGAGAAACTCTCGCGGCTGAATGTGGTGTGAGCCGTGCTGCTGTCTGGAAGGCAGTAAATGCTTTGCGCGAAACTGGCAATTCAATTGAAGGTACAACAAACGGCGGTTATGTTCTTTCTGATAATGATGTTTTTACCGCTGAACTTTTTAAGGAAACTTTTTCTTCACGTTTTCCAGAACTTTCTGATTGTCATATTGAATGCTTTAAGGAAATTGATTCTACAAATACTTATGCAAAACGAATCCTTGCTGAATGCGGAAATCTTCGTGGACCAGACGGTAGCCTTACCGAAGCCGGCAAAAAATATCACTGCTCAGTAATTATTGCCGAAAGCCAGACTGCTGGTCGTGGTCGCTTAGGACGCACCTTTGTTTCTCCAGAAAAAACCGGCATTTATATTTCTGTGATATATGCTCCAAAAGGTGGAATTACAAATCCTGCAAGGTTGACAGCGTGTGCGGCAGTAGCAATTTGCAGAGCGATTAAAAAAGTATTTGGTGATATTTCTGTATTAACCGCAGACCCACAAATTAAATGGATCAATGATATTTTTGTTGAAGGTAAAAAAGTCTGCGGTATTCTTGCTGAAGGCGTTGCCAATTTTGAAAGCGGAATGATTGAATCAGCCGTTGTTGGAATGGGAATAAATATTAAAAAGAATAAGACTGCATTTGAAGGTGAACTGGCAGATGTTGTTGGTACACTGGAAGATGCAGTAACTCAGACTTCTCCAGAAGCTGCAGGTTCAATTTCTAGAACTCGTGTCGCCGCAGAAATCGCCGGCCAGGTTCTTAAGATTTTTGAAGAAGATGCTTCAAGTCCCGAAACACACAAAGCAATCATAAAAGAATATAAAGAAGCCTCGTTCCTGCTTGGCCGAGAACTTACAGTATACCCTCTGATTGGCGATGAAAAAACTGCTTACAAAGCTACAGCTACCGACATCGATGAAAATGCCGGACTCATTGTCACTCTGGAAGACGGAACTATAAAGACACTGAACTCTGGAGAGGTTACGCTGAAGTCTTCTGCCGTATTGAAATAGCCCGTGCTGAATTATATGCCTGCTTCATACCAACAGAGAAGAATACTGGAAGCAGAACAATAAACATTCGGAGAGATTTCTTCCCGCCGCGGGCTTTCCACGCGCGTTCTGCCTGCTGCCAGTTTTTAGAAACCTGAGGAATAAAACAGATAAAAAGAGAAACTGCCTGAGCAACCGGAGTTTCTTTCTTTGCATGAAAAAGTCTACGAACTGCAAGCTCCATGCTTTCGAGTCCTTCGCGAATTTGTAATGAAGTTGAAGTTTTAAATACTATTGATGCACTCTGCATTACACAAAGCAATTTTAATAAAAGAATCCAGGTTTCTGTTTCATTTCGAATAAATGTTGATATCTCCAGCTGACCCGATGCCACGCTTCCAATCAGCTTTGCAAAAATCAAAAATACCGCATAGTATAATACAGCTTTTACATCTCGCAGCTGTTCTCGAACAGAGAACTTCAATACAAACGCAAGAATAACCTGTATAATACAAAGCCCGATTGCACAATAAAATGGCTGTTTAAACACCGCAACACTAACCACAGAGATCAAAAGAATCTTAATCCACGCAGGACAGCGGTGCAAAAATGAGGAACCAGGTTTGTAAGAAAAAGCGGTATCTTTTGTCATTCCCATATTAGATCTTTCACTGATTTATAAGCAACCAGCGGATTTCTGATATTCCATTCTTCGAGGTTTTGCTTTAGACCTTCTTCCGGAGTATCATCAAAAACTTTTTTACCACGGAATAAAACTACCAATCGGTCGGAAAGACCGAGGCATTTTTCTAACTCGTGTGACAGTATTACAACTGTTTTACCTTCTTCCTTAAGCTGGCGGACAAGTGCGTTTACCTGCTTAACTCCTCCAAAATCCAGGTTGGCATATGGCTCATCTAAAATAATTACTGGAAACTTCATTGCGAGCATACAGGCAACTGCAAGACGGCGTTTTTCTCCACCAGATAAAAAGCGGGCAGGAAAATCAGCTTTGTCTGTAAGCCCTGTTTTTTCCAGAGCTTCACGTACAGATGTCTGAACTTCTTCTTTTTTCCAGCCGAGATTTTTCGGACCAAAGGCGATGTCTTCTGCCGGAGTTTCACCGAGAATCTGAGTTTCAGCTTCCTGGAAGACGAGGCCGACCCGGCCTTCAACATGAACTCTGGAATCTGTTCCTGAGTTATCAGCCTCCATCAGTCCGGCAATAATCTGCATCAGAACACTTTTACCTGATCCGTTTTCGCCGCCTACAACGACGCACTCACCCTCTCTGATTTCAAGGCTTACGTCATCTAAGGCTTTCTTTGGACCGGCAACAGTGCTGAATGTTTTTGATAAATGACTAATACTTATTTGAGTCTTCATATAAATACTGAGCAAGTACCGGACGCAACTTCAACGCAACCGGTATGGCAATTACAGCCTTAAGAATATCTCCAGGAATATATGGAATTACGCAGGCAGCCATTGTATAAGCAAGGGCTGTTTTATCTGCAGGAACTTTGCCGGCAGCAGTTGCCCAATACGAAAATCTGATTACACCCGGAATATACAAAATCACAAGACCAGTAACAACAGCAGCAGAAACACGAACAACTACCTTTACAGTCAGTTTCTTTTCAGTAACACTCGGCTTTCCAGCAATAAAACCTGCAACCACTGCACCAAGCAGATAACCAGGCAAAAAGCCGCCGGTTGGTCCAAGCCATACAGCAAGCCCGCCGGTTCCACCAGAATAAACTGGAAGACCAATCAAACCTGCAATTAAAAAGAGAGCTGCAGGAGCACCAGCAAGGACTCCTCCTAATAATACAGCACACAGAATACATAAGGCATTCTGCAAAACAATCGGAATCACACCAAGAGGGATTCTGATAAAACAACCAAAACAAATAATAGCGGCAAATAACGCGATGAAAGAGATTTTTAAGACTGACTTATTTTTCATAAGAGAGACTATAGCAAATAAAAAGGCTATTGTAAACCTGTATTTAAATATAGGTTTACAATAGCCTTTTTATACTTTCGTTATTGCGAGCGAAGCGAAGCAATCCATATTAATAGATTGCTTCGTCGCTTCGCTCCTCGCAATGACGTCAGATAAGAATTACCTTGTACCCTTATCGTATGGAATACCCTCAGCCTTAGGAGCGCGGGATTTCTTTGAAGTGAATGCAAGAACTACAAGAGAAATGATGTATGGAAGCATCTTGTAAACGTCACCTGGAACAAGATGAATCAATGCATCAAATGCAGAATAAGTATCTGCAACGGCACGGAATGCACCAAATAGCAAAGCACTGGCTGCAATACGAAGCGGATTCCACTGACCGAAAATCATAACGGCAAGTGCAAGGAAGCCCGCACCGGCAACACCGTACATGAAGTCCCACTGTGAGTTTGCAGCAGAAATGTAGATAATTCCACCAATTCCACCACAGAAGCCTGAAATCAAAACCCCTGCATAGCGCATTTTGTATACATTGATACCTACGCTGTCTGCAGCCTGAGGATGTTCACCACAAGCCATAAGACGAAGACCAAAGCGTGTTTTGTTCAAAAGTACATAGGCAACAGCAACAAGAATCACTGTCAAAATCATGTAAATATTGAAATCTCCAATCAGGAAAACCTTTCTGTTTGCAATATAATCAAGAATTGCAGAAGGGTTTGTACCACCTGATCTCGCATTATTAAACGACTTAACAATAACAATAGCAGCGGCTGTAGCAAGCATATTCATAGCTGTACCAACCAGAGTCTGATCCGCCTTAAAGTTAATAGCCGCAACTGCAAGGAACAGAGAATATAACATTCCGAAAAGAACACTCGCAAGAATTGTCAGCAGAATTATAACAAAGGCCGGAGTTCCAGCAGGCAGAGAATAAAGCACGAATGCACCGCCAAGCGCACCCATTACCATAATTCCTTCAAGACCAAGGTTAATTACACCACTGCGCTCACTGAACATACCGCCGAACGCAACGAAAATCAAAACTGAAGCATAAATTAAAGTATATTGAATCAATAACATAATTAACCTCTCTTGCCCTCGGCATCAGCAGATTCGGCCTTTACAGGCTTTTCCTCTGACTTCGCAACCTTCTTCTTTCTTTCCATCAGCTTACTTAACTGTGTCTTAAACAGGAACATGAATGCACAAGAATAAATGATGATAGATGAGATCAAATCCGCAATCTGAGGATTAAAATATTTTGTATCAATAAAGCTTCCACCCTGAGTGATATGCTGAATAAAGTAACCCGAGAAAATTACACCAATCGGATTCAGCTCACCAAGGAAAGCAACTGCAATACCATTAAAGCCCATAGCAGGGACAGTCGAACTTGTCTTCCATGGCTGAACATCAGTCAGATAGAAAAGTGAAGCAGCAAGACCGGCAATAGCACCAGAAACAGCCATAGTCAGAATCAGATTTTTCTTATCCTTCATTCCGGCATATTTTGCAGCATGCTTATTAAGACCTGTAGCACGAAGTTCGTAACCAAGGACTGTCTTTTTCAAAACAATGTTTACAAGAATTGCTACAACAATTGTCAAAGGAATTGCAATTGAAACATACTCGTTATCATGGAAAAGAGCACCAAGACCAAGAGTTGGCAAAAGTGACTGAGGTGAAGTTGCAGCAATTGAGAAGGTTTCTGATTTACCAACGTTCATAACGCGCTCATTCTGCATCAACACATTCACAATATAAAGTGAAATCCAGTTGAGCATGATTCCCGCAATAACTTCGTTTACATTACAGAAAGCTTTCAGAAGGCCCGCAATACTTGCCCACAAAGCAGCACATACTATAGCAAACAACACACATACAAACCATGGAAGATGCCATGCTAATGCAGTCCAGAGTGAAATACCAATTCCGATACAATACTGGCCGGCAACACCAATGTTGAAAAGTCCAGATTTGTAAGCAAACAGAACTGCAATTCCACAAAGAATAAGCGGTACAGCCTTTACCAGAGTCTGTCCCAGGTAGTAAAGCTTTTTACCGTTATTTCTGTAATACATCCAGTTTTTCAAGATTACGCTGATAGCCTTTGGCGCATGTTCAGCATTGATAATCAGAAGAATGATAAAACCAATCAGAATACCAAGAAGCGCACAAATTACAGCAGAAAGAATTGATTTAGAAGTATCAGAAGCAAGTGCTGTCTTAAATTTATTACTCATCTTTTGCCTCCCCACCGGCTTTCTCGCCTACATTACGTTTAGCACCAGCCATGTAAAGACCAAGCTCTTCCGGTGTTGTCTGTTTTGGATCCAGTTCACCGACAATCTCGCCTTCATACATTACAAGGATTCTGTCGCTGAGATTCAAAACTTCTTCGAGTTCGTAAGAAACAAGAAGTACTGCCTTTCCTGCGTCACGGTCTGCAATAATTGCTTTATGAAGATATTCAATGGCACCAACATCAAGACCACGGGTTGGCTGAACTGCAATAAGAAGTGAATGCTCTTTATCGAGTTCGCGGCCAACAATTGCCTTCTGCTGATTTCCACCAGACATTGCACGGGCAATGGTTTTATTTCCCTGTCCGCTTCGAACATCGTATTTATCAATAAGCATCTGCGAATAAGCAGAAACTTCTTTTGTCTTTATAAACTGATTCTTCTGGAACTGAGGCTCCCAGTAACGCTGAAGCACCATATTCTGTTCAAGAGTGTAATCCAGAACCAAACCGTGCTTATGGCGGTCTTCCGGAACATGGCTCATACCAGCTTTGCTTCTTTCGCGGATAGATTTTTTAGTGATATCAATACCGCACAAAGTGATTTTTGAAGCAGAATGAGGAGCAACACGCTCAAGACCAGTAATTCCCTGAATGAACTCAGACTGGCCGTTTCCATCAATTCCGGCAATACAAACGATTTCTCCGGCACGAACCTGAAGGCTAACGTTATGAACGGCAAGTTTTTTATGAACATGACTTTCAACGCAAAGATTTTCTACATCAAGAACAACTTCACCTGGTTTTGCAGGTTCTTTATCTACAGTGAACTTTACGTCGCGGCCAACCATCATGCGGCTGAGCTCTTCCTTGCTTGTGTTTGCAATCTCAACAGTACCGATGTAGCGTCCTTTACAGAGAACTGAACAACGGTCTGAAACTTCCATGATTTCGTTGAGCTTATGTGTAATAAAGAGGATTGATTTTCCCTCTGCAGCAAGATTTTTCATAATCTGCATAAGCTCTTTGATTTCCTGAGGGGTAAGGACAGCAGTAGGTTCATCAAAAATCAAAATCTCATTATCGCGGTAGAGCATTTTCAAAATTTCTACGCGCTGCTGCATACCAACTGTGATGTCTTCGATTTTTGCGTCAGGGTCAACTGCAAGACCATACTTCTGACTCAGATTGATGATTTTTTCTCTGGCAGCTTTTCTATCAACAAAACCATGCTTTACTGTTTCGCTGCCTAAAATGATATTATCAAGAACAGTAAAAACTTCTACGAGCTTAAAGTGCTGATGCACCATTCCAATTCCAAGAGCCGTAGCATCATTAGGATTTTTGATTTCAACCTTTTTTCCATTCTTGTGGATTTCGCCTTCTTCCGGCTGATAAAGACCGAAAAGAACGCTCATAAGCGTAGACTTACCAGCTCCGTTCTCGCCCAAAAGCGCATGGATTTCGCCTTTTTTGAGCTGAAGGGTGATATTGTCATTCGCAATAATTCCGGGGAAACGCTTAGTAATATTAAGCATTTCAATGATGTATTCTTCACTCATAAGAAAGAATTATATACTAAAAAGAAAGGGATTTAAACAAAAAAAGCGTGAACACCGGAGAGTTCACGCTTAATAATTTCCGTTTTGTCGGCTCGCAAGTCTCGCCTCTGAGCCGTTCTTTCGATGAACCTAAACAGGCCCGCTGTCGCAGCCCTGTTTTTAACGGTTCTTCGATTTTTGGCTTATTTAATGTTCTGGTAGTAGTTTACTTTTACAGTAACTGCTGGAGCCTTGTCGATTGCGTTAGAAACTGTAACTTTATTAGCATATACATCAGCTACAAGTTTCTTGTAATCATTTACTGAGTAGTTCTTCATTGTCCAAGTATCTGTTGGAAGACCTACATAGTTCAAAGAAAGGTCTTTTCCTGATACGAGACCGAGGTTAGCAATCTTTCCAGAGTAGTCAGCCCAGTTTCCAGCCTGAATAGCAGAAAGAGCAGCGTTTACTGTTGCAGAAAGACCCTTCATAGCAGAAGTTACACACATACCATCAGCGTAGCTGTTAATCTGTGCTGTCTGATCAACGTCAACACCAATTACCTTTCCACCAACTTTAGAAGCAGCTTCACAAGCAGAAGACCAGATAGCTCCACCACATGCGAATACAACTTCTACACCACGGTTCTTGTACCATCCGTCCATAGCAGCTGTAATTGTCTGGTCGCCGTAGAACTGTCCACCATAAACATATTCAATTGTTACCTGATCAGCAACTTTGAGTTCTTCAGCAGCCTTGTTAGCACCCTGAACGAATCCGTATCCGTAGCGAACTACAGCTGGAACAGCCATACCACCAAGGAATCCAAGGTGACGATATCCTTCTTTTACTGCAGCATAACCTGCGAAGAATCCAGGAAGCTCTTCTGCATAAACTGCACAGAATACGTTAGCTGGAACAGCAATACCACCGAGGTCACCTTCGCTGATATCAAGACCGATGAATTTAGCATCATCATAATCTTTAGCTACCTTTCCAATTGCTTCACCGAAAAGGTATCCAGGAAGAACGATTACATTGTAACCATCCTGATAAGCAGCATCGATAGAAGCAACGCGGTCTGCGTTTGAATCTCCGGCTGGTTTGTAGTACTGGAACTCAAGTCCGTTTGCTTCGGCGTAATCTTTACAAGCCTGGTAAGTTGTCTGATTGAAAGACTGATCTGTAATATCGCCTGAATCTGTTACCATAGCGATTTTGATAGAAGCCTTAGAAGACTTCTTTGCTTTTTTTGCTTTAGCAGCAAAAGTTGATGAACAAACAAGTGCCATCATCATTGCAATTGCAATAAGCTTTTTCATTTAAGTTATCCTCCAAATAAATGATAGTATCACTATTATAAAACATTACGTTGTAAGTATCTACTAAAATAAGAAATTCTAAATATATTTGACAATCTGATTTTTCGCGTTAGACTTTTGAATATGGCAGAAAAGAAATCACTACTTCAAACTATTCAGGATTTTACACAAAAACTGGAAGAATTCTCTCAGCATAATGGTGTTCGTATTCCTCAGGAGAACTCGGAAACTCAAAAACTCTCAAGACTTCAGCAGCATATAAACCAACAGGATGAAGAAAAGCGGGCACTGCTCCGTTCTCAGTTTCAGGAGTTTGCAATGCCTGTAACACAGGATATCGAAAAAGATGAAGAAGATTTATTGAAGGCTTATGAATTGTTCTGCCAGTTGAAGTCATTAGATGAACAAAGCGGCGACCGTCAGACTCATCTGAAAAGTCTGGCACTTTCAAGTCCGCTTTGCCATAAATCAGAATATGCCGCAGAAGGAAATACTCGTTTTGCTTTTCTGCGCTTGTGGTTTCTTACAACAAAGCCAGATGCTCAGTTTGTGCCAGAAATAACTGAAGACTCTAACGGTTCCGTTGCACTTGAATTTACAGACCTCGATCTCTGGCAGCCATCCTCGTTTGAAAAAGAAATTATGCAGGCTTTTGATGATTAGAGCTTCTGCACCTTTTTTTGATTAAGCCAGATAAACGCAATCACACAGATAACCGCAGAAAGCAGGCTTCCAAGTGGAGCTGCACAGCCCATTGGGAAAAGTGTTTCCGGCCAGTATTTTGATGCCAGCCATGCGCCCGGTATTCGCACAAGTATGATTGATGTCACGTTGTGAATAAATGAAAGAATTGATTTTCCCATTGCGCAGAAGTAACCGCTGAAGCAGAAGTGGATTGCAGCAAAGACGCAGTCGAATACATAAGATTTCAGATACTGAGCTCCAAGATTGATTACAACCTCTTCGCGGGTAAAAAGTGCAATAAGAGGATGCAAAACAAACTGAAGTGAAACCGCAAAAATCAGACCAATACCAGTGGCAATTGCGGTGCCGGCATAAAGAGTTTTTCGTGCACGATCATAGTATCCGGCACCAATATTCTGAGCGGCAATTGCGCTGACTGTAGAAAGCATGCTTGAAGGAATAAGGAAGAGGAAGCAGATGATTTTTTCAACGATTCCAACGGCGGCCGCTACGTTTACACCACGACGGTTTGCAATAACTGTAATCAGCATAAAGGAAATCTGAACAAAACCGTCCTGGCAGGCAACAGGAACACCAATTTTTAAGATTGGAACAAGTGCATCCTGCTGAAGTTTGAAATCTTCTTTTGTAAGTTTGAGGCTTTTTGAACGCACAATTGCAATCAAACTGATGATAACGCTGACTGCCTGTGCAATAACTGTAGCAATCGCTGCACCCTCGGCCTTCATGCCAAGCATGCCCATAAAAATGTAATCGAGAATGATATTGAGAGTACAGGCGATGATTACAAAAATCATAGGGCTTTTAGAGTCGCCCATGCCACGGAAAATCGAAGCAATTACGTTATATGCAACAATAAATGGAATACCGATAAAACAGATTCGAAGATAAAGAACTGTCTGCTCAACGCTTTCCGGAGGAGTCTGAATCAGACTTACAATTCCACGGCAGGCAAGCAAAAGAATTACAGTAATCACAGCTGAAAAAATCAGGAAAAAAGTTACTGTGTTACCAATGATTTTAGAAGCACGTTTTGTGTCTTTAGCACCAACAGCCTGACCAATCAGAACTGTGCCGCCCATCGCAAGCCCAACGATAATTACAGTAAACATGTGCATTACCTGACTTCCGATAGACACAGCAGAAATTACATCTGCGCCATTGAACTGACCTGCAAGGAACAAATCTGCCATGCCATAAAGAGTCTGTAAAAAATATGAAAGAAGATATGGTAAAGAAAAAACGACGATGTTTTTGAGGATGCTGCCCTCGGTAAGATTTTTTGTCATAAGGATTATTATAATGAAAAATTCACGTCATTGCGAGGAGCCCGACAGGGCGACGTGGCAATCTATGTAGCATGGATTGCTTCGCTTCGCTCGCAATGACGTAGTTTAGAATAATCTCATCAAATCTTCAATAGTCTCGCGTCTTCGGATAAGCTTTACGCTGCCATCCTTGCAGATGAGAACTTCTGCAGGGCGTGGACGGCTGTTGTAAGTTGAACACATGCTCCAGCCATAAGCGCCGGTATCGAGAACGCAGGCAAGGTCTCCGCGCTGCATTTCCGGAAGCTGACGATCCTTAGCAAGAAGGTCACCGCTTTCGCAGATGTTACCGGTTACAGTCTGTTCCATAAGATTATCGCGAGGAACAACTTTTCCGTCACGGATAACTTCAATATCGTGCCAGCTGTCGTACATACTTGGGCGAACAAGCACATTCATACCGATATCAGTTCCGGCAAAGGTCTTTCCGTTGTTGTGCTTTACTGCATGAACGCGTCCAAGAATTACGCTGCCTTCTGCAACACAGAAACGGCCAGGCTCAGACTTGAACAAAACAGGCTTTCCATATTTTGCAACAAAGTCGTCGAGAATTGGCTCAAGACGCTTCTTAAAATCTTCCATTGGGAAAACTGCTTCGTCGTCCAGCTTGTGATATGGAATACCATAACCACCACCAAAATCAACAAACTCAAGATCCTTAAACTGAAGTGCAATACGAAGCAGGTTTGTAACTGCATCGAGGTAAGGCTGTGGGTCCATAAAGAGGGAACCGATGTGCTGGTTGATTCCCGCAATTGTAAGATTATATCTGTCTGCAATTTCAAAAATCTGAGGAATAAATTCTTCAGAAATTCCAAACTTAGTTTTCTTACCGCCGGTAACAACCTTTTCATGATGGCCGGCACCTACACCAGGATTGATGCGCACTGCAACCTTACCGCCCTTGTTCAATGAGCCGTAAAGCTCGAGCTGAGCAAGAGAGTCACAGCTTGTCATAATTCCGTTATCAATTGCAAACTGCATTTCTTCTGCACTAACGTTGTTTGGCACAAAGAAAATGCGGTCGGTTGGGAAGCCAGCCTTAAGCAGCATCTGGATTTCTCCAACACTCATAGCATCACAGTTGTTGCCTTCTTCAAGAGCAAGCTTGAGGATGTGAATGTTTGTATTGGCCTTTACCGAATAGTTTGCAGTGTACTTATACTTTGTAATTACCTTAGCAACAGAATCCATACGGTTACGGAGAATCTTCTCGTTATAAACGTAGAGCGGTGTGCCAAATTCCTGTGCAATTTTTTCTGGGTCATTACCCTCGAAGAAATTTACATTTTCTATAAATGAATTCATGTTAACCTCTATTTGTCATTGCGCGCGCAGCGAAGCAATCCATTCAATAGATTGCCACGTCGCCTTTTCAGGCTCCTCGCAATGACGCACTATAATAAGTGAGCTCTAATTTCTTCGCCTGACAGTGGACTCAGGTAAGCTGGTGCAACATCGAATACTGTCTTACAGCCTGTCTGGCCTTCCTTGTTCATTCTGTAAACTGCGCGGGCGTAAGCAACGAGAACACTTGAAGTAAATGCAGGGTTTGAGTCGAGCTTGAGGCTGTACTCAATTACGTTGTTGAACTCGTTGTCCCAGCCAGTTTTTCCAGAACGGATTACAAATCCACCGTGTGGAATACCAGAGTGGTTCTTCTTCAATTCTTCTTCGCTGATAAAGTGAACTGTTGTGTCGTAATCAGCAAAGTAGTTTGGCATCTCTTTGATTTCTTTTTCAATGCGTGCCTTATCAGCTCCTTCTTCTGCCACAACAAAACATTCACGAGTATGCTTCTGGCGAGTAGTCAAATCAGGATTGCTTCCAGAACGAACTGCATCCAAAGCAGCCTGTACAGGAATTGTATACTGCTTACCATCCTTTACACCTTCAATGCGGCGGATAGCATCAGAGTGTCCCTGGCTAACTCCCTTACCCCAGAAAGTGTAATCCTTTCCGTTTGGAAGAATGCAGTTAGCATAAAGACGGTTCAAACTGAAAAGACCTGGATCCCATCCGCAGCTGATCAAAGCAGTATGCTTGAAATCTTTTGCAACTGTATCAACATTTGCAAAGTGCTCTGGGATTTTTGCGTGAGTATCGAAGCTGTCGATTACATTGAAATATTTTGCATATTCTGGAGTCTGTTTTGGAAGGTCTGTTGCAGAACCACCACAGATAATAAGAACATCAACTTCATCCTTGTGTTTTTCAACTTCTGAAACGTTGTAAACAGGAACACCTGCAGTCAAGATTTTTACAGTTGAAGGATCACGACGTGTGAATACAGCAGTTAATTCACAATCTGGATTCTGCTTAACAGCAGCCTCAACACCTCTACCAAGGTTACCATAACCTAAAATACCAATTTTCATTTTGTACCTCTTTTACGCTAAAAGCGTTATTTTATCTTTTAATGCCTCTTTCATTACTTCAACCAGATTCTTCTGGCCGGAGTATAGACATGTATTATGCTCATCATCTGTAAGCTCGCCGGTAAGCACATAAGCTGAATCAGTTATAAAACGAATCTGTCCTTCTTCAACTTTTGTGTTGTAAACCTTTGCGCCCTTAACTGAATAATCCTGAGTCAGCAGAACAATTTTCTTTCCTTCCGAAATAAGACGTTTAAGATCTTCTTCAAAATCTTTTACAATCTGTGCAGGAGCCATCAGATAAAGGCGAAGTTCAGTTTTCTCTATCATCTCGCGCATTTTATTACGGATATTTTTTGCGCCTACAATTGTGATATAACCGTCCGCGGCAATTACTTTCTGAGGACCGTGTTTTTCCAGATACTCAGCAGATTTTTTGAGTTCAGATATTTTATTTGATGTAAAGGTTTTGATTTCAACAGGGCGGTATTTTGTAGCCTCGCCCTCAACAAGATAAGCGGCTCCCTTTTCTACAAGAGCATTAAGTGCAGCATAAACATTTGAACGGGAAAAACCGGTATCCTTAGCAACCTCATAACCGGTCATATCACCATGATTTAAAAGTGCGGCATAAATTGAGGCTTCCTGTCTTGTGAGAGAGAACTCTGTAAGAATGTCGATAATCTTTGTTTCAGCCATATCAAAACCTCAAATCAGTTTATCCCGCATCGTTGCGTATTTAGTAGTATTGTTTAGTACTACTTGTGACAATATACAAAGAATTTCTGATTATGTCAAATTTATAATTGATTAACCGGTGAAAAGATGTATGATTAGGTAAATCGATTAACTAATTTTTTGAAAAAACGAGGAAAAAATGACACCAAGCGAACCTGCAAAAATCACAGACAATAAATATCGTTTTGATTGTTTTACTAATGGCCAGGTACTTCCTGGAAACGTAAAAGGCCGCCTTCCTGCAATGGGCTGGAACAGCTGGAATGCTTTCGGCAGCGGAAACACAGAAGCACTCACAAAAATCATGGCCGACAAAATCATTGAACTCGGACTCGATAAACTCGGCTACCAGTATTTAGTACTAGATGACGGCTGCTATAAATCTGAGCGCGAGGACGGAAAGCTTGCAAATGAACCTGTAAAATTTCCAAACGGCTTCCGAGCTCTTTCTGACTATGTTCACGCTCGCGGTCTTAAATTTGGAATGTACAATGATATTGGAACAAACCTTTGTGCCGGTGCTGCAGTAGGAACCTGCGGTTTTGAAAAGACAGATGCTAAATCTTACATTGATTGGGGAGTAGATTTCCTCAAAATTGATAACTGTTATTACCTCTGGGATAACGCAACTTTCTCAAATCCTGAGAACGCAAAGTACGTTTTTGCCCCAAATTTGAAAGAAATTCAGTTAAAAAAAGGCGAATTTTCGATTTTACTCAGCGCTGATAAAGGAATTTTGAAAGGTCGTGGCGCTTCAATAAAAGACGGCTATGCTACAGGAATCGGAACTTTTGACGGTACAAATACCGGAACAACTCCAGTTGGACCAATGAGCAGTGAGCTTGTTTTTGAGATTGAAGTACCTGAGGCCGGCGAGTACGAGTTGACAGTAAACTACGCAACGGCCCGCCAAAACGGATGCGGAGAATGGCTGCAGGTGGCAGCGGAGGCTGCTTCGAGCGATAATGAGAACTCAACTATTTTCTTTGATAATCTCCTTCCGGCAACAGAAACTCCGGAAACTTTCGAGGCTTCCGCCCCAATCAAAATTACCCTCAAAGCCGGACGCAACAAAATCCGCCTTATGAACCATCGACGACAGGAGAATACACTCTGCTCATATGCAGCAATGCTCGAAGGACTCAACGAAGCAAAACCGGATCACGGCGTTCTTCTTTCCCTCTGCGAATGGGGAAAAACTCAGCCACAGAACTGGGGCTATAAAGTTGGAAACTCATGGAGAATCTTAAACGACATTACCTTCCGTGTAGGCTCAGACGGCAACCCTGGCTTCGGCAGCTGGACAGACCCCGGAACTCCAAGTGTAACGTCTCAGTACAACAAAGCCGTTATAATGGACGAGTTTTCGGGACTCGACAAAGGCTGGAACGACCCCGACATGATGATGATTGGAATGAACGGAATGACCACTCAGATGAGCCAGACCCATTTTACAATGTGGTGTATGATGAACTCTCCTTTGATGCTCGGCCTCGACCTTCGCCGTGTTCAAAAAGGTGATGAACTTTACAATATAATTGCAAACCGCGACCTCATCGCACTTAATCAGGATGCGCTTGGTATTCAGGCAAAACGTATTTTCACAACCGCTGCAATGCCTGAAAACCTCGACGTCGCAGACCGAACACCGAACCGCGCCTACATTACCGACTGCGACCGTATAGACATTCTTGCAAAGCCACTTGCAGACGGTTCTCTCGCTCTCTCCTTCTTCAACCTGAGTCAGGAAAAGAAGTGCGGTGACTTTGCGGTAGATGCAGCACTTATTAAAAAATATCTCGGCGATAAATTACCGGAGAGCTTCTACGATGCCGGGGTAGCCGACTCCTCAGCCACCGCCGGCCGCTACACCTTCCGTAATCTCTGGACAGGTGAAACCGGCACTTTTGAAAACGGCCGTTTCGCTGTTTCAGAAATTGAAGGCTGTGGAAACATTACTCTGAAAATTTTACCGGCAGCACAGATAGAGGGCTAGGCGTGGAAGCTGAAGAGATCTCGGTCGGCGAGTTTGTGAGCCGGCTGTTTGAATTAAAACTCGCCAGAACTCAGACAAATTCACCGCGCAAGTCCGCCGCCGCGGAAGATATTCTGCGGTACGGGCATTATCGCGGATGGCTGGAAGATCAGGATGAACGACACCCGGAAGTCCTGCTAAACCGTCAGACAACAGCACGCATAGCACATATGTTTCTGCTGATTGAATTCGGAATCCCAGACTTATCAGATATAACTCCCTCAACTGTCCTTAAAGATTTATACACCTGCCGGGTCTGCGCAAATCATATTGCACAGATTTATACACGCGGCATTATAAAAATCTGGAATGAAGACGAAAACTTTAATCTTCAAAATAAAAAGGAGTCCGATTCTTCGGACTCCTCTGAGCTCTTTTTTAATCACCTGGCTCAGGTTTCAAAACCTGAAGCCCTCGAAATAATCAGAAAACTAGAACAGATTCTTTAACTGATTTCCCAGCTGCTTTTTAGCCTCATCTGTTGCTTTACCTTTCAGCTGTTTTTCAGCTTCAGTACGTTTCTGATTAAGCTGCTTTTCGAAACCAGTGGCAGTTGATAAAGAACCTGTCAGTTTTGTCTTGATATCATCAAGTGAACCAAACTGACCAAGAGCCCCACCACTTGCCTCATTGATTTTCTTTGTAAGTTCAGTCTTCAGATTATCTTTAATTTCAGCAAGCTGAGCTTCCATTTCTTTCTTAAGTGAATTGATTACCTGAACATCTGCATCAGAATCAAGATTCATCTTAAGTCCATCAGTAAGAGTAAAGCCGCTTGTAATACCTGCACGAACAGTATTGATTCTACCCATTACATTTGAATAAATCTTCGAAGCATATTCCGGCTCAAACGGAACTGTAGCAATCTTCAAATCTGTAAGAAGTCCATTTCCTGAAAGTTCAAAACCATCCTTATCGAAAATCTTAAGGATTGCATCTACTGCACACTTAGCATCGAACGAAGGAACTCCAGGATATTCACCAAACTTTTCCGCAGGAATATTCAAAGGAATATTCTTAAGTCCATAATCTGCACGAATAAGAGGTTCCTTTGTATCAGTTCTAAAATCTACAACAAGCTTTGCTTCATGCTGTAAATTATAAAGTTCCATATTGAAATCAATCTTAGCCGGCTTATTTATTATATCCTGATTACTTGCAATATCTGTAGCCTGGGCAAAGAAGTTAGGACCTGAACCAGCCATCTTTTTAATCCACAAAGCAGGAACCTTATCCTGTCTATAGAAGATGTCCCGACCTGGTGCACGCTTTACAGAATACTTCTTTTTCTCTTTCTTAACCTTTGCTTCTTTAGGCTTACTACCCTGTTTTGTCTTCAAATCAAGAATATAATCAACACCTTTCATTGCATAAGGATAATATTTTCCAAGCACATCACAGGCAACATTTTCAAACATTCCGCTAATCAGCTTTGTTCCATCTGAAATATTCAAAGACTTGATTTTATTGATTTCAGAATTTGCAAAGTTCATATCATGTGTAACTGCATTCTGAACGCTCTTTCTAAGTCCATCTGCTTCGGCTATATCTGCATTAAAGTTTTTCAGAACTCCATTAGCATCATTCTTCACCTTTTCAATATTCTTCTTGGTTGAATCAATTTTTTCAATGAATTCTTTAATCTTAAGCGGATTATTCTGAACTGCACTGTAATCAAAGTTCATAATATCATTAACAGATTTCTGAAGCTCATCGACTGTCTGTTGAACCTCTGCCGGCTTAGCCTGCCACTTTGCAACAATCTGAGGAATCTGCTCCTGAACCTGCTTAGAAAGCCCTGGAGTCTGAAGCTGTGAATAAAAATTATTCATCAAAGTTTCAGGATTAAGCTGGTTGAAAAGCCCTGTAATATTGCTTTCCAGAGAATTAGCTGCAACTGCTTTTTTCTCTGCAATCACCTGTCCAAGCTTAGATTCAGATGCTTCTTTTGCTGCCTTTTCCTTCTGCTTTTTGATTTTCTTTTCTTTCTTAGGTGGAAGTTCTCCAGAAGTCTTTCTTTCAGTACCTGTATCAACACCAAGTACAGAAAGTTCATCTGCAACAAAACGCTTTCTTAAAAGCTGTCCTAAATCAAAATCCACTGTAATTGATCCAATATCAACGAGATTTTTCATATAATCGTCTTTATTGGCAATCTCAAGCTTTTTAATCTTAAGTGATGAATCAAGCAGCTTAAAATCTACATTCTGAATATCACACTTTGCCTCAAAAATAGTCTCGCAGGCATAAGTAATTCCCTTCTTTACGATTATATTTTTGAAGGTAATAAAGCAGATTGGAATTGCTACAATAAAGGCAGCTGTTACGATAAGCGGAACAAAGTTTACACGTCCTTTTTGTTTCTTTATCTGCTTTGCCAGTGCTTTAAGACGTTTCATATCTTTCTTGGCAAGCTGTTCTGCTTTTTCTGGTGGAATTGCAAAAATTGGAATCTGTTTAGCACCCTTTTTCTCAATTTCAGTAAAAAGGCCTTTTACATATTTTTTATCTTCAGGAACATAAAGTCTTTTATAGATTTTTTTCTCGAGTTTCTTAGCTGTATATTTCTTTCTGAAAAGTGATGGTATCTTTTTCATCTTATTGCCCCCTTAGTCCTTCTTGGCTGCAAGAGCAGCTGCTTTTTTTACAAGCGGAATCTTCGAAAGGAAAACAACAAATTTTGTTTTACGAAGAACAGGAACAATCTTATTTCGTATGAGCCATATCAGCAGTCTGGCAATCAAATAAAGTGGAATATAAAGAACAAGTCCACATAAAAGTGAACCTGAGGCTATTGTATTATTGAATTTAGTAAAGCCTACAAAAGGAATATCCAGCAGCCATGCAAAAACCGGTTCGAGTTTTGGAAGTGTAAGGAACCAGTAGCCGACTGTATCAAACAGTGAATCGAACAATGGCGCCAGCAATGAAAAACAAAGTGTACAAAGAACAAGTGCACCCTTGTTTATTCTCATAAATAATACAAAAACGGTTATGATAAACCAGAAAATGTTGTTTTTAGGAAGGAATCCAAGCAGCATTCCCAAACAAACCGCATGAGCAATTTCACCAGGATGTGAATTGCTGTTCAATGCTTTTAACAATTTGACAATGAATTTAAGCATATTTGACTCCGATTTTAAAATCTTAATCTTTATTTTAACAGAAAGGTCAGAGTTTGCAAGAATAAAAAAGAAGGGCTCAGAGGCAAGCACAACTTATCTCTGAGCCCTGTTTTCTCGGATTATCGATTTCAGGCTTATTTTGCATCACGTGCAGAAAGTGCGTACTTAACTACACGGAAACCAACATCATCATAAACTCTTGTAACTGGTGCTGCATCTTTTGAAACTGCAGTTACGCCTTCTGCTGTTTTTCTATAGCTTCCGCCACGCATAATACGACGCTGAATACTTGCAGGCCATGCATTATAACACCATTCCCAGGCATTTCCATTCATGTCATACATTCCAAAAGTGTTGGCATCTTTTGTCATAACATCATGTGTTACACCATCAGAATTGTCTGAATACCATGCAACTGAAGCTAAATTCTTATTTGATACATTAGCCCAGATTTCAGAAGCCGGATCTCCTCCACGTGCAGCAAATTCCCATTCAGCTTCTGTAGGAAGTCTGTATCCATCTGCAGTAAGATCGATGATTGCATTTTCAGCTTTTCCATCTCCATCCTTTGCAGTATCAGCTTCCTTAAGCACTGCACCATTGTACTTGTAAACTGGACCAAGACCATCTTTTTCACTTGCTGCATTACACCATACAATTGCATCACGCCAGCTGATCATAGTTACCGGCTGATTTGTACCAGTTGGAGCTGCACCATCTACACCCTTATTTCCTTCACGACCGGGATTAGCAAAGGTATAGCCATTGTCTTTTGCCCATGTATAAACCTCATACCAGCGGGCATAAGTTGTTTCTGTCTGGGCGATATAGAATGCCATCAAATCAACAGGCTGTTCTACAGAAGCTTTTGAAAAAGCTGAATCTCTTTCTGCGGTAGGAGTTTCTACAAATTCAATAAGATTCTTTGAAAAACCGTTCTTTGATACAAAAATTACACGTTTTTTAGATTCCGATTTTGTACTTGCACTTTTTTTTGGCTTAGAGGCACATCCTGTAAAAATCATTGCTGCCAGTAAAGCCGAAATTGAAAGAATTGTTAATTTCTTCATACTGATAACTCCTTGGTTTTAAACCTATTGTTATTTTACCATGGATTATAACATCCTTCCATTTAAAAAGTGTTACTCAAATTTGGTTACATTTTTACTTTTAAGTTCTTATTATTCTGTTATATTCAGTTTTTTTGATTGCCTGAATGAAAAAGCCATCTTATAATCAAATTCAAACTATATACAGGAGTTCCTATGGATCCAAAAGCTCTTTTTTCTCTTTCTTACGGTGTTTTTATTCTCGGCTCGCATGATGACAAAAAAATCAATGCATGTGTTACAAATACCTGTATGCAGGTTGCTGCAAATCCTAATCGTCTTGCAATTACTGTAATCAATCAGAATTACACCTGCGGTCAGATTAAAGAGTGCGGAACTTTTGCCCTTTCTGTCCTCGATAAATCAGTTACATTCCCTACAATTGAGCACTTTGGCTTTCAGAGTGGCCGTGATGTAGATAAATTCGCTGATTTCGAGCATTCCCTCGATGCCAATGGAAACCCTTATCTGAACAGTCAGGTATGCGCCCTGTTTACCTGTAAGGTTATCAGCTCTCAGGATTTAGGTACTCATACTCTTTTTGTTGCTGAAATTGAAGATTCTAAGGTTTTAAGTGATAAAGCTCCTCTTACCTATGCTGATTATCATAAGGATATTAAGCCTAAGCCAGGTGCTGCAGCCGAACCAGACAAAAAGATTATCGGCTGGCGCTGCAAAATCTGCGGTTACGAATATGAAGGTGCCGAACTCCCTGCCGATTATGAATGCCCTATCTGCGGACATCCAGCCGAGGATTTTGAGCCTATTTACGAGAAATAATCTTAGCAGCCGGTCGCGCTTTCCGCTGTTCCGCTTCCGCTCCATTCCTGCGCTCATTTCATTCGCTCCGGAACGCCTTCGGCGCAGCTCCAATCTCTTACCCTTTTCTTCTTATTACTTTTTCGTAAAGAAAATACACTTTCGTATTATAAATGTATTTTCTTTACGACTCAAATCGCCATGACTTATTTGAGTCGTGTTTTCGAAATGTCAAAGAACCTACTTCGATATAATTTTCAGGTAAATTATATCGAGGTTTTCTGATTTTTATATATCACAGTTAGAATTTATAATATTATATTCTTAAGACAAAATTAATTTATTCTACATAAGAATGATAAATTGTATCAATTGGAATCAATAAATCAGGATTTTCAATATTAACTCCAAGATTCATACAAAAGTTCTTCATTTTTTCATAATTAAACTTCTTAGTAGTTCCACGCTCTTTATATAAATCCCCCATCTCAAAATCTTGTTCGGGTCCATTTTCGAAAAACACCCAGCGCTCCCCGTCTTTCATACTATAAATAACTCTTTTTTTGGCACCATTAAAATAATATAATTCATAAGCAGGATACATTGATTCATTATCTACAAAAATATATAACCCTTCATATCCGTATTTTGCACAAGTAAATTCAATATTTGTAATCCAATTATCTGAAATATTATTTACATAAACAACGAAAGAATCTTTTTGCCGGAAAAGATATCCCTCATATTTTTTTAACCCAGTAACATTGTTTAATGGTTTTATTTCATCTTTTGATCTTTTTTCATGAATAAAGTTTATACTTAAATTTGAATATTTTGATAAATCAAATAATTCATCTTTACAAAAAGAATCTATATTTTTTATATTAAAAAATAGTCCAAATTTTAGAATCACTTTGAGATCTCCATTTTTTTATACTAAAATAATTTTCGATTTCATTTTTTTTACCCGCTTTTTACAATTATTATATTGTTCCAATATTCTTCTAATCACTTCATCAGAATTATCTTCTTCGTCTTAACTTAAAATGGCATATCTATCATTTTCGAACTATGAAATATTGGTAAAACACGTTATACACCATCCATCGAATTCATCTTCGTAAATTTCAACTCTCATCTGAAATTCTGGATAGTTTTTGTAAAAATATGCCTCCCAAGCAGTTTTTATGACTTCTGCCAACATTTTTACATTCTGCTTATCATTGTCTGTTTCACATTGAAAAATACATTCAAGAAAAAAACAATTAATATATTTTTCCAAAGACGATTTCTCTTTAAATTGATTTTTATATTTATGCAAAAATTTATATTGTCTACTTTGTTTTATAAAAACGCAATTCTCCTCTATACTGATTTCTGGCAAAAATAATTGACTTGCTAATAATAACTGTTCAATGGTCAGTTTAATTGGTAAATAATCAAAAAAAGAAAAATCCTCATTATTTTTCTTCCATTCGTTGTAATCTTTTAATTTCTCTAAATACTTCATAATAACCTCAATAATAACCAACAGTGTTCTTTGAATCTCTTATTTTTAAAATAGTTTATTATTTCAAATCACAAATAATCAAAATAAGACAAGACATTTCTACTATATTTTTATAACTTTCTTATAGGAAATTCCCTTATATACAGTATCATTTATACTGTAATATAATTTTTTCAGGAGTGTCTATATGAAATATTATGTTGATTGCAGAGCAGCTGCAGGCGGAGATGGTTCAGAAAACAAGCCTTTTAATAAAATTCAGCAGGCAGCTGATATTGCAGTTGCTGGAGATGAAGTAATTGTTGCTCCAGGTATATACCGCGAATATGTAGATCCTAAAAATGCAGGAGAAGAAGGTAAGCCTATTGTTTACCGTTCTGCAAAGCCTAGAGAAGCTCATATCACTGGAGCTGAAGTTCTTTCTGGCTGGACTAAAGTAGATGGTACTGTTTATACAGCCCGCGTTTCAAACAAGATTTTCGGTGATTATAACCCTTACACAACTCTCGTAAGCGGCGACTGGTTTATTGCTTACTTTATTGCTCATACCGGAGATGTATATCTCAACGGAAAATCTATGTACGAAGTTCAGTCTCTTGATGAAGTAAAAAAGGCTGAACCTAGTGATTCTGCATGGGATACAGAGTTTTCCCGCTACAAATGGTATGCCGAGCAGGATACTTCTACAGACGAAACTGTATTCTATGCAAACTTCTTAGGAAGAGATCCTTCAAAAGATAATATTGAAATCAGCGTTCGCAGAAACGGCTTCTATCCTTCAAAAGAAGGAGTAGGCTACATTACTTTGAACGGTTTTGTTGTTTCTCAGGCTGCAACTCAGTGGGCACCTCCAACAGCTTACCAGGAAGGTATGGTTGGTCCACACTGGTCTAAGGGCTGGATTATTGAAGACTGTGAGATTTATGAATCAAAATGTTCCGGAATATCTCTAGGAAAATATCTTCAGCCGGAAAATGATAACAAATGGCTTAAGACAAAATACAAGGACGGAACTCAGACAGAACGCGACTGTATCTGCCAGGCTCAGGTTGAAGGCTGGTCTAAAGAACGCATAGGTTCACATATCATCCGTAACTGTGAAATCCACGACTGCGGTCAGACAGGTATTGTAGGTCACCTTGGTGGAGTTTTCTCTCTGATTGAAAATAATCACATTCACCACATCAATAATAAACAGAATCTTGCTGGTGCCGAAATTGGTGGTATCAAAATGCATGCTGCAATCGACTGTATTTACCGCCGTAACCATATTCATCACTGTACACGCGGTATCTGGCTCGACTGGCAGGCTCAGGGAACACGCGTAACACAGAACTTCTTCCACGACAATATTCCTCCACAGCATCCTGGTAAGGAAATTAAGGCCGAAGTTGCAGAAGACCTCTTTATTGAAGTTTCACATGGACCAACTCTTGTAGACAACAATATCTTCCTTTCTCCACGTGCTCTCAAACTTGCTACTCAGGGTGTTGCTGTAATTCATAATATTCTTGCAGGAAGTTTTACTGCAGTTGGTCGAGGCTGTAATAACGGTGCTCCAAACCGCCCTTCTCCACGCTACACTCCATACCACATGAAGCACCGCACAGAAGTTGCAGGTTTTATGACTATTCTTCATGGAGACTGTAAATTCTACAATAATATCTTTATTCAGAAACCAATTTGCGATGAATTCAAAGCTCGCATGGTTGCAAATGAAAAGAACGACTGGGATGATTCAAACTTTGTTGTAGGAACTGTTCCTTATAATAACTATCCTACTTTTGATGAATGGAAAGCTCAGTTTGAAGGCTATTGCGGAATGGGTTCAGAAACTACAGACCGTTATTACAGTGAACTTCCTGTATGGGCTGGCGGAAACCTTTATTTCAATGGTGCAAAACCAATGTCAAAAGAAACTGATGCTTACGTTAATTCTGAAAATAATGTAGAAATTGATTGTGAAGAAAAGGATGGTAAGATTTATCTTAAAACAAATCTTTATGAATTGGTTTCAACAGGTAAAGTTCCAGCTGATGCTATGTTATGTAAGCTGATGCACACTGAAGATATTGCTCCAGCCTTTGAACCGGAACAGAATTACGAAAATCCAGATGGAAGTCCTATTATTTTCAATATCGACTTCTTTGGAAAAAAACGCGGCGAAAAGCCTGTTGCAGGACCTTTCGCCGATGGAAGTGAAATTAAAGATTCACTGTTCTAATTGTCGCCTACATAGCAGTGTAGCCGCCATCAACCGGCAGGATTACACCTGTTACATAGCTCGAAGCCGGGCTGGCAAGGAAGAGTGCTGCTGTATCAAGCTCACCTTCGTTGCCATAACGGCTGAGAGGAATCATTGTCTGAGCATTCTGCTGGAAGAAATCTGAATCCAGAGTTTCTTTTGTAAGCGGGCTGTAGAAATAACCCGGGCAGATTGCGTTTACATTGATGCCGTATTTTCCCCATTCACTTGCAAGACCACGAGTCATGTTTACAACACCACCCTTAGCTGCATGATAAGGTGAACATGGAGCAACTTTATTTCCAACAAGACCATACATAGAAGCTATGTTGATGATGCGTCCGTACTTTGCAGGAATCATAGCTTTTTTAGCAATTGCACGAGCCATGCGGAAAGAACCGAACATATCAATATTGATTTCGTTGTAGAACTGATCATCTGTAATGTCCTCAGCAGGAGCAACAGCACCAGTTCCAGCATTGTTGATAAGAATATCGATACGGCCGAATTTAGCCATGATTTCATCAACAACAGCGTTTACGCGCTCTGTATCAGTAATATCACACTGAATACCAACAGCTTCTACCTTATATGTATCTGCAATTTCTTTTGCAACTGCATCAATCAATTCTTTACGGCGGGCAATGGCAACAATTTTAGCTCCCTGATTAGCAAGAGCCTTAGCCATCTGAACACCAAGACCTGTAGAACAGCCGGTTACAACAGCAACCTGACCGGTCAAATCAAAATAATTCTTCATAAAAAACCCCTTTGCTTTTTATAATATACTGAAATTTTCCCAAATCGGGAAGTTAGTTTTTACTAACAGGTTATTTTTTTGTCATTTCGTAAAAAATAATACTTGAAGCCTGCGCAACGTTAAGGCTGTCTACAAGACTTTCACTCACACCTTCTGACATACCGCCCCAAGGAATAATAACCAGCTCATCACAGTTTTTACGCACTGCTTCACTAATTCCATGCTCTTCATTTCCAAGTACAACTAGAATTGGCTTTTTGCGAGCATCTGCGGTGCTTAAATAACTAACCTGCTTTTTTGCACTAAGATCTGTACCAACACGAAGCATTTTTCCGGAAAGCGCTTCGAGTAATCGTACACTTGAATTTACGCTATAGATGTTTACATATTCCATTCCACCTTCTGCTACACGATAACTGCTGGTAGTAATAGAGCTCTGAGCTTCGTCATTCGGAATCACAATATTCTTTATTCCAAAAAAAGCAGCACTTCTTACAATGGCACCAAAGTTATTTGCATTGCCAATGCGGTCCAGCAATACGGCACTCTCACCACGCTCAATCCAACCATCTGTAATATCGCTGTCCAGAGGCTCAATCTGAGGTGCCTCAATCATTGCAACAACACCCTGATGATGCACCGTTCCACTCAATTTCTCCAAGTCGGCTGCCGGCTTCTGATTATATATTCCATGCACCTTAGCCAGCTTTTTGCATAAACCGCCGAATTTAGGGGCAACTTCTTCTGTAAAATAAAGGCGGGTAATCTTCTCCGGATGATTTTTCTCGAGCTTTTTAACAGTTGCAAAACCACAAACTGCAAGCTCATTATTTTTCTTGTTCTTCATAAGTCTAATATACACAAATAAAACTAAAATTGATATATTAAATATGGAAGTAACATTTCCCGCCCTACGGAGTGTTGAATTCAATAAGAGGTATCATAATGAAAAAACTTTTCACAACAATAATTCTTGCTTCACTCACATTTGGACTTTTTGCCCTTCCAAATCTGATTAAAAAAGAACAGTTCGGTGCAAATGCCTTAGAAAATCTTGAATTTGAACTTACTTCAGAGAATATTACAATCAAAGAAACCTATGACACCACAAGCATAGAAGTTGAAATCTACTGCAACTATAAAAAATATATTCCGGAAGTTTCAGTTTCCGGATCAACACTTTATATAGAATCTGTAAGAAAGGGTGTCAGCTTTTTCCCGGATCCAACAGGCCTCAACTGTACAGTAATTGTTTACGTTCCACAAAAAAAAGACTTCGATGAAATCTCCATTAAGATTTCCAGTGGAGAAATAAATATTGAACGTCCGCTTTCAGCTAAAAATGAAATCAGACTCTCAGCTTCAAGCGGTGAAATTAATTCTGAAAAAGGACTTTTTTCTGACAATATAAAGATTACTTCAAGCAGTGGTGATATCGACCTTTACAACCTGGATTCAGATGAATTAAATGTTACTTCAAGCAGTGGAGACATCAAATTAAAGAAATTTACTGGTGAAACAGGAGAAATCCACTCAACAAGCGGTGAAATAGAAATTGAAGACTTTGCCTGCGAATATGCAGAATTTAAATCAACAAGCGGAAAAATCTCTGTAAAGAAACTCGACTGCGATTATTTTGATGCCCACAATTCAAGCGGTGGCGTTGCCCTTGAACTCAAAACAGAACCAACCGCCAGCTCTTCAATAGAATGCTCAAGCGGAAACATCGATCTTTACATTCCAATGCGTGCTAAATTCTCAGTAGATGCTTCATGCACTTCCGGCACCTTCCGCGACAAGTTCAACAACAACCGCCTGAACCCTCGCGAAAGCTACAAAATGGACTACAACGGCGGTGGTGCAGAAATCAAACTCCGCACCTCCTCTGGAAACATCACACTGGATTACTAATCCTTTAAATTAATTTTTTCTAAAACGTAAGCCATAAGTTTCTTCTGGTTTACTTTTATTCTTGCAATTCCAGTCATACCGGGTCTAAGATAACTTAATGTTCCTTTTTTACTTTTGATAGTACTATCTTTAATTTCAATATCTATCTGGTAATAAGGAACATTATTTTCATATATAGTATCTGCTCCGATTCTGGAAACATAACCTTTTATCTGTCCATATTCATGTTCATTGAATGCAGAAAGTTTAATTTTTACTTCCTGTCCAATTTTTATATCCGAAATATCTTTTTCAAGAATATTTACAATTGCTTTTATATTGTCAGAATTTAAAGGAACTATTCTAATTATGTTTTCCCCACTTCCAAGTAAATCTCCAACACTGAAAGTCGTTAATTCTTCAACAATGCCATCTTTAGTTGCAATTATTTCACATTGCGATAATTGTTCTTCCAATTGTTTTAATTTCTGGGCTAAATCTGCCTTTTCTTTTTGTAGATTATAATTCTCTAACAATAGAGAATACATAAAATCAGCAGAAAATTTATCTAAATCTGCCTTAGCTATATCCCTCTCATTTTTTAACTCAAAGATTTTCTGACTGTAAGTTAAAGCATCAGGTAATGCAATTTCATTTTTATATAACATATCTGCTTTTTCAAAATATAATTTCTTTTGATTTTTCTCAGAAAAATATATATTTGCCCTGATACTTGCTTCATCAATTTCATTAGGAATTTCTTCACTCTCAATAATTTTTTTTAATTTATCAAGAACATCAAGCTTGTTTTCATTTCGTAGAATTTGGAGCTTCGTATTTTCAATGTCTGACATAATTACATCAGAATCAAGAGAAAAAAGAAGATCTCCTGTTTTTACAATAGAGCCATTTACATAATTTTTTTCTCTAACAATTCCACTATTTCGGATTTTTATTATTGAAACTTCATTTTTCGGACGTATTACAGCGTTTCCTTTTACAACAATATCAAAATTAGAAACTATCATCCAAATAAAAAAAGATATAATAAAGGCTAATACTAAAAAAACAAATCTATAGTATTTCTTTGAAATTTTTAAATCAAAAAAATCTCTACTGAATTTGAAATCATCAAATTTTATTGTTGTAACTACTTTTTCACTCATTTTGAACTCTCCCAAAGTTTTTGATACAGCCCCTTATTAACCTTTAACTGTTCATGAGTTCCTTCTTCAACAATTCTTCCATGTTCCATAACAAAAATCTTATCGCAATTTATGACAGTAGTAAGTCTATGAGCAATTAGAATAGTAGTAACTTTTTCTTTTCTTAAGTTCTTTAAGGTTTCATGAATACTTCGTTCGCTGATATTATCCAAACTACTGGTGGCTTCATCAAAAATCAGTAACTCTGGTTTTCCTAAAAGTGCCCTGGCCAAAGCTATACGCTGGCGTTCTCCACCACTTAATGATGACCCCCTTTCAGATAATATGGTATTGTATCGTCCTGGTAGTTTACTTATAAATTCATGAGCCCCTGCTTTCTTGCTGGCTTCAATAATATCTTCAATCGTTGCGTTAGATTTATGAAGTGAAATATTATCTGCTATTGTTCCTGAAAACAAAAATATATCTTGTGGAACATATCCAATTTTGCTTCTTAAATAAAAAGTATCCAAATCCTCGAGATTGTTATTATCAAGAACGATATCACCATTCTGAGGCTTATAAAATTTTAATAATAATTTTACAAGAGTTGATTTTCCACTTCCACTTTCTCCAACAAAAGCTACCCAATCGCCTTTATTTATAGAAACATTAATATCAAATAAAATCTGTCTTCGGGTACCATAAGTAAAATCTACATTCTTTATTTGTAATTCACCTTCAATCTTTTCAGGCCGGATATATCTGCTAATTCTTGATTTTTCAGGATTTTCTTCAAATTCTTCATCTAATTCCAGAATTTCCATAATTCTGTCTGCTGACACAAGAGCTTCCTGTACCTTTGGCTGAAGATTCACTAAACGATTTAAAGGTCCTAAAAAATACGCCAGAAGTGCGTTAAATGAGAACAGTTCACCTAAACTCATTTTACCTTTCAGAATCAAAAAACTTCCAACCCAGAAAATTAGATTTGTACCGCTTTCACTAAAGAAATCTGTAAAAATATTTCTAATCGTTTGCCAGACATTTAATTTAAAATATGTCCAAACTGATTTTGTCTGCAATTTTTCATATTCAGCAAAAGCATATTCACTGGCATTCAGAGCTTTTATTGTTGTTCCGCCATTCATAGTTTCAACTAAATAAGAATCCACATTTGCATTCTCTGCAGTATATTTTCTGTATTGTTTTGCAAAAGGTTTTGCGGTAATCCAAATAATAATTGACGAAACTGGCACCATACTTACAGCTATGCCAAAAAGCATTTTATTTTTTATTAAAAGAATTGCTCCAACAACAAATACCATTAACGTATCCATAATTACAGTAATGGCAGCATCAGTTAATGTAGTACGGATTTTTTGTGCATCGCGCATTCTCGATAAGATTTCGCCTGTTCTTCTTGTATCAAAAAAAGAAACAGGTAATTTCATTACATGACTGAAATAAGCAAATATTAAATGAAAATCAATCTTTGTAGAAAATACATTTAACATATAACTTCTTATTGCAGTTAAAAAACTTCTGAAAAGCGATAATATCAAAACCCCAACAGAAAGCACAGTAAGAGTAGATAAACTGTTTGAGTAAATTACTTCATCAATTACATATTGGAAATAAAAGGATGTAACAATTCCAAATAAAATAAGAAGAAAAGAGACAATACTCACTACAGATAATAAACCCATATGTGGTTTCAAAATAGGTAGAAAACGACCTAGAGAATTTCTTTTTTCTTCCTTTGTAATTTTAAAATCAGAAGAAGGGGTAAGAAAAAGACAATATCCCGTCCATTCTTTACAGAAATCTTCTATCGAAAGTGAGCATTTATTTCTATAAATATCAGGATCATAAATATATACTCGTTTCTTTGTTATTTTGCGAACTACAACATAATGAAAAAATTCATTACCATTGTCTGCTACTGCTTCATGAGCAATAAAGGGTACCGGTAAATCAGGAGTTATATGTTTTTTTTCACCTTTCAAGGCCCGTGCATTAAAAGAAAGATCTTTCGCGGCAATAATCATACCGTTTAAATTTGTACCGTTTTTATCTGTTCCAGACACTTCGCGGATTCTTTTTAAACTTACCTGACATTTAAAGTAGCTTGCTATCATTGCAAGACAAGCACAGCCACAGTCACTCTGATCAAGTTGTTGTATATATTTCATAAACCCCATTTATTTCTTATATCCTATATATTCAATTTTATCCTGAGCCCAGTCAAATCCTTGAAAACCATTTGGTAAATCTGCTTTTGCATCAAAGGGTTTGAGTGAAATTGTTAAACTATCTCCAATTGGAGAAGTCTTCATAATTTTCATAGCATAGCTCCTTACCAATAGTTCTTTCTGCAGCATTGAAATACAAAAATCATAATAAAATGCATAACTATTTGGGCGACACAAATACGCTTTATTTGAACCTGCAAGGAAGAGTCTTAATGTAAATTCGTTATTACTCAGGTACTTATAGGTTGCTTCTGTAATTTGTGGATATTCAATATTAAAGAAATCATCTACAACAATAACGCCATCTTTAGATAGTAATTTTTCTGCCAAAACCAAATCATTGTAAACACTTTCACCAACATGACATCCATCAATATGAATAAAACGTGTTTTCTTCATATAATTTTTTTCTTCGGAATAATAATCAAATTCTTCTGAATAACCAGAATAAATCTGAAGAAAAGATTCATCTTTACCAGTGATGTCTTTCAAGTTAGCAAAAATTTCTTCTTTATTATTTTCTAACAATGGATCTATCAGTAATAATCTTTCATTCTCTCGTAAGAATTTTGCAATCTCAATTGCCGATTTACCTTTCCAGGTACCAATTTCAAAACAATTTCCCAAAATGCTATTTTTTTCTTGAAGACTGAGAATGCTATCAAATATAGCTCTTGAGAGTCCGCTAAACCAGCCGTCAAGCTTATCAAACTTCTGTTGTTCAAGAATAAACTTTTTATTAACTGGAAGTTTCTTGTTTTCATTAATAAAATTATTTACTTCTTGTTTACCAGTAACAATATTCATAACAGACTTCAGTTCATGCATTTCCATCAAAGTTGCATAAAATTTAAATACTTTTTTTATTATCTCTTTTCTGTAAATACATTCAATTTCATTTATTTCATTTCCTGTAAGCAGCGTGTAATAATAACAGGTACCGCCACATAAGTTTTTTGCAAAACAATTTTTACATTTTTCTTTTTGATCTACGGTTTTATTATCTTCAATATCTGCATAAGTAATATTGTCTCTAAAGGTTCCTATCTTTTGTTCCAGGTCAACAGTAGATTCACAATGATATAATTCTCCTTCTGCATTTACCGATAGTTTTTCACCCCAATCACATCTTTTGGTAGTAAATCCTTTTGTATAATAATTTTGCAATGCATCAAAGAAATAATGTGGTTTTAGGAAATTTATATAAAAATAATCTTTATTCTTTATTCCATCTATTACTCGTTCCAAAAGTTTATCAAAGTTTGCTAAATACTCATAAAGTATTTCCTTACTGAATTTAAGATTTTCACTTCGTACCAGTTGAAAATTCATAGAGTTTATTTTTAAGCTTTTAAAGAAATCGACAATTTCTAAAAGATTTATATTTTTTGGAGTAATAACACTATTGATATTTACTTTAATGTTATTCTTCTGTAATAATTCAATTCCTTTTATTACATCGTTAAATGAAGATTTTCCGTTTGCATAATTTCTTGAATAATTATTTATGTATTCAGGTCCATCAATACTAATCCAGAAATCTGTTTTATACATGCCTTTTATAAAATCAATATGCTCTTGATTTAAAAGAGTACCGTTTGAATAGAAGAATAAAGTATAATATTTTACTTTTGGCTCTTTAATCAGCCCCTCGAATTGCTCATTAAGAAGAATTCTGTTTGCCATGGCACTTTTTTGTTTAAAAAGCTTATTTGAAAAAGCAATCATTGATTTTACATATTCATCTTTTTGTATCTGCCAGTAATTCCACAACGACTCATTTTTCAGGATTTGATTTAATATTTTTAAATAAGAATCTTCAATTTCGCCAGGTTTATCACATCTTTCAGACTTATATTTTTCCTGTATTTCAATCGGTAGTTTTTCAAATAATTGTTTTTCAGAAATCTTAATAAAATCCTCATGCTTAAATAAAAAGCCTTCATGATCTGCTATTATCTCATCAAAGTCTTTTAACAATTGGAAATCTAATAAAGGTTCAGATGTAAAACCAAAACTAAAAATATACTCAGGTGCTTCTGGCATATATTTTGTAGTGGCAAATTCAACAATTTCCAGAAGATTTTCTTTTGTAAGATGACTTTTATTTTCGTGTTTTCTGTAGCAATAAATACAATTCAAATTACATTTATTTGAAACATTTATTGTTATAAAACATTTCTTTTGACGAAAAGTAGGAACAGTCTTTTCTTTTGCGTTAATAAGATTTTGTATATCCTGACGGGAATTTTCCGGAAAATCAGATAAATTAAAATTATCAGTATTTTTTTCAAGTATTTCCTTAAATTTTTCCGAAACTTCCTTTTCTATATTGTATATTTCTTTTGTAAAATTATCATATAAATAATTATTCTTTTCTGTATCAAATAAATAAAAACGATTGTTATAGTCCATTTTCTAATCCTTTTAATATTTTTATTTACAACCCAACAAAATTATAAAATATTGTCAGGTAGCATTTCCCATAATTGTTTTACTCAAGAGCCAAATCATTTATAAACTTAAATAAGTTATCTTCGTTATTCAGATTCAAAACAGATTCAATAGTTTTTTTCAAATCTTTTACACTACACCAGTAATCAGGATAATACCCTTTACCTTCGCCTTTAAATTTTTTTGATTTTGATACATTTTCAGAAAAATCGGTAAATCCACAGGTGACCTGCAAACCACTGTTAGAAAGATGATAAGATAAAAGGTTCCCGAAAGAAGCACATCCTGCAGTATTTGTTCCAATCTGTATTAGCTGATTTTTTTTCTTGAAAAAAAGATAAGCCTGTTCAAGAATTGATTCTCCAGAAGATGCCACTCCATTGTCAGTGATTATAATGATTTTTCCTTCGTATGCAGGTTCTTTAAAATCAACTTTAGATTCTAAAACCCGTTCTATAAGTAATTGTGGTTTTCGATTGAATTTTTTTTCTAATTTTATGATTTTATTTAGCATTTTTTTATTGCTTTGAACTGATAAATCACAAAATCTGTTTAATGAATATTTAGCTGCTTTTATTGACGCCAAAGAATAAATCCATTTTTCAGGTGCTCTATATTTACATAAAAATTTTTCAGATTTTTTCTTATTGTTAAAATATAAATCAGAATAAAACTTTAAGGAATAACTGTCATCTCCACCATGGTTTCCTCTTATATCCAGAATAATTACATCCTTATTTTTACATTTATCTGCTGAATTCGAAAAATATTGTATTTGTTCTTTTTGATCTTCATTGTTATAGCAACAACGATTATATCTTATCCAGATTGCTTTATTACACTCTTTAATTTTAAATGAAAAACCTTCATTATTTGATAATTCTCTGCAAACCGGCAGAACAACCTCTTTATTATTAATTTTTATGATGATTTCAGATTGATTATTTTCGGATAAAATACCTAATCTATAGATATTTTTACCTTTAGCCGGATATTCAAATAAATAATCAGCTATATTTTCAAGTTGAACAATGCTTCCTGTTTTAATTGCTTTGTCTGGACTCTCATTTACAAATATTTTTCCATCTTTTTTTATTACATATAGATCCGAGAAATAAATATTTAAATTTTTAATAAAATGATAATTAATTGAAGTATTTTTATTAGAAGATTTAATAGTAAAATGGGTATCTGATATATATGGCGAAAAATTTTGATAAAGACTTTCTGCAAAATCTGAGAGCTTTACAACTGGAGCCTTATTCAATTTGGATATAACAGCCTTCTTTTCATTCTCAATATTCAAGCCTTTTATTTTCGCTGCTTCAAATCCTGCATAGCAGTTTTCCAGAATATAACAGAATTCTTCAAGATCATTTTCCATTTGTTCAAGTGAAATTTCTTCAACTTCTGAATATTTAGAAAGAGTAGCTAAATCATATGGAATAATCTTATTTTTTATAATTTGTTTTTTAAAATTTTTTTTTGAAAAGATCATAAAATACCATTATTAAAACCCGTGAAAAAAAAGATTTTTTTTCACGGGAGAAATAAATTAATTATTCTTTTTTAGTCTTAACAATGATGTACGGTATAATGTGCACCTGCAGTATCACAACTACAGAAAAAATTAAAGAAACAAGCACCATCAACATCGAACATGTCATCAACTGTAATTTCATCCATACCAAAAGATTCCATTACACCGAAATCCTCGATTTTTTTCATTTTTTTCTCCTATTTTTTTGAAGTTTTTTTTAATAACACAGCATTATGGTTAGTGTAATACTTTGTTATTATCTTTTTTTGTACAGTATCTAACCCTACCGTACATATATATACACAGTTTTAAAACTTAAAACTGTCCATATTATTTTTTAAGCTCAAAATAAGTTTCCAAAAACTCCTCTGGATTTTTTTTGATATTTGAACATATAGAATTTACTTCTTCCTTTTCAGCAATATTTTTCAATATAACTCTTGGGCAACCTCCAAGACATGAATATAAAAACAAACAATCCTTACATTTTCCTACTTCAAACCCGGATGCTGTCATTACATAATCATAATTATTGTTTTTTTCATCTTTAGTGCCTTCAAATATATTTCCTATACAGTATTTTTTTTCTCCAATATCTTCCCAACACTTGTATAAATCCCCATTAGAGTTTACAACATAGTTATTAACCAAATTGGCTCCACAACTTATAAGTCTGTTTGATTTTGGAAAGAGTTCGCTGGTTCCAATATTCTTTTCTTTTGCAAGTTTTAAAATAAATTCAGCCTCGTCTGTAAAATTCAAACAAGATGAGGCATGTTTATCCCCATTGCTATTCTTTCTTACAAAAGCAGGATATACAAAGAATAAGTTTTCGTATTCTTCATTAAGTTTCGTGTATAATTCATAATATTCATCCGAATTTTCTTTACTAATATTTACACGTATAACAATAGGAAGTTTTATATTTGTTTCTTTATAATATTTATAACTTAAATCTAAGGCTTTCATAACAGACTGGTATGAATTATCCCCATTTTTCATTGGTCGATTTTTATTATGAGTTTCTTCTTTTCCATCTAAAGTTATTTGAATTTGTTTAAACTGTTGTTCAGCAAAATATTTTATTTTTTCTTCATCAATCAAAGAACCATTTGTTACAATTCGTTGCTCATATTTTTCAAGATTTAAGGATGTTATTTTTTCATTAAATTCTTTAATTTTATTCCAGGCACATAAAGGTTCCCCCCCATACCAGTAAACGTTAAGTTTCTTTGCACCACTCTTGCGAATAAACTCGATAAGCTGATTTAATGTTTCTTCAGACATTGTTACATTATTACTACCAATATCTTTTGCACGGTCTCCTTCGAAACAATATACACATTTAAAGTTACAAGCCATTGTCGGAGCAATAGTAAGAGCTAGTTGTGACTTTGAGAACCTGATTCTATAAGACAGAAATTTCATTCTGTTAAAAAATGAATCATCATCTTCATTAAGAAGAACACCACTTTTTATAAAATCTTGTCTTATTTCTTCTGGCAAACACGAATCATCATTTTCTTCAATCATTTTTTTTACATATGGAACATTTTCATCTTCCAATTGATAAAAACTATTTGAATTGCCACAAAAAAACAAATATCCATTTTTCTTTGATTTAAATAAAAGAATTCTTTTTGAAACAAACAAATTTTTTTCTGAACTTTTTGTATCCATTTTATTTCCCACTTGATTTTTTTTAAATTGTAAATCAGATTCTTCAAATAACAAGGTCATAAAATGTCTATTTTTTATAAATTTTCATATGACACCAGTCATACTGAAATTAAAAGCAAAAAAAAGACTGCCGATTTCTCGACAGTCTTTTTATAAGATCCGTAGGTTGGCAAGCACAGCTTGCCTCTGAGCCGTTCTTTCGATAATCCTAAACTGGCCCGCTGTCGCAGCCCAGTTTTTAACGGATTTTCGATTTTAGGCTTTAAGCCCAAGGATTTTCTGTTGGGTAGCGAACACCCTTTGGCTGGTTGTAGCCGATTTCGTCAACTGCTACACCGATGTACTTGAATACTTCGTAGAGTTCCTTTCCAAAGTGACCGAATGCAACGGCACCGTGGTGTGGGTAGTTCTTTTCGATGAGTACGTGGCGGTAGAAGCGGCCCATTTCTGGGATAGCGAAAATACCGATACCACCGAATGAACGTGTAGCAACTGGAAGAACTTCACCCTGTGCAATGTATGCGCGGAGAATATTGTCAGAAGTTGACTGCAAGCGGTAGAAAGTGATAGGACCAGGAGCGATATCTCCTTCCAAAGTTCCGTTTGTTACTTCTACTGGGAGAGCACGAGCCATGATGAGCTGGTACTTCATTTCGCAGAATGCGAGCTTTGTAGAAGCTGTGTTTCCACAGTGGAATCCCATGAATGTATCTTTGATTGTGTAAGTTCCGTGCTTACCCTTGATGTCTTCATCATAGATATCCTGTGGAACAGTGTTGTTGATGTCGAGGAGAGTTACAGTATCGTTAGAAACTACAGTACCGATGAACTCAGAGAGACATCCGTAGATATCTACTTCACAAGATACTGGAATACCCATCTTTGTGAGGCGGCTGTTTACATAGCAAGGAACGAATCCGAACTGTGTCTGGAATGCAGGCCAACATTTACCAGCAATTGCAACGAACTCGCGGTAACCTTTGTGAGCTTCAACCCAGTCAAGGAGAGTAAGTTCGTACTGTGCGAGCTTAGCAAGAATCTCAGGCTTTTTGTTTCCTTTTCCGAGTTCTTTTTCCATGTCAGCAACAACGTCCTTAATACGAGCGTCGCCAGCGTGCTTGTTGAAAGATTCGAACAAGTCAAGTTCTGAGTTCTCTTCAATTTCAACACCAATGTTGTAAAGCTGTTTAATAGGTGCGTTACAAGCAAGGAAGTTGAGTGGACGTGGTCCGAAAGAAATAATCTTGAGGTGGTTCAAAGCATAAACTGCCTTTGCGATAGGTGCAAATTCGTGAATCATGTCTGCACACTGTTCAGCAGTTCCTACTGGATATTCAGGGATATAAGCCTTGATGTTGCGGAGTTTGAGGTTGTAAGAAGCGTTGAGCATACCACAGTAAGCATCACCACGACCCTGGATAAGTCCGCCGTCCTTAGAAGTCTCTTCTGCAGCAGCACAGAACATCTTTGGACCTTCGAAGTGCTTAGCAAGCAAAGTCTCAGAAATCTCTGGACCAAAGTTACCAAGGTAAACACAAAGAGCGTTACAGCCGTTCTTTTTAATGTCTTCCAATGCCTGGCACATGTGGATTTCGCTTTCTACGATACAGATAGGGCATTCGTAGATTTCGTCTGCGCCATATTTTTCTGTATAAGCTTTAACAAGAGCCTTTCTGCGGTTTACAGCAAGAGACTCTGGGAAACAGTCGCGGCTAACAGCTACGATACCGATCTTAATTTTTGGTTTGTTGTTAATCATTTATTATACTCCTATAAAATTTTTTCAAAATCTTTGTACGTCATTGCGAGCTGCAAGCGAAGCAATCCACATTGTAGATTGCCACGTCGCTCATTTCATTCGCTCCTCGCAATGACAATCTAAATCTATTTTGCCTTAGCGATATCAATGTTGATACCGCTCAAGCCTACAAATGCGCCAGCCTTTGCTTCACTTGAATCTGGATGAGCAATGAGCCACTTGTTGCGTGCCCACAAAAGCTTATCTTCGAAATCAATTTCTTTAATTGCAGGCTTTTCTGTGTTTGTATCCTTTGGAAGAACGATAATTACACGGAAACCTTCCTTAGAAACTTCGCCATTTTTTACAGCGTTACATGGTGCATAATGAAGAGTTGTCTCATAAACTTCTACAACAGTTCCCTTTGGAACGTAGAAAGCTTCTACAGCAGAAGTGTTGAGTTTTCCATTTTTTACAGACTGAAGAGGTGCAAGAAGAAGAACCATGTCGTTTGAAGGAATGTTGAGCTCAGAACCACGGTGCCATTCAAGACAGTTGAGCTTAGTGTTGTTACCATTGCAGTAACCAACCTGGATTGGCATTCCGCCGTAAGCATTGTCACTGAACTCTTTTGCAATTGGAAGACTTTCCAATCCGGCATCGCCCGGCTCATAAATTACAGCATTGTCCGGTTTTTTAGTTGTGTCGTCCAGTTTCTTGAGAAGGTCTGTTACATCATAACCTGTAAGAACCTTTCCATACTTTTCAAAACTGTGACTGAAAACAGATTTGATACGCATCTTTTTTCTTTAACTCCTATTAAACGTTTAACCGGGTAGTTTGCACTAAACTCCCATGCGCAAAAAATCCGAAGAAACGCTCATGATATTGTATCACGAGTGTATAAATATTTCACTATTTAAAGACTAAATTTCTGTTAATAAATACAAATTTAAGCAACCGGTTGCCTTACGAAAACGTTGTAATATAGATTCATACAATTTCTAAGAATAATCCCCGCTATTTTTATTCTTGCAAACAAAGCATAATAAAATCATGAAAAGATTATTCGAAAGCTATAAAGATTATTTTAGAGTTGGTGCTGCTATCAGCGGAATTATCCTTATGTCTGAAGAAGAAAAAGTTGAACACTTCGAAAAGATGAAAATCCGTTATGCAGACTTCAAAAAGAACTTTAAACCTACTCCGGAATTCCCTGAATTTAAATTTCCAGAGCCAAAACCTCTGCCAACAGGCCGCCTGCCAGATTATGAACTGGCTGCAAATCAGTTTAATCTTGTAGTTGCCGAAAACGAATGTAAAATGGGCTCGATTTATAACGGCGAAAATGATTTTGATTTTAAGATGGCAGACCGCCTCCGTGATTTCGCCAGAACAAACGGTCAGGATATGCGCTGGCACACCCTCGTCTGGCACAATCAGTCACCTAAGTGGATTTTTGAAGATGAAAAAGGCGAAAAAGTAAGCAAAGAAGTACTCGAAGAACGTCTTAAAAAATATATTTTCACAGTTGGTGAACGCTACCACGACGATATCTGCTCTGTAGATGTCGTAAATGAATGTATTTCAGATAAGAACTTTATTCTCCGTGACGGAGCAGACCGCTCCCAGTGGTTTGATATTCTCGGACCTGATTATATTGATAAGGCCTTTTTCTGGGCAAAAGAAGCATTCCCTAAATCAAGCCTCGTAATCAACGACTATAATCTTGAAATTGTTCCTGGAAAGCGCCAGGGAATGTACAATCTCTTAAAAGGATTGCTTGAGCGTGGAGTTCCTGTAGATACAGTTGGCCTTCAGATGCATATCAACATTGAAAATCCACCTGTAAGTGAAATTGAAAAGACAATCGAACTTTACGGAAGCCTTGGACTCAACGTAATTGTTACAGAAATGGAAATTTCTGTTTACCCGGATAAAGAACAGAATAACGGAAAGTTCGATCCACGCCGCGAATATACACCAGAGCTTTTTGAGCAGCAGGCAGAACGCTACTATCAGATTTTTGAATGCTTTAAGAAAGAAGCTAAAGCCGGCATTTTGAAGGATGTCGTTCTCTGGGGTATTACCGACCGTATGAGCTGGAAAAACGGATTCCCTGTTCCAGGCCGAACAGACGTTCCTCTGCTGTTTGATGGAGAAGGAAAGCCAAAGGCAGCGTTCGATAGATTGACAAAATAGCCACTTTTTGTCATTCTAAAACAGAGAGGTTATAAAAAGTGATTATCGATTTTGAATATCAGCCGCTGCTTGAAGATTACAAAAAAAACGGCGACATGCTGCTTGGTTCTATTCTTAAAATTCTTGAAAATTCAGGAAATAAACATTCAGACGCTGCCGGAGATGCGATTCTTGAAGGTTCCAGCAACGGAAAAGCCTGGGTTCTTACCGACTGGCTGATTGATGTAATCACCTATCCTAAATACGGTGACAAAATCGTTGCTCGTACCTGGTCAGAACCGGTTAATCATCCGCTCATCTGTACCCGTGACTTTGAAATGTATTGCAACGGTGAACTATCAGTAAAAGGCACTACAAAATGGATTCTGCTCGACCTCAATACAAACCGCCCATGTAAAATCACTCAGGAAATCATAGACAAATACCAGCCGGAAGATAAGCATACCTACGAAGATTCAAAGCTTCCAAAACTTGTAGCTCCGGAAAATTTTACCCGCGAAACTCCAATTGCAATCCGGCGCCTGGATATAGATTTTAATGACCATGTTCACAATCTTACATATCTTGATTATGCCCTTGAAGGACTTCCAGAAGAGGTTTTTGAAAACCGCGATTTCAAGAAACTTCGTATCAGTTATAAAATGGCAGTAAAATCAGGAGAAGAAATTGTCTGCAAGTACGCAGAAAACGAAGGCCGCCACATCTGCTGTATTTACGGCAAAGGCGGCGATCTTAAAACTCAAATCGAATTTGATTAATAAAAAACCGGGCCTGTAAGCCCGGTTTTTCGTTATAATTTGAACTTATTAATTTCTTCAGTGATATAAAGAACAGATTTCTTATTTGCTTCAGCCTTAGCACGGACAGTAGAGAACGATTCAGAGAAGTTCTTAACTACAGTTTCTGACTCACCAACAGAATCATTTACCTTTCCTGCAAGATTTACTACTTCAGTCAAATCATTCATAATCTCTTCTGTATAATTTGCCTGATTCTTAGCAAGACCACTAACGTCTTCAATCTGCTTTACAATAATATTTGTACTTGAAAGAATTGAATTTGCATCCTTTGACTGCTGAGCCATAGTCTTTGAAATCTCTGCAACAACACCACTCTGCTCTTCAATTTCTTTCTGAATCTTATTGAATGCATTACTTGTAAGTTCCATGTTCGAAGAACCTTCTTCCATAGATTTAGCAATTTCATTGATAAGATTACTGATATCTTTTGTAGAGTTCTGAGTAGATTCAGAAAGCTTACGGATTTCGTCAGCTACAACACTGAATCCCTTTCCGGCATCACCCGCATGTGCCGCCTCAATAGCCGCATTCATAGCAAGAAGGTTTGTCTGAGAAGCAACAGCCTGAATCACCTTGATAACTTCAATCATGCGCTTAGACATTTCTGTAATACCATTGATTACAGTCTGAGTTTTCTTTACTTCCGCACTACCCGAAACAGATTCTGCAGTAAGCGCATCAGAAAGAGTCTGTGCCCGTTCAATCAGATTTGTGATAGCCTTAAAGTTATCTACCATTTCAGTCATAGAATTTTCATTTTCTTTTTCTGACTTAAACTGGAAACCGGTAAAATCGCTGACTTTTGTAGCATCAGCACTAAGCTTTGTAACACCTTCATTTACAGAAACAAGAAGTTCAGCCTGATTATTAGACTCAGAACTCATTTCCTGGAATCTTTCAACAATCTTAGCAATATCAGAAGAAGATGATTCTGTAAGGCCCATAAGCTCTTCTGCACTTAAATCTACCGCATCAGCTTCATTCTTCAATTTTAAAAGGGAAGTACGGAGTGAATCCATAAGAAGGTTCATTTCCGACATGATAATACCAAAGTCATCGAAAGATCCTACATAAATACGGCTCTGAAGATCACCTTCTGTACGAAGTTTACGAATTTGATTGATTGAAATTGCAAAACGGTGACGAAGCTGAATAAGTGTTATAACGATAAGTGGACCACAGAAAATCACCGACTGGGCAATACCAAAAAGTGCTTTGTGAACAAATAAATCCATAGACCAGCCGTGGCGAACAGCACTATAACCAGAACAGAAAACATGCCATGCAACAGTAAGGCTTGCAATTAAAATTCCCTGTCCAAGATTCATAGAAACTTTAGAGGTTTTAAAGCCCTCTGTAGTAATGAGCTTAAGTTTATAAAGCTGACGGCGTGAAACTGTTGCAAAACAGTTAACAGAATACTGAACAGCTGTAAAACCATATAAAAGAATCAAAATCATAATGACAATCAGATCAACTTTATTATAGTTAACCTTACCAGCCATTGTTTTTATGATGATTGTTGAACCGTTACCAACAGGATAACCTGCCATAAGAGCTGCTGTTGAAAGGATTCTGATTTTCTTAAGGATTTTATCTACGCTTCTCTGTTCTTCTTCGGTTATTGGTTCTGTTTCGGCTTTCTTAATCAGATTCAGAAGTGGCTTCATGATGATATAACTGATTATTGTGATGACAACACAGATTCCGGCAGCCGGTCCTAAGGATGCTCCAAGACCGCTTATCCAGTCTGCCCAGGAAGACCCTTTAATCTGGGTAACCTGGAATGATGATAGTAAAGGAACGCCAATTACAGTACTAACACCAAAAAATAGCATATATAGCTGAAACAAATTCATATCTCTTCTCCATACAAATTAAGTGTTAATATTGTATAACGGAAATATGAAAACTGTCAAAATTTAAAGAGTTTTAATGTCCTTATTATAAGTAATACGCATTCCTATAGCACTGGCAATTACAGAAGCTCCTTCTGCAATAATAAATGCCCACCAGATATTATTTACATCACCTGTAAGAGAAAGAAGATAGGCTGCAGGAAGAAGCACAATTATCTGACGAACAAATGAAACAATCATACTCATAAGACCTTTTCCGAGAGCCTGGAAAACTGAAATCAATGTAATACAGATTGCGGCAACTGGGAAATGAAGGGCAATTCTTCTAAGGGCCGGAATACCAATAGCATACATTTCTTCTGAAGCATTAAACATTGCAAGCAGCTGACGTGGGAAAAGTTCAAAAATCAAAAGACCAGCACCCATAATTAAAACTGCAGCAATAGCACAGAGCTTAATTCCACGCATAATTCTGTCTTTACGTTTTGCACCATAATTATAAGCAACGATAGGAACAATTCCGTTATTAAGACCAAAAACAGGCATAAAAATAAAGCTCTGAAGCTTAAAGTAAACTCCATAAACTGCAACGGCTGTCATTGTAAAGGCACCCAGAATCAAGTTGATAAGATATGTAAGTACCGAACCAATAGAACCAAGCAGAATAGAAGGAACACCTACTTTATAGATATCAGCAATTACTTTACCATGAGGACGGAATCCCTTAATTTTGAAACTAATTTCCTTATTCTTTGTAAGGTTCAGAGAAAGTGAAATTACGAAACCAACTATCTGACCTAAAACTGTTGCCCAGGCTGCTCCGGCAATTCCAAGCTTAGGGAAACCAAGCAATCCGAAAATCAAAAGAGGGTCAAAAATGATATTTGTGATAGCTCCAGCGAGCTGAGAAATCATAGAAAGAACAGTACGTCCTGTAGACTGGAGAAGGCGCTCAAACAAAATAGCACCATATAAACCTACAGAAACAATCATACATATAGAAAGATACTGTACACCATACTCAATGATTTCAGGGTTATTTGTCTGTGATTCAAAATAAATGCGTGGAACAAAAATTCCAAGCACAATAAAAACAACACAAGTGATAGCATAAAGGAAAATACCGTTCATAGCAGAATCACTTACAGCTTTTTTATCCTGCTGTCCAAGTCTCATAGAAAGCAACGCATTTACACCAACTCCAGTACCAACTGAAGTAGAAATCATCAAATTCTGAATAGGGAACGCAAGAGAAACTGCAGTAAGTGCATTTTCCGAAATCTGTGCAACGAAAATACTATCTACAATATTATAAAGCGCCTGTACCAGCATAGAAATCATCATCGGTAATGAAATCTGAATCAAAAGTTTACCGAGCGGCATAGTACCCATTTTATTTTCAATCTGAACTGTTTTAGTTTCTGAGGCAGCAGCCCCTTCTTTTTTATCTAAATCTTCCATAACTAGACTATTTAACAGAATATGTTGAAAAATGTAAAGAGATGCGAAAAAACGTAGCGAAATGTATAGAATGTTTTGAAATTCTCAAACTTATCAATTTTCAATTTGATTTATCTATACTGTTATTTTATAATTATTTTTAAAGAGGAAATTCAAAAATGATAATTAAAAAACTTGAAGGCAAAGAAAGATTTGACGCCTATAAACTGTTTGTATACTGTTTTCATCGTCGTGTAGATAATATTGAGTCAGAACGTCAGAAATGCGAAGCAGAAACCTGTGAAGACTGGGGAGCTTTTTCTGATGATAATAAACTGATGGCTCGCATAATCAATAATCATTATGATTTTTATGTTGATGGAAAACCTGTAAAAACCGGTGGTATCGGTGCTGTTGCAACTTATCCTGAATATAGAGAAACAGGAGCCATTCGCGAAATTTTTTATGAGATTCTGAAGGAAGCCTATCGCAACGGCGAAGTACTTTCATCTCTGTATCCGTTCAATCATAAATTTTATAGAAAATTTGGTTATGAGGTAGTGCCTTTTATCAACGAATATAAAATGCATCCGGGTGCTTTAAAAGACTATCACTCTCTTCCTTCCGAAGAAAAATGCGAAGTTTATCGATGGCAGCCTGGCGAAAACATTAAAGATTTCATGGATATTTATAATCAATTTTCTCCAACTTTTAATCTTTCAGCCGTTAGAACAGAATCGATGATGCTCGAGCATCTTAAGATTGAAAAGGAATTTATTGATAGAAAATTCTCTTATGTTTTTAAGCATAATGGAAAGCCAGTTTCTTATTTAATTTTCAAGGATGAATTTAGTCCTGAAGCTGCAATCCTCAAAGTTGAAGAATGTGCATGGACCAGCAGAATTGGCTTTAATGCGATTTTAAATTTCTTGTCACGTTTTACCGCAGACTATGGTTCTATAGTTCTTCCTCTTCCAATGGGAATTGATCTTCTTAAAATAATATCTGCACCAAACACATATGAAATTGAAAAAAGAACCTGCCAGCATTTTATGGTTCGAATTATGAATACTGTAAAACTTTTTGAAGTTTTAAAGAAACCTTCAGACTGTGATTTTACAATTAAGATTACAGATGAAATCATTAAAGAAAATAATATTGCACTTCATGTTATGGCAGATAAGGTTGAAGTTTTAAATGATAAAACTAACGATTGTAAGTTTGATCTTGAAGCCAATATTCGACCTCTTGGCCAGCTTGCAGTTGGCTGCTTAAGTATTGATGAAGCCCTTCTTCGCTCTGATGTGAAAATCAATGGAAAAGAAGAAATGCTCAGGAGAATCTTTATAAACAAAAAACTTTTTATAAGTGAAAGCTTTTAATTATTTTACCCCAAATAGGAAGTTACAATATGAGAATCATACTTATACGTCATGGAAATCCTGATTATGAAAAAGACTGTCTGACAGAACTTGGACATAAGCAGGCAGCAGTTGCTGCTCAAAGACTTTTATCAGAAGAAATTGATGAGATTTTTTCTTCTCCACAGGGCCGGGCATTTCAGACAGCAGAATATTTTTCCAAAGCCTCAGGAATAAAACCAATACAAATTCTCGATTTTATCCGTGAAATCCGCTACGGCTGTGAGGGAGAATTGTATGACCCAAAATGGAATCCCTGGAGCGGAGCTGATGAATTAGTATGGAGTGGTCAAAATCTTCAGAGTCCAAACTGGCGTGAATATCCGGTTTTCAAGAATAATTTTGCAACAGTTGATGCAGATAAGATTGGTGAAGAAACAGATAAATGGCTTGCAACTCAGGGCTATGAACGCGAAGGTTTTTACTACCGTTGTACACGTCCGGATGATAAACAAAAAACACTTGCCATTTTTAATCATGGTGGAGCCAGCGCTGCATTTATGTCTCGCGTACTAAACCAGCCGTTCCCTTATATGTGTGCCCTACTCCATTTTCAGCACACAGCAATTTCAATTCTTCGATTCGATAAAACTCCGGGAAAACTGACAGTTCCTACAATTGAACTTTTAAATGACGCCCGCCATCTCAAGGATGTAAAATAGTTATTGATTATGCGAAAACTCTTATTCCTGATATCTCTATTATTTTTCTCACAGGCTTTTGCTCAGGAACGGCCCTTTATTGGAATCGGTTACCTGAAATACTTTGAACACGCATACCCTGATATCAGTTTTGAAAAACATTTTGATACAGAAATAAGCGACTGGAAAATCAGCGTAGGAATTCCAGAAGTTCCGGGTGATAAGAGCACCATTAAAAAGGTTGTAGATTTTTATTGGGCAAACGGAAGTTTTTTACCAGCTTCTGAACTTTCAAATAAAGATAAATACTGGTCACTCTTATATAACTATCCACAAGTACTAATAGATCCAGAAACTTATACAGAAGAAGAAAAAGAACAGATAAAGAATTTTTCATCAACGGAAAATCGACAGGAAGGTGCCGGCACGCCTATGTTCTTTTTTGAAGCCCTCTACTCAGCAGAAACCCGCAGATCTTTAGAAACTAATATAGTAAGAATAAGTTTCTTAGGTAAACTAACTAACGTTCATAAGCGTATGGAAGTACCTCTGAAAAGAGTCGAAGAAAAAATCAATAAACTTGCAGAAACAGATAGTGACGTTAAACACTTTCTTGCAAACATGAAATCTTGTGATGCTTACTACTGGCGAATCATCGAAGGAACAAACAGAAAATCTTTTCACAGTCTTGGAATTGCTATGGATATTCTTCCAAAAAGCCAGGAAGGAAAACAGATTTTCTGGAGCTGGGCAAAAAGTAAATATCCGAATACCTGGATGCTGATTCCTCTAAAAAACCGCTGGATGCCTCCAGAATCTGTAATCCAAGCTTTTGAAGAAGAAGGTTTTATCTGGGGTGGTAAATGGGTTATCTACGATAACATGCATTTTGAATACCACCCTGAATTGATTCAGTATAATTTTTTTAAATAATCAGTTTATTTTTGGTAAAATCATTATGCCATGTACTTTTTCTTCTGCCCCCTCAGGTAGATTTACAAAGAACATTCCAGAAATAACTGCTTTGGCAACTGTTTTAGGTGATTTTATTGAAGTCTTTTCTTCATCAACTTTTTCGTGTGCTGAAATATAATCAGAAATGATTTCATAAGCACGATCGTAATCTGCAATAAGAATAAAAACCTTTATAGAAAAAGCTGAATTTCCTGAAAGTGAATTCAGGGAATACATGCTATTAACATGCTCGTTTTGAATATAAGTAGGAATTCCTTCTGCTGCAAGCAGGCTTCTTAAAAGTGAACAAATCATCATACTACCAACAGATAAAAACTGCTGTGACTGTTCTCCGTTTCTGATACGTTCAAAGTAGCCTTTTTCAAAAGCTTCAGCAGCCTTCATAGCCTCATCATGCTCTTTTTCATCAACATAATAATCCGGTGATTCCTGCTCTGCCTTTTTTTCATTCAGTTTTTTTACACCTGAGACAATACAATAAATACAAAAAATTCCAAACGCTGTGTATGCAGCAATGCTAAAAAATAACATATAGTCAGTCTACTTTATTTCAGATATTTGAGCAAATAAAAAACCGTCAGCTCTAAAATTTACAGAACTGACGGTTATAATTTATCAGATTATTTGTTTACTTACACGTAAAGTGGAGCAACCTGGTCGAGAACCTTGTTGTACTCAGCGTATGCCTTGTCGTAAGCTGCAACATTCTCAGGAATTGGGTCTGCACTCTTTGAAGTATCGAGTGTGATGTGCTCAGCACAAAGCTCTGCGATGTCGCACTTACCATTCTGGTTTTTGAGACACCAGAGAGCCTGAACAGCACCACCAAGAGCAGCTGCTTCGTCCAATGCTGGAACGCGGATTGGAAGATTCATAATATCTGCAGCAATCTGGCGCCAGAGTGGAGACTTTGAACCACCACCAATAAGGCGGATTTCCTTAGGCTGAAAACCAAGCTTGCGGAATGCATCAAGACCACCGCGCATAGCAAATACAGCAGATTCAAGAGAAGCGCGTGCAATATTTGCACGGTTAGTATTAGCAGAAGTAAGACCTGTAATGCTTGCACGTCCATTTGGCAAGTTAGGAGTTCTTTCTCCATTGAAGAATGGCATTACAAGAACACCCTCAGATCCACAAGGAGCCTTAGCAGCTTCAGCATCAAGATCCTTAACATCAAGCTGGAAAAGACCACGAACAAACTCAGTTGCAACAGTACAGTTCATTGTACAAAGAAGTGGAAGCCATCCGCCTGTGCTTGAGCAGAATCCCGAAAGACCATTTGCAGGGTCGTTAATTGGCTTATCAGAATATCCGTAAAGAGTACCAGAAGTACCCATAGACATTGTAAGGAATCCGTCAGCTACAGTACCAGTTCCAACAGCACCCATCATGTTGTCTCCACCACCAGCAGAAACAGGAATACCAGCAGGAATACCATAAGCGGCAGCTGCTTCAGCGCTAACCTTTCCGGCTGGGCTACTAGGCTCAATCAGCTTTGGAAGAAGTCCAAGAAGTTTTGGATCAATAATATCACAAATCTTCTTAGACCAGCAGCGGTTTGCAGAATCAAACAAAGCAGTACCAGAAGCATCACCGTACTCCATAACGTACTCGCCTGTGAGCTTCCAGTTCAAATAGTCGTGTGGAAGCATAATATATTTAAGAGCAGCAAAAGCCTCAGGCTTGTTATCTTTGAGCCAGAGAATCTTTGGAGCAGTAAAACCAGGCAACATCAGGTTACCAAGAAGTTTTACAACCTTTTTGTCGCCGCCTGCTTTCTTAGTGATGTAAGCACACTGTTCAGTAGTTGCAGTATCGCACCAGAGCTTAATGTTATACAAAGCCTTTCCGTCCTTATCGAGCGGAACAAAACCATGCTGCTGACCAGAAACACCAATAGCTTCGATAGTCTTCTTGTTTTCAGCAGAAAGCTTTCCAAAACAAACCTCAAGTCCTTTGTCGAACCATTCAGCCTTCTGCTCACGTGTTCCGTCTGCCTCCGAAATCAAATCCATCGGACAGCTAGCCTTTTCAATAATCTCTTTCTTCTCGTAGTCGTAAATTACAACCTTCATACTCTGTGTACCAAGGTCAATTCCTGCAACAGTTTTCATAATGTGATTTATACTCCTTTTCTTTGGGTTTCCCTCGTTTCACTCGGGCCGGCTGTTACGCTGTTCGCTCCCGCTCAGCCTCCTCACTCGTTTCACTCGTTGCGGTGGCCGCCTTCGGCGCAGCTCCATAGCCTAACCTGTTTTTCATTATAATACAAACATTCCACTCTTTCTACGGCAACCGGTTGCTTTTTAAAGATTTACATTTTTATAAACAATACACTGCCGAAATCTGTAAATTTTTTCTTGCGCCATAAAATTAACTCTCCTATAATTGTTTTTTGGAGGACCTTATATGATTAGAAAAATATCATTTTTTGCATTTTTATTTATTTTATTCATTTTTGTGGGTTGTAAAAATTCTTCATCTGATAATGAACCTATAACTTATACATTTTTTGAAAAGGAAGAATTTACCAATGCTGGAATAACAATTAATTCAATTAGTTATTCTGGAAATCATTACAAGATTTATGAATATAATTGTACATATGATGAGGATAACTATTACATCGTTAATAATATGAAAATTCACTATTTTTCAGCCACAAAATACATTGAAGATGAAAATAATCTAATAAACATTATACAAAATCAATCTGTGACTCCTACAAATATTGAGAAAGTAATGACTGTAAGACCTGTTTTTGCAAATGTAAAGAATTCAAAGAATGAAGAATGTGTTTTATATTCAACAACAATTATTAAACTGCAACAATTAGTTTATGAATAAAACTAAATGGCGGAGATTTCATGTAAAACTTTTAATCTCCGCCATAATTTCGTATTTATGTATTGTAAATTGGGCAATAATTACAAATTTAAAACTAATCAAATTTATACATACCGGCGGCTTTCATGAACAATAAAAATCGTTACTACGAATCTGCAGACTTCTAAAATTACACAAACTACGTTCATGACATTCATAAAAACAGAATTTGAAATAAAAAATCTGAGTTTCAAAAGAAGTCCGAATGATGGAATAAAAAATAATAAACGGAAAAAGAATTGTACAAAGTAAATCTTATAAGCTATCAATTTATTACAAAAATAAAGAATGCCGGTAACAAAAATACTGATAATAAGAATCAACTCTAAATATGGCAATACCTTGAATAAAAGAGGTATATTTGGATTTGTTTCAGCACCTTTAGAAAAACTCTTAAAGAGATTTATAACCATTTTAATCAGCATATAAGCATTGCTGAACTCAAGAATACCAAAAAAGATATTCCACTTTTTGTTATGGTTTACATCAAATTTTTCGGCAACCCCATCTTTAGGTGTAATACTCCACTTTCCCACTAAATGAAACATAAAGTCTCCTTTTTTTAAATATTGCAAAACCTGGAAATCTTTCCTGTTTTGACTATAAATTTAATATAATACTGGCTATTGAATAAGTCTAGTTATCAAACCGCTGTCTTCCTTGTTTTTGGGTGCTTCTTTTATAGATAAATTTGAAGACTGTCTTTTGTATTTATGTTAAACTCTATTCGAGGTGACAAAATGATTATTCTGATTGGCGGCTCAAGTCATGTTGGCAAAACTCTGATTGCGCAGAAGCTTTTGGAAAGAACTCACTTTCCATATATTAGTCTGGATCATCTGAAGATGGGTTATATTCGCAGCGGACGCACAGACCTCACTGTTGAAGACGATTATAAGATGCGATATTTTCTGTGGCCGTTTGTGGCTGAGATGATTAAGACTGCGATTGAAAATAATCAGAATATGATTGTTGAAGGCTGTTATATTCCCGGTGAATGGAAACTGGCTTTTTCACCTGAATATCTTTCGAAAATCTACTGTACTTTTATTACAATGGACGAAGAATATCTGCGCGCTAATTTTGATAAAGTGGTTGGAAAGGCAAGTGTTATAGAAAAACGTCTTTGTGACGACCCGGACCTTGAACGGCTTATTATTTGCAGCAAGGAATTTAAAGCCGACTGCGAAAAATACGGCATCCCGAATCTGGAAATTACCGCCGGCACCACATACGATGCCGACGCCTTTGCCGATAGAATTATAAAGGCAGCAGGTCTTTAACTGCGCGCCACTTCGTTCTCTTTAGCCAGTCTATCCAGTTTTCTGAACATATGAATCAGATATGGAATTGCCGTAAACGCGCTCAAAATATCTGCAGCAGCCTGACTGGTTTCTACACCGCGTAAACCGAACAGCCGAGGTAAAATCAAAATAGCTGGAATAAAGTATACTCCCTGGCGGTTCATAGAAAGGAATGTTGCTGCCTTTATATGTCTTGTAGACTGCATCAACATGTTGGTTCCTACAATCAGTGGATGAAAAGGGATGAACGCAATCTGCCATCTCAGTGCAACAACACCAACCGCAACTGCAGCCTCATCTTTAATAAAGCCGTGCATAATCTGATTTGCAAAAATGAAAATCACAATGGCAAAGCAGGCCATAATTGCAAAGCCGCTTCCAACAAGGAATCTATAGGCTTTCTTTACACGGTCATAACGTTTGGCTCCATAATTGTAACCACTTACCGGACTAAAGCCCTGACCAATTCCAATCATAATTGCGGCAACAAACATCACGATTTTTGTAGTAATGGACATAGCCGCTACTGCAGAATCACCGTAAGCACCGGCTGTAGTATTCAGTAAAATTGTCGCAACACTCGCTAGTCCCTGACGTGCAAGAGATGGAACACCCGTAGCAACAGTTTTTCCGAGCACATCCACAGTACCCCTGAAAAGCTTAATACTCATATGGCATACAGCTTTTCCACGCAAGAACCAGCTCAAAAGAATCATAAATGAAATTGTCTGACTAACGATTGTTGCAACTGCCGCACCGCTTATTCCCATTCCAAAGCCGTAAATAAATAGCGGATCTAAGGCAATATTTATCAATCCACCGCTGGTCAAAGCAATCATAGAAAAGAAAGCCTTGCCCTCAGAACGCAGAACATTATTAAGAACAAATGAGGCACACATAAGAGGTGCACCCCAGAAAATAAAGCGGCCATACTGCTGAGCATAAGGTAAAACAGATTCAGATGCACCAACAAGACTTAAAACCTGCGGCGCAAAAAGATTTCCGAATATTGTAATAAGAGCACCAACTCCAAGGGCTGTGAACAATGCCGTAGATGCAATTATGCTTGCTTCTTCATTCCGCTTCTGACCCAGTCTGATAGAAACAAGACTTCCCGAACCCATACCAAGTGTGAATCCTACTGCCTGAATAATCGACATAATTGGAAAAACAATTCCAACTGCTGCACTCGCCTGGGTATTTATATGCGACACAAAAAAAGTGTCTGCCATATTGTAAATGGCCGTTACCAGCATTGAAATTACCGTTGGCACTGCAAGACTTGTAATTAACCGCGACACCGGCGTATTAACCATCTTGTTGTACTGTTCTTCTGCTGTAAGATTCTGTGGTTTCAAAAAGTACTCCTATTCATGCATTACATAATCAATATCCGCCTGCATAATCTTTATCATCGCATCAGCAACCTTTGGATCAAACTGAATACCACGATATTTTAAGATTTCTTCTTTTACACGCTGCTGTGGCAGATAGTCACGATAACTTCGGTTTGAAGTCATAGCATCGTAAGCATCTGCTACCCCTATAATTCGCGCAATCCAAGGAATTTCTTCTCCTGCCAGCCCATCAGGATAACCCTTTCCATCAAAACGTTCATGATGACTTCTGGCTCCAATTGAGATTTCAGGCATAGAAGAAATAGACTTCAAAATATCACTTCCAATTACAGGATGTGTTTTTATGATTTCATATTCCTCGTCTGTAAGTTTACCAGGCTTATTGATTATAGCATTTGGTATACCAATCTTACCGATATCATGCAACAGGGCTGCATAATAAATTCTCTCCTGAGTTTTTTCTTTTTCTCCAAGAGCAGCAGCCAGCATCCGTGAATATTTTGCAACTCGATTTGAATGACCTTTTGTGTATTTATCCTTAGCATCTATTGTCTGTGCAAGTGCACTGGTAACTTCAATAGATAACTTTTCAATTTCTTCCTGACGTTTACTGTAAGCTCTAAAGCGCAAAACAACAACAAGGAAAGTAATTCCAACAATCAGAATTGATATTACTATTTTAAACCAGGTTTGCTGCCACAAATGAGCTTTTCTTATTATATATAAAGTAGCTTCGTTTGTGCTTTGGATTCCATCTGGATTTTTTGCAATTACATGGAAGATATAATTTCCTGGTTTAAGGTTAGTGAACGACGCTGTTCTTTCTTTCGTCCATTCTGAATAATCTTTTTCAAAACCTTCGAGTTTAGTCTTAAATTGAACATGCTCAGATGAAACAAAACTTATTCCAGTATATTTAATATTCAGACGTTTTATTTTTGGTGCAACATTAACCGTAAACCTGCTTCGTCGCAAATCCGAAGTAATTTCAAGTTTTTCGTTATCTGCTGTTACACTCTGAATTTTTACTGTCGGCGCATAATTATTTGAAGCATTTCGTAAAGGATCCAGCATTGTAAATCCATCTATCAAGGTAAACCAGAGTCGTCCCTTATCATCCTGCATGGAAACAGAAGTTGAAGTTACTCCTCCAGAATGAATTCCATCAAGTTTACTGAAGAATGTCAGATGAACTGTTTTGCGTTCTCCATGAATTACTTCATCAAGATCGGAAAGTTTTACATTAAAAATACCCTGATTACTTGTACCCCAGACTCTATGTGTATAATCTAAAAGAACCTGAAAAACTCCGTCTGATCCAAATCCATTTGAAAGGTCAAAGTTTGTAATCTTTCCTGTTGTTTTAGAAATTATGCTTAAACCAGAACCGGTACATATCCAGATTTCATCTTCACGCACAGAAGAAATTTTGAAAACAATATTTCCTACAAGACCATCATCCTTTGTAAGTCTTTTTGTAATCTCCTTTGTCTGAGGATCAATTATATAGACACCACCACCATCTGTACCAAACCAAACCATACCCTCATCGTCTTCGTATAGACACATAATAAAATCGTTGTACAGAAAATTATCTTTATATATGTTTTTTATTTCTCCAGTTTTATGATCTATAATTGAAAGACCTGTTATTGTTCCTGTATAAATGTCACCGTTTTTCGTTTGAATTGAAACTCTTGATTTATTGCCGGCAAGTCCATCGTCTTTATTCCAGTATTCAATTGTTCCATCAAGATGTATTTTTATCTGATTATATTTTTCATAACAGTTTAAAAGAATTGATCCGTCACTTGTAACTCCAACATGACGGATCCTTATATTCATAAATAACCTGGTAAGATCATTTTCTATAAACTTATTATTTTTATAACAATACAAACCATTATCGCAGGCCATCCAGATTACATTACGGAAAGAATCCTGTGCAATAGCATTTACTGTAGAGGAAATATTTGTTGTCTGAAATTTTCCCCTGCTAAGTTTTTGAATTCCACCACGATCCAGAGCAAGCCAGATATTTTTTTCGTGGTCTTCCATAATTTGATTTATATTATCATCTACAAGGAAATTACTTGTATCTGCATAAGAAAAAACTCCATCATGCAAAACTGTAATTCCGTTGTCGAGCGCAAACCACATGTTTTTATCAGAATCCTGAAAGATTCTTGTAACAGCAGTTCCTCTTTGTTTTCCGTATCCAACATCATAAACAGTTTCTTTACCATCAACTACTTTTACAACATAGTGAGGAGCTACACCAAACCAGAACGCCCCGGTAGAGTCCTGCGCTACAGTTGTTACTACAGGATTTTCTATAGATTTAATCATGTGGATTTCTTGAATTTTACCGCCTGTATAACAATAGAGTTCTTCTGTTCTGGTAATAATCCACATTCGACCGGCAGTATCACAATATAATTGATTTACAGTGAAATGATTTCCATTAGGTAATTTATCAAAACCGACAAGTTTCTCAAGAATATACTGTCTGTTTACGCAGATAATTCCAGATGCAGTTCCAATCCACATAAAATTATTCTTATCTTCGCAAATTGCACGAATGGAATTATTTGGAAGCCCGTCTTTTGCTGTATATTTCAGGATTTCGCCGGTATGCTTTATACAGGTCACGCCTTCATCATTTGAACCAACCCAAAGATGATTTCTTGAATCCTGAAATACTGTTCGTGCACTTAAGAAATCATAGCGCTCGTCATAAAGGCGGTTCAAAGAAATAAAATCAACACCATCAAAACGCATCAATCCACTATAGGTTCCAAAATACATGTAACCATCGTCGTCCTGCATGATGTCAGTAATTGTATTTCCTGTAAGTCCAGATTCGGCATTCCAGTTACGACTTACAAATTCTTTAAAGAATGAATCATCTGTATTATTGTTTTGAGGTTGGGAAAAAATATAACTGCTTATAAATAATGCATAAATAGTTAATAAAATTCTTCTCTTCACCATATTATAATATTTTACATCCATTTATGCATTTTTACGAATTTTTTATTCCCAGAATAAATTTTGGATTTTTCATCTTTTTTCTTTAATTGTATTATCTTCATTTAATAAAACGATTTCAGGTTTCCAGGAGTCTGCATCTTTTTCATCTATTGATGTATAAGTCACCACAATGATTTTGTCTCCCGGCTGAGCAAGGCGGGCTGCAGCTCCATTAAGACAGAACTCGCCTTTTTTCCCCGGAATAATATAGGTAGAAAGTCTTGCTCCATTATTGATATTAAAGATTTCAACCTTTTCCCAGATATGCATTCCTGCTGCTTTTACAAGTTCGGTATCTATAGAAATTGAACCTTCATAATCAAGGATTGTCTGAGTTACTGTTGCTCTGTGTAATTTTGATTTTAATACTTCTATATTCATATTTATCTCCTATTTATTTTTGATTATCTGATTCAGCCCTTCAAGAACAAGATTTTTTTCAATCCTGTCAAAAAGACCTTCGTTTTCAAAAAGATATGAAAGTCCACCTGTGGCAATTACAAAAGGCTTCTGGCCATTAAAGATTTCTCTGGTAAATTGCTCAATCAGTTCTTTTATACCGCCAAGAGCTCCATAATAGACTCCAGCCTGAATACATTGTGTTGTCGAAGTTCCGGGAAGTTTTTCCGGCTGAGTAATTTGTACTTCCGGTAACTGTGCTGTTCCAGAAACGAGTGATTTCACCATCAGATTTATTCCAGGAAGAATTGCACCTCCGCAAAACTCTTTTTCTTTTGTGATAACATCTACTGTTGTCGCAGTTCCCATATCTACGACAATAAGATTTTTGTCTGGCTCCAGAGCTGTTGCTCCGATGGCAGCGGCTATGCGGTCTGTTCCCAGTTTTTCTGGATTATTGTAAGAAATCTTTAGACCGGTTTTACAGTTTGACTGCAGGAACAGGACTTCTTTTTCAAAGGCTTTTTTACAGGCATTTATAATTGTTGAGTTCATGGATGGAACTACAGAGCAGGCGGAGATTTCTGAGATCTCAGTTAGAGCGAGGCCTGCTCGTTTTTTTTCTGAAAGAAAGAAATCTGCAAGAGCCCCTTCCGTACATCCGCCACCAGTTTCACAGCAAAAAGTATGAACAAGCTTATCTTCGTTAAAGAGACCGCATGAAAGTCTTGTGTTTCCCGCATCCAGAGTAAGTGTCATTTTTCGGCCTCCTCCGGCTCGGAGGTTTTTAGGAGCGACAGGAGTTCCTGGGCCATCTGAAGGTTTGTGGTTCCCGCTGCGCGGATCTTGCCGTCTGGAGTGAGGATATTAAATGGATGGAGGTCGCCGGTGATTTCTGAGAGATCGTTCGCCACGATAAAGTCTGCGTTGCTGTGCGCAAAAAGTTTTGCGGCTGCGCGGGAACGATCTGAGAGGGCGGCCCCGCTGGTAAGCTTGAAGCACACGATTTTAGCGTTGGGATTTCCGCCTTCTGCCGCCCAGTAACGAAGCGAATCTGCCAGTTTTGGAGCCTTTCGGAAAACAACCGTAAGCTCCTCATCAGAATGAAGCTTTGAAACCTGTTTTCCAGCTTTGATTGTTTTTCCACCTGTAATAATTTCAGACGGAATATAGTCACTTACAGCCGCTGCATGAATTACAGCATCATAAGAACGTGTACAAAGCTCACTCTGAATAGCCTGAGAAAGTTCCTGTCCTGTCGTAAAAAAAACGCATTTTACCGCAGAATCTGCAGGTTTTATTGCATTTTCTGCGGTAATCAGCGTAACTTCATTGCCATTTTGAGCAAAAAAGCCGGCAAGTTCTGCAGAGGTTTTACCGGTAGAAGAATTGGTAACAACCCTTACACTATCGATATATTCCCTGCAGCCCCCGCCTGTAATCAAAACTCTCATAACGATTCCTTTATAAAATCTACAGCAGTTTCTGGGGAAATCAATTTTCCCTTTCCAACACTGCCGCAGGCTAACCGGCCTTCATCCGTTGGAAGAATCTTTGTGCCCCAGCTTTCAAGCTTTTTCAGATTTTCCTGAACTGCTGGATGCGCAAACATATTTGAATTCATTGCAGGAGCAAGTAAAACAGGCTTATCAAAATTATTTGCTAAAAATACTGCGCCAAACAAATCATCACTTAAACCACAGGCAAGCCGCGAAATACAATTTGCACTTGCAGGATAAATCACAATCAGATCCGCCCATTTTTGAGCGAGCGTAATATGCGGAATACAATCCGGCTCACAGGCAAACATATTCTGAGTCAAAGCTTTTTTATGAGTAAGTCCTTCAAAAACTGCCGGCTGAAGAAATTTCAGTGCTCCATCCGAAAGCGAAACCTGAACTTCAGCTCCTTCCTTTACAAGAAGATTTGCAAGCTCGCAGGCCTTATAGCAGGCAATTGAGCCGGTAACGTGAAGTAAAATCTTTTTATCTTTCAACATTGTCTATAAGTCTTACATCTTCAATAGATGCGGCAGCGTAAAGGCGGTTTCCAACTTCCGTTACATAATCAATCATAAAGCCATCTGATTCCAGCTGCGCTTTAATCTCATCAACACTTTTTCCACTTGCAAGAGCCTTATGAAGGCACGGAGCTTTTGCGAGCCCAGCCTCTGAAAGACGCTTGTTTCTTGAACTGAAAGCAAGTCCGTTTTCTTCGCGGACAATCGGACATGGAATAACTTCTGTACGAAGGAAAAAAGCCTTTGCCATTCCATCCAGAAGCTTGTACTGCTGGAAATCTTTTTCACCAAAATAAGCCTTTTCCGGAAGGAAAATCTGGAAAAGCTTCATAACAACTGTGAGAACTCCATCAAAATGACCCGGGCGGCTCGCACCACACAAAGTTTTGCTGAAAGAATCTTCAGAAAGCTTATAGTGATAATCATCCGGGTACATAATGTCGTAAGTCGGAGCAAAAAGGTAATCAACTCCGGCCTTTTCAAGAAGTACACAGTCCTCTTCCCAGGTTTTCGGATAAGTTTTCAAATCATTTTGATTGTTAAACTGAACAGGATTCAGAAAAATGCTTACAACGCTGATATCATTTTCTTTAATTGCGCGTTCAACAAGGGATAGATGACCTTTGTGAAGGGCTCCCATTGTCGGAACAAGTCCGATACTCTGATGTTTTTCTTTACGGTTAATTGATTTTTCTATTTCGAGCCATTCGGCTGGTGTATTTATGATTTTCATTTTGTAAAAGTCTCCTCGGCAGCTGGGAATGTGTGATTTTTGCAGCACTCGTCATATTCGTTCAGAGCATTTTTTACTAAATCAGCTCCATTCATAAAATGACGTACGAATTTTGGTTTGAAAGATGATAAGCCCAGAAGGTCGTGAAGAACGAGCACCTGCCCGTCCACTGCAGATCCACCGCCAATCCCGATAACCGGCACCGACACAACCCGGCTCATAGCAGTTGCAACGTCCGCCGGCACACATTCAGCGACAATCGCAAAACAGCCCGCCTTCTCCATGGCAACTGCATCATTAATGAGTTTGGATTTTGCTTCCTCCGTGCGGCCCTGTACTTTGTAGCCGCCCATCGCATGGAAAAACTGCGGAGTTAGCCCTAAATGGCCCATTACAGGAATTCCCGATTCTACAAGATGAGAGATAAGTTCAAGATTTCCGTCCGCCCCTTCGATTTTCACCGAATCGGCCCCGGCCGCGATGAGTTTCCCGGCCGCTTTTGTTCCGCGATATAGACCGAGTCTTGTGCTCAGAAACGGCATATCAGCCACCAGAAACTTGTCCGGGAGCCCTCTATGCACCGCACGAGTATGCAAAGCCATAAGATCCACCGTGGCGGGAATCGTATTCTCTTCGCCGTGCATTACATTTGCAAGGCTGTCGCCAACGAGAACACAGTCGATATTTGTTTGATTTACCAGACATGCCATAGTGTAGTCATAACATGTCACCATAGAAATAATTGAATGCTCGGCTTTCCGTTTTGGAAAGTCTGCGGGTGAGAGTTTCATTCAGTACCTGCCTTTTTGGTCAAGTCCAAAGTTTTTTTGTAATGTCAAAACGCTATCACCGCTTTCAACGAAAGTCGATGTAGTTGCGGTAAATATAACGAATCAAAAAAATAATTACAACATCAGTCCCAGGCTTCCTTTTCCTTGACCAACTCTGAATAAATCTTTAATATCTACAGTATGACTAAACAGGCCGACATACTTACAGAATTTTTAGACTCAAAAACTATTGATTCGCTTTCTCACTTCCTGAACAAGGAAAAAGGATACGAATCGTCTGCCGATACTATTGCCGTAGCGTTTGGTTCAGGAAAGGGTTTTTCAAAAATGAAAGAGGATGCTGCTGAAAAGTTAGTATCGAGTTTCAAAAACAATTTAACCCTTCTTGTACAGAAAACCTGGGTTGAAAAATCGGATATTGCTTTAAAGGATCAGCTGCTCTACCAGCTTGATGTTTTTATGAGCAATAATTCATGGAAAGACAATTACGTTCTCTTTTTGCAGCTGATAAATCAGGCAGTTTTCCTGATGTTCGGACAGAAACCGGACACTCCTGATTTTGCAGAATATACTCTCCGCATTGATCCTGAATTCGGAATTTTCTGGTGGTACATTTCAAACCTTCCTCCCAAAACTGAATGGTCAGAAGAAAAATGCCGGTTAGCTATGCTGCTCGGAATGTATTTCCTTGCAAATTACTAGTTTTTAGATTTTAGCAGACCGGAGCTTGAGTGAGTTCCGGTCTTTTTTTTTAAGGAGTCCATATGAACCTGAAAACCACAACTGATTCTTTGCGTGCTGCAAGCCAGAAACTTGCCCTTCAGAATGCCAGCGAGAAAAATGCTGCACTGGCTGCTGTTGCTGAAGGTCTGGACAAAAATCGTGCATCTATCATTGCTGCAAACGATGAAGATGTAAAAAATGCACGTAATGCCGGTATTTCTGAGTCAATCATTGACCGTCTTATGCTCAACGATAAGAGAATTGACGGCATAATTGACAGTCTTCGCATTGTAATTAGTCAGACAGACCCCGTTGGCGAAGAAGTTGCAGGTTGGAAAACTCCCAATGGAATGTCTATACGTCAGGTTCGTGTACCGCTCGGAGTTGTGGCAATTATTTACGAAAGCCGCCCGAACGTTACTGTAGACGCCTTCAGTCTTGCTTATAAGAGCGGAAACGCTATTCTGCTTCGTGGTTCTTCATCTGCTTATAATTCAAATAAAGAGATTGTAAGAGTGATTCGTGAAGCGCTGGCCGGAGTGGCTGGTGGCGTTCCAGAAGCAATTGAACTGGTTGAAGTTCGTGAGCACGACCATAGTGATGTTGATGAAATTTTAAACGCTGTTGGTATGATTGATGTATGTCTGCCACGCGGCGGTAAAAAACTGATAGAAAACGTTGTTCGTAATGCCAAAGTTCCGGTTATTGAAACAGGAAGCGGCGTTTGTCATCTTTATGTTGATGAATATGCTGATTTAGATATGGCTGCAAAAATCGCTGAGAACGCTAAAATTCAGCGTCCAAGCGTTTGCAATGCAATTGAGTGCGTTGTCGTACACAACAAGGTTGCAGCTGAGTTCTTACCAAAACTCGAGGCTATTTTCGCAGGCCGCGTAAAAATGCATGCAGACGAAAGAGCTATCCAGCACCTGAAAAATGCTGTTCTAGCAACAGATGCTGATTTCGGCAACGAATATCTCGATTATGAATGCTGTGTAAAGGTTGTAGATTCAATTGAAGAAGCCATCAGCTACATCAATTCACACAACACAAAGCACAGTGAAAGCATTATTTCCGAGAGCCGTGCAAATACAAGACTCTTCCAGGCAATGATTGACGCAAGCTGTGTTTATGTAAATGCAAGTACACGCTTTACAGACGGCGGTGAGTTCGGTTTTGGCGCAGAACTCGGAATCAGCACCCAGAAGCTGCACGCCCGCGGCCCAATGGGAATTAAAGTATTAACAACCACCAAGTATCTTATAGATGGTGAAGGACAGATAAGGTAGGTGCCAGGTTATAGGTTTTAGGTGTCAGGAGGGGGAAAGCCTTCCCCTGACTCGCACTTCGTTGCTCGCCACCCCTTCTCCTAGGGGGACGCAACAAGTTGCTTTCCCCCTAAAACCCCCTAATACCTAAAACCTAATACCTATAACCTTTCATAAGGAGTAATTAACATGGGAATGATAAACGATAGTTTAAAGAAAGCACGAAAAATAGTTATAAAGATAGGCAGTAACACTCTGGCAAAAGCCGACGGAACTCAGAACACTGAGTTCATGGCAGAGTTTGCCGAACAGTGTGCTGAACTTATCAAACAGGGAAAACAGATTATTCTGGTTTCGTCGGGAGCTCAGGTTGCAGGCGTTTCTACAACAAAGGAATGGGCCCGCAAAAAGGATGTTCACTACCGCCAGGCCCTCTGTGCAATTGGTCAGGTAGAGCTTATGCACCAGTGGCGCAAAGCCTTCCAGAAGCAGGATTTACACATCGGTCAGCTTCTGCTTACAAAGGATGACTTCAAAAACGAGCACCGCAGCCTTAATATCCGTAACACATTGTTTACCCTGGTTGACGAAGGTGTTGTACCCATCATCAACGAAAACGACAGTGTAAGTTTTGATGAAATTAAGATTGGAGATAACGATAATCTTTCGGCTCTCACAGCAATTCTGTGGTCTGCCGACCTTTTGATTTTGTTCAGCGACATCGACGGTGTTTACTCAGATAATCCAAAGACAAATCCAGATGCAAAGCTGATTGAGAGTGTAGGCTCGATTCCAGAACTCAGAAAATCCATCAAAATTGGTGATACAAATGCATTTGGAACAGGTGGCATGGAAACAAAGATTCAGGCTGCAGAGAAGGTTACTGAGTATGGAATTGAGATGCTGCTGGCTAATGGTGGTAAACAGAATGCTTTGATTAGTTTGCTTGATGAAAATTCAAAGGGAACTTTGTTCTCGGCTGAATAGGAGGATAGAAAAATGAAAATCGGATGTATTGGAACTGGTGCAATGGGCGGCGCTATTATGCGCGCTGTCTGCAAAAAATATGATGTGAGCCAGATTAAGGTTACTGATAAAAATGTTGAGATGGGCAAAGCTTTTGCGGCTGAGACTGGAGCTGTTTTTGTTGAGAACAACACTGATGTGCTCGACTGCGACTATGTTTTTCTTGCTGTAAAGCCACAATTCCTTGGCGATGTTTTTGCTGAGATTGCCGGAAAGATTTCTAACAAGACAGTTGTGATTTCTATGGCTGCCGGTGTGAAAATCGAAAAGCTCGAGAACTGGGCACCTAAGGCTCGCTTTATCCGCATGATGCCGAATGTTTGTGCACAGATTGGCGAAGCAATGACCGCCGTTACTTATAAAGATAATATTTCTGATGTTGAGGCAAAAACTGCCATTGAGATTTTGAGCTCAGCTGGAAAAGTAGAAGTTGTTCCTGAAAAACTGATGGACTGTGTAACTGCTGTTAGCGGTTCTGGTCCGGCTTTTGTATTTATGTTTATTGAAGCTTTGGCTGATGCTGCTGTTCGCTGTGGAATGCCACGTGCTCAGGCTTATACTTACGCTGCACAGACTGTTTACGGTTCAGCTGGAATGGTTCTGGAAAGCGGAAAGCATCCTGCAGTTCTTAAAGACATGGTTTGTTCACCTGCCGGAACTACAATCGAAGGTGTTGCAGCCCTCGAAAAAAATAACTTCCGCAATGCAGTAATTGAAGCAGTTACTGCTGCATGCAATCGTTCAATTGCCCTCGGCAAATAAATTTCATTGTCGGGTTTGACCCGACAATCTTTTCGGCTCGCCTGTCAGCAGAATACGAAGATTCAGTTTTACGTACGCACAACTTTCGCGTACGTAGCTGTGAGGAACGTAAATTACCGGGCAGGCAGAACCAATCCCTTTAATATTACTAAAGCCCATTCTTCGGGCAAGGCGTTCGCTGCGACGCAAATGATAGCTGCTTGTTACAACCGCAGTCGGCATATCCAGAATTTCCTGAATACTTACACCTCTATATTCTGAAAGCATTTTACAACTAAACTGAAAATTCTGAATTGTATCTTTAGCCTGATCTTCAACTAAAATCCGCTCAGGCGCAACACCTTTATTTACAAGCTGATTTTTAAGCTCCGGAGCCTCAGCATATGGCAGCCATTTTAAGGTTCCGCCGGTAACAACACAAACAGTTTCCGGATGCTGATTCAGATACTCTGCCGCCAGTTTCACACGATCCATAACAGGCTTTGGCAGATTTCCGTCCTTATCAATTCCACCACCAAGAAGAATAACATTCTCTGCAGTTTCATTTACTGAAACAATTGCCGGATTCAAAATGAAAATCAGATTGATGATTGCAATAATGCCACCGACACTAGCCAGACTGATGAACGTTATTTTTATCCACTTCTTCCAGATACTCCAGAACGAGTGTCCTGTTTTGATTCTGTATATTCCAAGAAAAATCAGATAAGCACCAAGGGCTGTCCAGATGTGAGTGAAGGAAACTACGATATCCCAGAAAGTGCCGGGATTCAAAAACGTAATGATAAAGTCGTAGAATATGCTGATAATTCCTAGAATGATGAGTGTAATGTTCATTTTTATTCCTTTTCCACCACGCGATAGTCCCAGTTGTGCTTCGGGTAGCGGCCCTTCATTTCCTTACAGATCTCAACCCATGCTCCAGTCCAGAAGTGCTCAAGATCTTCAGTAACCTGAAGCGGACGACTGGCCGGCGACAATAGACGCAGCAGAACTTTTTTCCCGCAGATTTGTGGTGTTGTAAAACAGCCGAAAATTCGCTGGATTATGATTTCAATAATCGGACGGATTTCTGCCTGTTTTTCGTATTTTACTTTAACACGACGCCCGTTTTCAAGAACAAGCTGTTCTGGAGCCTCGCGATCAATTTCTGAACCATTAAGATACCAGTAAAGGGCATCATAAACAATTTGAGGAGTAAGTGTATTAGACCCGCTTAAAAATGGAATAAGCCATTCGCGGACATTTTCAGAAAGACGGTTGTATAACGAGTTTTCCAGGTCGCCTGCCTCCTTATCGATTCCCTCATCCTTCTGCTGCTCAATAAACTCTGCACGAAGCAAAAGGCTTTCAACCCTCGCATCTTTTGGTACAGAATCAAAACCTTTTTCTGTAATTTCGGTAACCCAGGCTTCAGCAAAATCTTCGGGATGAGTAGGCACTTTCTTAGAAGAAAGCACTATTTCCCCATAACATTTCTGTTCAAATTTCTGCAAAGTCCCGTGAGCAAATGAGCAGATTTCTCGAATTTCACAGTTTTTCTCAAGAAATTCTCCGATTTTGGTCTCAGGCAATTCAGCAAAATCAAAAATTACAGCATCAGCGTTTTTAGCCATAACCTCAGGCGCAACAAGCCACAAAGGAGCATTCGACTTATAAAGTCTTGCCTGACGTCCTCCCGCAAACTTATATTCAGCAGGCTCAACACCAGGAGCACTTGTCCGCATTGCAAGACGATCCGGATATCCGCTCAAAATCAAAAAATCAGATTTATCATAAACTGCATAATTACAAGTCTTTAAACGGCGTTCCATGTCAACAATAAACCGATTCTGCAAATCCCGAGACGAGCCTGAATAGGTACTGCACTTCAACAAAAGCTCTCGTCCTTCTTCGCTCAACCGGCCAGTACCATTATCAAAAGCCTCAAGCGCAATACTGCCAAGCCGCGGATGCACACCAAGAGTCAGCGCAGCCCTTCCCTTTTCTGTAAGGTGACCATCATCACGAATCAAACCAAGCTGCCGTAAAAGAGTACTGCTTGTTTTCCACGCTGCTTTCGAAGGACTGTCCAGCCAGTCAATTCCTTCAACACTGTAAACGCCACGCTCGCTGCATTCAAGAACAACCGGAACAAGGTCTGTCCTCAGGATTTCCGGAGCCAATTCTTTTACACGAGGGTCATGCTCATCCCAAAGACGGATACAGGTTCCTTCACAAATACGACCGGCACGACCTTTCCGCTGTTCAGCTGAAAATTCACTTTCAACTTCTGTAGAAAGCTTTTCCATACCGGTATTCAAATCCATGCGGTTTATGCGGGCAAGCCCAGAATCAATAACAGTTGTGACGCCGGGAACCGTAAGCGAAGTTTCCGCAATAGCAGAAGACAAAATGATACGTCGCTTTATATCCTCTCCATCACGAGACGGTTTTATAACCCGCTTCTGCTCTTCAAGAGAAACACTCGAATGAAGTACACAAAGTTCTGTATCGCTATCAGCATCAAAATCACCAGTTTCAAGAAGCGTTTCCTGTGCTTTACGGATATCAGCAATTCCCGGCAGGAAAACAAGAATATTACCCATTGCGTCAAATCTCAGCACATCTTTCACAGCCGCAACCACAGACTTCTCCGCCTCATACAAAACCTTCACCGGAAACTGTCTTCCAGGAACAGAAAAGACTGGAACTTCACCAACCGTCCCAAGATAATTCTGTAAACGCTTAGTATCAATTGTTGCCGACATAATCACAACATAAAGATCGTCCCGCAGCTGCATCGCTTCTTTCAAAAAAGCAAGCGCAAGATCCGTATTCACCGACCTCTCATGAAACTCATCCAAAACAACAACATTATAATCTTCTAAAGCAGGATCGCTCTGTAACTGGCGGACAAGAATAGCCTCAGTCACAACCTCCAGCCTTGTATCACGGGTAATCTTACTTTCAAGATGAATTTTATAACCAATCGGATTTCCACAATCTGTCTGCCCTAGAGACCCTGCTTCCGCCAGTTCTCCAAGTCTGTTCGCCACACCTAGAACCGCAATTCGTCGTGGCTCCGTCATCAAAATCTTTCCGGAAAAATGTTCCAGCAAAGCAAGCGGAAGCACAGTGGATTTTCCAGCCGCCGTTTCTGTAGTTAAAATCAAAAAGCGCGAAGGAGAATCTTTCAATGCATTACAAATCTGTTCGAGATAAGGAGTGATAGGAAATTGAGATAAATTCAAATTTTCAGGCATTTTTTATTTTTTCAATACAATGATAGTAAGGTCATCATTCTGCTCACGAGTTCCGCAGAATGAATAAATGCTGTTAGCAATAAAGCTAACCTGCTCAGCAGCAGATTTTTCGATATTTAGTTTAGCAGCTTCCAGCAGACGTTCCTTACCAAAGTATTCATCTTTTTCATTTTTAATATCAATAACACCATCAGAAAAAAGAATCAACTCATCACCATCTTCAAAATCATAATAGAGCGATTCATAATAAACTGGAAAACCTGCAATACCTATAACACCGACAGCCTTTTCACCCAGCTGAACAAAGCTGCACTCACCAGTTTTCTTTTTATACAGAATTGGAGCCGGATGTCCAGCATCAACAAGTTCAAATTTATTTTCATAAAGGCGAACGAGAATACCAGTAAGATAATTTTGAATTTCACCCTTCTCTTCTATTACGCGGTCATTTATTTTATTAACAATTTCCCAGAGTTCAACATCTGGCTGATTGTAAAATTCCTGATGAATAATATTTTTAACAAGCATAGTCACAAGACCAGAAGAAATACCATGACCTGAAACATCAAAAACTCCAAGTCCATCAAGCTTCTCGCCAGTCTTATAAAAATCGTAAAGGTCACCAGAAACTCCAACCATCGGACGGCTGAAATATCCTACCTCGTATTTTTTAATATTCTCAATTTCCTGTCTGAAAAAATTCTGCTGAATTATCGCAGCCATCTTAATTTCATTTTCAAGAGAATCGCTGTGATTTTTCAGATAATATTCAATTCTATAAACAACCCGGGTATAAATTAAAACTACAAAAAGAATAATAAAAACCGTAATTGTAATATTCATACATCTGATGCCGAATAAAGTTCCAGCCGTTACCTGCGCATGAGCCTCAATATTTCGACATGAGAAATAAATATAAAGCAAAGAACTTAAAGCCGTAATCGGCAATGCATATCTTTTTTTATTCTCAAAAATAAGGAACGGTAAAAGACCCATCAGAAGAATAAACGAATGGAAACTGCTGTATGAACCAAGATAATAATCCGCCATAATCTGATGTACAATTACTTCCAGCAAACCAATATTATAAACAAATACAAAAGACTTAAGTCGTGGAACAAAAATTAAAATCAGGGTGAAAATTGTAATACTGACGAAGTTGTAATAGAACATCGGTTTTAAGTCTATTGCATAGAAAAAAATACAAATAGCCGAGTGGTATACTAGTGAACATATGCAAACAAAAATAGAAACGAGTCGCGCCCTCTGATAAGAGGATGTGAGACCATTCAAACCTTTTCCCCGTTTTTGTTTAAAGTCCATTTTATCATTATATATTGTTTTTCAAATTTTTTAAAATACTTTATTTTAAACAGTTCTACCGTCCCATTCTTTTGAATGTTCACGTTCGAATCGAATAGCAGCATCAAAATCAACATCCGGTGCACAGTTCTGTTCGACATTCAAAGCAACCGTATGAAGACGATGGATACAATCAGATTTATCTTTATATCCCAGCTTCGATTTTTCTATGCTATCCCGCAGAATACGAATCGATTCATCATAAATCTTCAGCGGTACCGGGAACGGATGTCCATCCTTACCACCATGCGCAAAACTAAAACGAGCAGGATCTGTAAAGCGGCTCGGAGTTCCATAAATCACTTCGCTCACCAGCGCAAGAGACTGCAGAGTTCTCGGACCAAGTCCAGGCGTCAGCAGCAGTTCCTCAAAATCTTTTGGCTGAGAATTATAAGCCGTAGCAAGTACTCCACCCAATCTCTTAAGATCCACATCCTGTTCCCTGACTTCATGGTGACTAGGCATAACTATCGAACGTTCGTTAGCTAATTCTGGGAATAACTCCAGTTGTTCTGGCATGGATAAGGGGGAAGTCTCCCCCTCGCCCGCACTTCGTTGCGTGCTACCCCTTCTAACGGGGGATACCCCCGTAACGCCCCCATCCTGTAATAGTATTATTTCACTGGCCGGTTTTTCTATCTGAAGAATTTCATTTATCATTCGCTCCGGCTCTTCACGGCTCATCTCAAGAATAGAACTGCGGGCTTTATCAGCCTGAGAATCTGTAAGGTTTAAGATTTTTCCTTTATTATCTCCAACTACTCCACTATGCGGTTCTTCAACAAACGAACGTAAGTTAGTTGAACACCAGTGATATCTTCTAGCCTTTTTTTCTGCAGTATTCATCCCCTGCTGAACAACAGCCCAGCTTCCATTTTGTGTTAGAACAAAATTATGCTGATAAAGCTGAAATCCATCCTGCACCGCATTATTGTCCACTTTAGCTACAAGTTTACTGTTGCGGACCAGCGCATCTCCATCAAGCCCTTCTGCATCTGCAATTCCTAAGAGTTCATCAGGAGTCATTCGAGAATATTTTCCACGGCCACCACAAACATAGATACCAAGCTCTTTAGCTCTTGGATTCAATCCACGCTTCAGTGCATACATTACACTTGTTGTAATTCCAGAACTATGCCAGTCCATTCCCATTACAGCACCAAAGGACTGAAACCATAATGGATCACTTAGACGAACAAGAACTTCTTCAGGACCAAAGTTTTCAACAAGGGATTCTGTTATAAGAGTTCCTAAAACCATCATACGGTCAGCAAGCCATCTCGGCACTGTTCCAGTATGAAGAGGTAAATCTGCATGTCCGCTGTTTCTTATTCCACCCATTTTCCCAAACCCGGTTTTATTATATCATGAACAATAAAGGACCGCCAACGGCCACCAGGAGGTAATATGAAAACTTACACTGCTCAGTTTTTTTCTCAGGAAAAATATAAACTCGGAGAATCCCCATTTTACGATTCACGTACAAAAACAATTTCCTGGGTCGACATTATGGACAAAAAGTTTTTTACTCTAGGACCAGATGGAGTTCGTAAAACCTTCTGTTTTAATCAGGCAATTGGTTCAGCCGTTCCAACTGTCAAAGAAAGCTGTTATCTTATTGCCGGAACTGACGGTCTCTATCTTCAGGAAACAAAATCAAATGATTCTGCCTCTGAAACTCCAGCTCCAAAGCTTATCAAAAATCTGAAAGATTATTATGAATCATACCAGCGTTCCAATGACGCCAAAGCAGATCCAGCCGGACGACTTTTTTTCGGTTCATCTGTAGATGACAATATACACGAAGCAAGCGGAAATCTTTTCTGTCTTGATACTCTAAAAGACAACGAAATCACCTGTCTCCAGCCAAATACAAAAATCTCAAATGGAATGGCCTGGAGTGCTGATCGAAAAAAATTTTATTTTTCCGATACACTGCAATATGCCGTTTTTTCATACGATTACAATTTAGAAACTGGAGAAATCTCAAATAGAAAAGTATTGTTTACTCCAGAAGAAAACAAAGGTCTTACAGATGGAATGTGTATCGATGCTGATGACAATCTCTGGGTAGCCTTCTGGGGTGGCAGCCGTATAGAACAACGCAGCACAAAAGACGGCTCTCTTTTAGCAGTAATAAATGTAGATGCAATGAACGTTACATCCTGCTGTTTTATCGGCGACAATCTCGATACTCTCTTTATCACTACTTCAGGAAATGAACAGACAGGTGAACATGACGGCTGTTTATTTACCTGCAAAGTTGATGTTAAAGGTTGCGGCTGTGATTACTTTAAATTGGTAATATAACCTAAGGCTGCACCGCCACAAGCAATCACTCCTATAGCGAGGCCACCAAGAGCAATAGGCGCTACAGCAACACCACCAAGGGCAACAATCAAGCCTGCTGCCAGTCCTCCAAGAGAGACAAGGCCTGCACTTACTCCTCCAACTGAAACTACACCAGCACTGACTCCGCCCATTGCAATCACACCAACTGCAATATCACCAATGGCAATAATTCCTTTGGCCCTTCGGGGAACAATTCCTCCAAGATTTATATGAATCATTGGAACGCCGTTAATCATCCGTTTGCTTTTATACTCAAAGCCGATTTCCCGTGCTCTGCTGCTATTTGAGGAAACATTCACAAAAGACTTGTTATCAAGAAGTTCATCCACACTGATATTGAAAATATTTGAAAGCATTTTCAGCTGTTCAGGATTTGGCGAAGTTTCTCCTGTCTCCCAGTTTGAAACTGTCTGACGTGCTACATTCAGCTTTTCTGCAAGCATTTCCTGTGACATACCATTTTTTTTACGGCATTCATAAATTTTTGCACCTAACATAATTCACCTCACAGATTATAAAATATCCGCATCTTCAGTTACAGTCTACAAAATATCTTAGGAATTTCCGCAAAGAAACCTAACATTTCCTTAATTATTATCAAGTTCAGCTTTTATTACTTCAAAATCTTCTTCAGTAATATTGTGTTTTTCCATATCGACATGGCCATCAACAAAGGTAATGCCTTCGGCTTCGAGTTTTTCCCGCTGAGCATCTGGCCCGCCAAAAGAAAAACTGCCTGAACAAAAACCTTTTGCATTAACCACCCGATGACAAGGAGTTATCTGATTACTTGGATTTTCGTGAAGCGCATTTCCAACATAGCGGCGAAGATTACAGTTTCCTGCAAGAGCTGCAACCTGAGAATAGGATGCAACTTTTCCACGTGGAATCAATCTAACTGCTGCATAGATTTTTTCTTTCAAATCAGACATGACTTTTTTAATAAATTATGATTACCAGTTTTCCCAAACCTTCTGCTGAAGACCGACAGTGGCTGCAGTTTTTCCATTACGACAAACCGGCTGCTTCATCAACTTTACCTGATTTTCAAACAACTTTGATTCTTTCTCACTGTCGTCCAGATAAGCAATACTGGCGTAATCTTTAGCCTTGTTATCAATCAGTAAATCAATTGCATCTGCTCGTGACCCCGTTTCTCTTGCGAGTGCAGAAACTACTGAGTCGAACTCACCGGGAGACATTTCCTTTTCTTTAAGATCTACAAACTGAAAGTCGATGCGGCGTTCCTTAAAAAATCGCTGAGCCGCCTTTGTATCAAAAGATTTATTTGTTCCGAATATCTGAATCATATCTGGAATGATAACATATTTTCTGATACTCCGCCACAAGCCTTTCCATGCTCCACGCGGCATTAGCAGGACTCGTACTCGGAAGACATTCGCATGTCAAACCAAAGCGCTCTTCATATTGTGCTGCGCAAAATTTTTTCCACAAATTAAAAGAAGTTTTTCCTGTACAAAATACATGGCGGATTTTTGATTTTTCAAATATTTCAGTAAAATCATTTGGCTTTGCATTTTTTATGCTTGAATCTGCAGCACCTTGAATATCACAGGAAGCAAGCACATCCCAAAGAGCAAGATTGTGGCGAACTAAAAACTCACGGCGTTCCTGGATTGCAGCAAGTCGGTCGGACGCATTATTCGGGAGTTTCAGTGCCTCGCCAAAAACTTCTGGAACCACCTTCCAGAATCTGTTCTGCGGATGCATGTAGAAAAATCCGGCATTACGGCTTGCAGGAGACGGCATTGTCCCAAGGATAAGAACTCGGCTTTCTTCATTCCATACCGGTTCTATTTCATGCAAAATTGTTTCTCTGACGTTTTCTTTTTTATCCGACATATTCTGCAACAATACTCAAAACAGGTCCAAGATAAGTCGGACCAAAAAGATTCAGATGATTCAAAAGCTGATAGAGGTTGTAAAGGTCACGGCGGTTTTCGTAGCCTGGCTGCAGAGGATTTTCTTCACGATATGCTTCGTAGAACTCCGGCGGGAAACCGCCAAAAAGCTCTGTCATTGCTAAATCTACTTCTGCGTGTCCTACATAACAGGCAGGATCAATCAGCATTGCTTTTCCCTCTGGACCACACATTACATTACCACTCCAGAGATCTCCATGAAGCAGACTTGGCTTTTCCGGTTCAACTAAAAATTCTTCCAGATGATCCAACAGTTTAGTAACTAACTTACGGTCGTTAGTCTCAAAATAAGAATCCGCTGCCTTAAACTGTGGAGCAAGTCTGTTATCACGGAAGAAAGATATCCAGCTGTCACAAGGTGTATTACACTGTGGCCGTGCGCCTATAAAATTATCCTGGAAAAATCCGAACTTACCGTTACCCTCAAAATAAATGGAAGTATCTGCTTTATGCATTTTCGCAAGATTCTGTGCCAGCTCCCGCCAGTAATTCTTCTGCTGCTTTCCGCTTTTTATATACTTCAGTAAAAGAAAACTATAGCCTACATCTTCACCATCATCAGTTCCCGTACACAAAATTTCTGGTGTACCTATTGCACCAGTTTTTTCGATCGCAGTAAGTCCTGCCGCCTCTGATGTAAAAAAGGGCGCATTCTGTTTTGCGTTTGCCTTCATAAAAATATGCTTTCCGTTTGTAAGAGTAAGACCATAGGCCTTATTTATGTCGCCTCCGGAAAGTCTGTCTGTTTCTGCAATAGCAACTGAATTACCAAAAAGTGCAACAAGTGCCCCAGCAAGAGAATTATAATTTGGTGGAAGTGTAATATTCATAAACCCATGATAGACATAAAATCGTGTGATGTCGAGTAGTATTAAATATGACATTGCGATGTCATATTTTCAGATGTATAATTTCCTTATGCAGATAGATCAGCTTTTCGAATTTGTTTATATTCTCATAGATAAAAAGCAGTCCACTGCCAGTGAAATGGCTAAACGCTTTGGAGTTTCTACCCGAACCATTTACCGCTGGATAGACGCACTTTCGGTTTCCGGAGTTCCTGTTTATTCCCTTAAAGGCCGCGGCGGCGGAATTGCCATCTCAGAAAAATATGCTCTTGATAAACGAATCCTTTCTGAAGAAGAACGTCTTGCTATTGTTTCAAGTGTAAAAGCTTTTAACAGTCTGACGGGAAACTCATCTTCTGCAGTTAATGCAAATTTAAAAGCAGCCGAAAAAATTTCAAGTCTTGTTACCACAGATACTGACTGGCTCGAAGTTGATTTCTCTCCCTGGAGTCCTGAAGGCAGCGAAGTTCGAAAACTCTTTGGAACTCTTCGCGAATGTATTCTTAAAAAACGTCAGGTCTCTTTTGAATATTTTCGTGGAGATGGAAAAACTGAACATCGTCTTGTTCATCCCTGGAAACTGGTTTACAAAGGTCAGGCCTGGTATTTACAGGGCTGGTGTACGACACGACAAGCCGAAAGATTTTTCAAACTTTCCAGAATGAGAAATATTTCAATGACTGGACGTACTGCTACAGTAACCCGCTTTTCTGTTCCGGTTGTTAATTCACAATCTGCAAATCAAAGACCTAAGCCTAAAATGATTACAATAAAAGCAAAGGTTTCAAATAATAAAATCTCATATCTGCTTGATACTTTTATTTGTTCTGAAGTAGTACCAAACAAAGACGGAAGTATTACAGCCAGCTTCACCGTTCCAGATGAAGACTGGCTGCAGGATCTGCTTCTAGGCTTTGGGCCAGATATCAAAATTCTTTCACCAAAATCAGTTCGTGAAAGAATTATTATACTTGCCAATGACGTGCTTAATAATTACATAACTCGATAGCTTTTTGCATTTGCAAATCTTCAGCTGCAGAAGGATTTAATATCAGGTTTTCATGCGCCGGAACTATACCCTTTCCTTCCGGTGTTTTTCCATCCGGGTCTGTTACTTTCTGAACAGATACAGCATACTTCCAGCCGTTTACAAGACAGCGTTCCAGAGCAAGTGAGAAAACTCCACAGGTATGATTACCAACCTGAATAACATGAGACTGCGATGTCATTGCCATAGAGAACTCTTCACCTGCACTCATCGTCTGAGCATTCGTCAAAAGTATTACAGGCTTTGTATATTGCCAGCTTCCATTCTTTTTGATTTCCAGTTCTACTCCAGGACCAAAATCATTTTTACCGGTTCCATTTCTTGTTCGTGAAACTGCATATACTTTATTTTCTGAACAAAAGCGTCCCGATATTCTGGTTACATTCCCAGTTAATCCACCACGGTTGCCTCTAACATCAAGAATCATACAGCGTGTATTTTTTAATTCTTCCAGTGCTGTATCTATTTCACCAGCCCAATTCTGTTTCTGATTGATTCCTGTCTGTCCACTCGAAAAAGCTGCAATATGAATATACCCAACCGTATCATCAGTTTTTAATGTTCCAAAAGTAATAATCTTATTACCGCATTTTTTTGGATTTTCAATATATTGATTGCAAACTTCTGTAAGTGAAAAATTATCAATGGTTGAATTGTCTTCCCCAGAGTTTAAACTTTCAAAAGGAGTTTTTACATATACATGAGAATCTTTCAACGGATACAGAAGTTTTTTAAGTACTTCAAAAAATTCTTTGTCAGTCATATTATCAGAAACCAAAGGCTTGCATTTTTTATATTGCTCATCCCAATCTACACCTCGCACTTCGAACAAAGCATAAGTCTCATCGTAATCTTTCCACAAAGAGTCAAACATCTCGTTGTATGTAAGATCAGGAGTTTCTCCATAAAAGAAAGAACAACCCTGCAACAAAATCATTGAGATAAGTAAAAACACAATAATACTTATGAAATTATTTTTTCTCATTTTAATCCTCCTAAAAATTTACTGATACCATGGTTCTGAAATTTCCATCCAGATAATATAAAGGCCGTTCTTTTGGAACAGCAATTCGCGAATATTCAAATCCAAAGCCAAGTCCCGTTGAAAAATGTTTTGAAGCTTTTATCTTGTAATCAAATCCTAAACTGATGTTCTGATAATTGTGAAGACTTAAGAAATTTCCAAGAGTTAGAATTTTCATAAAATTTTCTTCCGCATATTTCATAAGCTGAGCATCGCATCCTGCATATGGCGGTCGTACACCATAGCCGAACCAAGGCATAGAACCTGTTACCATAAAAGAGTTTCTTTCATCTATGTTGTATTTAAAAACCGTTGTTGGTCCTATCGATATTATTCCTGTGATAGACGGGTAATTTTCAAATTGAAGATAAGCATTGCATGAAAAATTTCCGCCCACAAATAAATCATATTTCTCATTTTTTAAAACATCGTAAGCCGCATCATATTGCAGTCTAATTCGATGAAATGCCAGATTACTTTGAAAAGCTTCATAATAAGATTCGCCAGAAACAGGATCATAATTCTTGTACACTACAGCCGTATTTGTCATTGCCGATTTCGGATGACAAAAATAATAATCGGCTGTGATTATATGTAGCATATTTCCAGAATAAATCTTTGAATCCAGCTGAAACCTTGGAGCAAGAATTTTCTGGGAAATATTTGCAAAGCTTGTTTCCTTATAGCAGCCGAAAGTCCAGTTTATCGATAAGGATATTTCTACCTGAGTTTTCTTTTCCTCTGCAAAAATTGAAAGTGACAATATAAATAGCCCAATAATTACAGATAAGAATTTTTTGATTTTCATGTACAACCTCCAGAAAAGTTTTCGCTGTAACTTTACTCTCTGAAGGTTAAGAAAGATATTAGGGTCTGTACTGATTTTAATTGGAATTTGAAATTCAGGGTAAACCCTTAGTCGTTTTGAAGACGTGAGAAAAGTTCCAGCCTGTTTTTTACTCCAACTTTTCTGTAAATATTTGCAAGGTGAGTTTCTATTGTTTTTTCACTGACAAAAAGTGTTTCTGCAAGTTCTTTGTTTGACTTACCATGTAAAAGGGCAACAATGATTTCCTGCTCTCTTTTTGTAATTCCAAAATCTTTTATGAATTCTTCTTTCAAAGTTTTTTCTGTTTTTGAAATTGGAGACAAAAAATAGAAATGATAGAAAACATGATAAACTAAAAGAGAAATTGAAATTATAAAAATGAACGGAGCACTATGAAGTACAAAAGAAAGAATTAAATTCAATATCGCAAGAAAAAGAATTATCCATTTTTCTTTTCTGAAAACTCCAGTATCAATTCGCTTAAAAAAGCTGATGCTGATGACCAATGAAAAACCTGTTGGTATCCATAATCCGATTAAGTTTAAGATAAAAGCGGGTTTTGAAAAGTTAGTCAAAAAAATCAGAATAAAAGAAAATACAAAAACAATTATTGAATATGATAAAACAAATTTTCGGATAGAGGCTGAACTGCTTATCTGAATCAGATCAAATGTAAAATTGACAATGCCATAAGAAAAGAATAATGAAAGGAATGCACCAAAAATACAGATAGGAATTCGTTCAACAAGCGGACTGTGAATTACAGCATACAGGTTGTTTGTACTTATCATAAAAAAAGAAAAAAGTATTAAAAGGACATGAAGGAAAAAATTCTTTTTATATCTGAAAAAAAATAAAAGTGATATCAACACAGCAGCAAAAGAAAATATACAGGCTGCAAAAAGAATTATTTCTTCCAAAAAGTACTCCTTAAATAATAGTATAGCATATCACAAATGAAAAAAATAATATTTTTAAATATGACATGCCATTGTCATATTTAAGATCCTATAATAAAAACATGATCAACGCAGATAATTGCCCATTATTATCGAATCTCAACAAGATTTACACTACTCCTATGGGATCAGAACGTATCAGAAAAAATCTTTCTCTGGGTGAAAGTATTACTGATGTTGTGGATTTTTGCAAAAAGAAGATTTCATCCCCAGATTGCAAAATCACTCGCCAAGGCAAGAACTGGTACTGTGAAATTGATGGAATATACATCACAGTAAATGCATACAGCTATACTATTATCACTGCTCATACAACAGCAGTTAAATATCCGCGCAGCAGTCGGTTGTTGAGTTTGTCGAAACACGAAACCACCATCACAAAGCGCCCTTCTTTCACCGCCATCAAATCCTATGAAGATTTTTCTAAATATTACTGGTACCGCGAAGAGCTCCAGACTATCTGCAAATCATTGAATATCGATGCCTCAGGTATGAAAGCAGAACTCAACCACAACATAGAAGAATACTTTAAAGGCAATTTCATTCCACCAAAAAAATCAAACACTTTCAGCCCCTCAGTTACCAAACACCATACTTCCCCAAAGGCTGCCACTTCCATCATCACTCTCACCCCACAAACCAGCCTCATAGAATGCGGTTTCTGCTTCAACCAGCGTTTCCGCGATTTTTTCTCTCAACAGACTGGAATCGATAATTTCAAATTCAACGTCGATATGGTAGCCACCGTTCGTAAAGTAAAGGAAACCAACGATATCTCTTTCACTCTCGGTGACCTCCTCAACATTTTTTACGGCACTAAAACTTACGCAAAATACGACAAAGTCTCTCTACAATGGAACAAGTTCGTTCACGACTTCTGCACTGACCCAGCCACTACTCACTTTAAAAATAAACTCAAAACCGCTTCAATCCTCTGGAAAAAAGTTCGTACTTCTACCAGAGAAAAAATATACACTACTGAACTTCTTGAAGAGTTCAGTGATATAATAAACAAGGAGAACTAAATGCCAAGACCAAAAACTAAAGACGACCTGCTTACAGCAGCAAAAGAAAACTATGACAAACTTATCAAGCTCATCGACGGAATGTCTGAAAAAGAACTTAATACACCATTTGATTTTTCAGGCGAACCAAGCAAAAGAGAAGCTCACTGGAGCCGCGACAAAAATGTCCGCGATGTACTCATTCACCTTTATGAATGGCATCAGCTTATGCTCAAGTTTCCGAAAAACAATAAAGACATTACTGACAAAAAATCAGCTATTGCCTTCCTCCCATCAGAATATTCGTGGAAAACTTATGGCGCAATGAATGTAATGTTCTGGAATAATCATCAGAAAACAAGTCTGGAAGAAGCTAGAAAGTTGCTCGATAAAAGCCACGCCGATGTAATAAATCTGATAGAGAGTTATTCAAACGAAGAACTTTTTATCCCAAAGTATTTTGCATGGACAGGAAACGCAGCGCTTGGAGATTATTGTGTCAGCACAACCTCAAGCCACTACGACTGGGCTATAAAAAAAATCAAAGCTCATATTAAGAATTGTAAATAATCAAACTTATATTTTTTTCAAAAGAGATTTTTAATATGACATCACCTTGTCATATTTTCATGCTATAATACAAACATGCACTTCGTGAACGCAAAAACAATTCTTACTCCTCACAGTATGAACATCTATCGTGGTTGTTCCCACGGTTGCATCTATTGTGATTCACGAAGTAAATGTTATCAGTTCACTCATGATTTTGAAGACATAGAAGTAAAACAAAACGCACCCGAGCTTCTCGAAGCCGCTCTCAAAAAAAAGCGAAAGCGCTGCATGATAGGTACCGGCTCTATGTGCGATCCTTACATCCCTTTAGAAAAAGAACTCCAGCTTACACGCCGCTGCCTCGAAATCATAGACCATTATAATTTCGGTGCAACACTTATTACTAAATCAGATCTTGTACTTCGTGACCTCGATATTCTTACTCACATAAATCAAAAAACAAAGGCTGTAGTTCAAATGACACTCACCACCGCAGACGACACTCTCTGTAAAAAAATTGAACCCAATGTCTGTCCAACAAGCCGACGCTTCGAAGTACTTCAGGCCTTTCACAAAGCCGGCATTCCAACCGTTGTCTGGTTCAGCCCGTTTCTCCCATTCATAAACGACACAAAAGAAAATATCGAAGGCATTGTAGACCTTTGTGCCCGGGCCGGAGTTCACGCAATCATCTGCTTTGGAATTGGGCTCACTTTGCGAGAAGGTAATCGCGAATATTTTTATGCCGCCTTGGACCGTAATTTTCCATCACTTTCTGCTGATCAGATTTCTCTCAAGCAACGCTACATAAAAACTTTCGGTTACAATTACATGGTAAACAGTCCGAACAGTCACGCCCTTATGTCTTATCTCTCACAACTCTGTAAACGCAACAACATCATGCTAGGTACTGATTCTGTTTTCAAATGGATTGAAGAGTTTCCAGACAACGACCCTCTTCAACCAGAATTATTTTAATTACAAACGTATGAATGACAAAATTGACTAATCAGTTTATTATTTAATTGATTATGAAAAAGCATTCTAAAAAATCAAATTATGAAATCATCAAAGACAAAAAGCGTTTCAAAATTTTTCATAAGAACGTTTACAGCCGTCTCATAATCAACTTCCTGTTCATCGCCATTCAAATCTTCCTTCTGGCCTTTTTCATTTTCCGACTCGAAAAATACCTCGAAGTCTATTTTGGAATTTCCCTCACCCTCACAGCCGGCTTCATGATTTTCATAATAAACAAAAAAGGACGCAACGAGTTCAAGCTCGCCTGGATCGTTCCGATGATCTTCGTCCCACTGTTCAGCATCGCCGCATACCTTATGTATCATACAAATCGTGGCTCACATCGACACTCAAAAAGACTCGCCTTGCTTCGTGAACAAACCGAAATCTTACTTCCGGCAAACATACCTTCTTCACTCAGAGAACAGAAAGAATTGATACGCGAGTTCTCCAAAAATCGATCTGCAGATTTAATCTACTACCTCACAAATAATTTTTTCTTTCCTTACAAGAACTGCAATACAACTTATTATCCAAATGGCGAAACTTTTTTTCCAGCCTTGATAGAAGAAATTGAAAACGCACAGAAATTTATCTTCCTTGAATTTTTCATTATCGATGTAGACAGTTCCTGGAACGAGATTTTAAGCGCACTTCAGGAGCGCCAGAAAAATAGAGTTGAAATCCGAATCCTCTGCGACGGCCTCGGATCCCCCGTAGCTTCTACTTCGTTCTATCAGAAGTATCTTAAATCTAAAGGCTTTGATTCGAGGGTATTCCTCCCAATCATTCCGATTGTTTCAACACACCTCAATAACCGTGACCACCGTAAAATCGTAATCATCGACGGAAAGACAGCCTTTACCGGCGGTCTTAATCTTGCCAACGAATATTTCAATCGTGGTAAAAACCGCTTTCCATACTGGAAAGACAATGCTGTTAAAATACAGGGAATCGCTGTTCACACCTTCATGCAGCTTTTCCTGCAGAACTGGAATCTTTATTCCAAAACTCCTGAAGATTTTTCTCCATATCTCACGGCCCTCAGTGCACAACTAGATCTCGACCCTCAGCAGTCACCCAGTGCATCACAAGACTTCAACTCTCAGCAAATCCCCGGTACACAACAAGAACTCGCCCCTAAACAAGCCCTCCCCGCACACCCCGGCATCACCATCCCTTACGGCGACGACTTTTTCAACAACAAAGACATTGCAGAAAACATTTATTTCTACATCATAAATAATGCAAAAAAATATCTGAACATCACAACTCCTTATATCCTCATAGATAACCTGTTACAGGAAGCCCTGTTCTTTGCCGCAGCCCGCGGAGTCGAAGTTTCTATCATCGTGCCATCAGTTCCAGATCATCTTCTCACATTCTGCATTGGAAAAACATATCTGGAATCTTTTGTTGATAACGGAATAAAAGTTTATCTCTACAATAAAGGTTTTATCCATTCTAAAATGTTCATCGCTGACGACCATATCGCAACCATTGGTTCAGTGAATCTCGACTACAGAAGCCTCTATCATCATTTCGAAAATGGAGTTGTCTTTTTAGATTCACCAGTGGTACACGATGCAAAAGCAGATTTTGATGAAACCCTCAAAGACTGTACTCACATGCAGAAAGGCGATTACAAAAAGATTCCTCTTTATCAGAGAGCACTCGGCCGCCTCTTCCGCATCTTCGCACCACTATTTTAAGACTTCCTTCAATAACAATCTCTTCTAATGACGCAAAGCCCTCTTTTATGTTAAAATGCTTTCCGTAAAAAAAATTTTTTTAGAGGTTTATTTATGGAAACTCAAACAAAACAGCGCAACTCATTTATTGGTTCAATCGGGTTCGTTCTCGCTGCAGCAGGTAGTGCCGTAGGTCTCGGAAACATCTGGCGCTTCCCATATCTCGCAGCAAAAGATGGCGGTGGACTTTTTCTCGTAGTTTACCTTGCCCTCGCTCTTACATTCGGTTTTGCTCTTCTCATCACAGAAGTAGCAATTGGTAGAAAGACTCAGGAAAGTCCTCTTACTGCTTATTCAAAAATCAGCAAGAAATGGGGTTTCCTCGGAATCTTCTCTTTCGTCGTACCTTTCATCATCTATCCTTACTACTGTGTAATCGGTGGATGGGTAATGAAGTACATGTTCAGCTACCTCGCTTTCCAGGGCCAGGTTGCAGTTGCAGACGGATTCTTCACAGGCTTTATCACATCACAGTGGCAGCCTATTTTCTATACAGTTCTTTTTGCAGTTCTCTGTTTCATTATTGTTTACAAAGGTGTTGAGCACGGAATCGAAAAATATTCAAAAATCCTTATGCCAATTCTTGTTGTAATTGTAATCTTCATTGCAATCTACTCACTTTTCATCAGCCACACAGACGAAGCTGGCGTAACACGTACAGGTCTCCAGGGTGCTGCAGTTTACTTCATTCCAAACTTTGAAGGACTCACATTCAAGGGTTTCCTTACAGTTTGTCTTGATGCAATGGGACAGCTTTTCTACTCACTCTCAATTGCTATGGGTATTATGATTGCTTACGGTTCATACATGAAGAAAGATGTAAACCTCGGTAAATCTGTAAACCAGATCGAAATCTTCGATACAGGTATCGCTCTTCTCGCTGGTATGATGATTATCCCAGCCGTATTTGCATTCTCTGGAAAAGAAGGTATGTCTGCAGGTCCAGGACTTATGTTCATAACACTTCCAAAAGTATTCAACTCTCTTGGTAAGTTCGGTGAGTTCATCGGTCTCATCTTCTTCGTAATGGTAATGTTCGCAGCCCTCACTTCTGCTGTATCAATTCTCGAAGCAATCACATCTTCTATGATGGATAAGTTCAAGTGGAGCCGCAAGAAATCTACTCTCGTTATGGCAGCAAGCACATTTGTTGTTTCAATCATCGTTTGTCTCGGATACAACGTATTCTACTTCGACCTCAAACTTCCGAACGGTAGTGTTGGTCAGATTCTCGATATCCTCGACTACGCAAGTAACAACGTTCTCATGCCAATCATTGGTCTTCTTACTTGTATCCTTATCGGTTGGGTTGCTAAGCCAAAAACAACAATCGATGAGATTACCCTCAATGGTGAAAAGTTCGGTCGTAAGACTCTCTACGTTGTAATGATTAAGTTCGTTGCACCAATCCTTCTTTTCATCATCCTCTTGAAGGGAATCGGTATTCTTTAATTTTTGAAGGGGAAAGACTTCCCCTCACTCCAAATAAGAAGGCTGCAGTGGTAAACCACCGCAGCCTTTTTATTTTACGCTACCCCTTCTCCTAAGGGGGTCACCCCCTTAAAATCCCCTGGCAGCCTTCTTTTTATTTCTCTGGCTTCAAATATCCAGTAACAATTCTGTTAGTATCCAGATACTTATTAGCAGCTTCAACAAGTGCTTCCTTTGTAATCCACTCATTTACACGACCTGTATCATTTGTATACCATAATGGTTCATAAGTAAACAAAATCTCACTACCAATTCTGTTCAACCACCAGTAGTTATTTCTAACCGAAGTTTCAATAGTTCTGGTATAAGTTTCTTTCAACTTTTGAATCAGCTCATCAGAAATGTTACCACTCTGAATATCCTTTATAGTTTCAATTACAACTGCCTGAAGCTCTTCTTCTCTTGAAGGTTCACAACCAAAATCAATATAAACCTTATAGAAGCGCTCTGGCCAGCCATCAATAAATCCGCCTGTACTTACACCATAAGAACCACCCTTATCTTCACGAATAACCTCGCGCAAACGAATATCGAGTACAGATGCAAGCTGATCAATTATCTTGCCTTCTTTATAGCTGACTTCTAAATCTTTACATTCTGGCAATTCACCACCAAAGCACATGTAAACTTCACCCTTCTGATCGATTCCTTTTTTAACAGTTGTTGTCTTACTTGTTTCTGGGAATGGGAAGTATACATATTTTGTTTCTTCTTTTACATCATTTGTTTTTAGAGTTCCAAGATAGTATGCACACAAATCTACAAACTTCTTCTCATCAAAATCACCAACAAATACAAAAGTAAAATCTGCAGGATTTCCAAAACGTTCACGATAAACACGCTCTGCAATTTCAGGATTCATTTTATTGATGTAATCCATATTCCATGGAGCAAAATATAAGTTGTTACCGTAAAGCATTTCGTTAATCTTATCATTGAAAACTCTTGAAGGCTGTGCACCATAGTTTTCTGCAACCTGCTTATACTGATTTATAAGAGTTGTCCAACCCTCTTCAGTGAACTGAGGTTTATCAAATGCAATGTTAATATACTGCAAGGTTTCTTCAATATTTGACTTGTTTGCATTTCCATAAAAACATTCTTCTGTATTATTAATTTCAAAACCGATATTCAGATTTAATGGAACTGCAATTTTCTTTATCTGACTCAAAGTTTTTCCATTAAAACCAGAATACAAAGCATATTCCCTGGCAATCTTTGCAGAAGGAATTTCTTCTTCCTTCAGCTGATAATATCCACCCTTGCTTCCACCATAAACTACAATTGAGTCCTTCTGGAAATCAGTTTTTTTAGTAATGATTTTTACACCGTTTTCAAAAGTATACTGAGTTCCGCCAAGTTCCTTGATTGCTTTTTTCTCAGTAACCTTAGCTTTTTTTGACGGCTTATCCATCAGCTTATTATCGCCTGTATCATCCACATAAGCTTCTTTTGCTGATTCACTTTCATAATTATTCCAGATATCAAGAATTTCCTTTTCAGAAGGTGCATTCATTGACTCAGGAACAAGAACAAGCATCAAAGTTCCACGATTTTCAAATGCTTCTTTTGCAACTTCAAGAATTTCCTCAGCAGTAATCTGATTTGTAATTTCTGTATCTAATTTGAAAGCATCTTCATCAGATAAATAAATACGTCCACTTACAATATGACTTACAATACTGCCTGCAAAATTTGCTGAAGGATGTTTATCCTTATTAGCATAGTTCTGCTGGAAACTCTGCAACATAGACTGCTTTGCTCTATTAAGCTCTGCTTCAGTAATTCCATGAAGCATAAAACGTTCATATTCATCTAAGAATGCTTTAAAAGCCTGTTCAAAGCGGTCTGTTTTAGGAAACAGCTGCATTACATAAATAGGATTGTTATTTGCAAAACCTGTTGATCCAACACCTGCACCAAGCCATTCTGCAGAAGGCTGATTTGAAATCTCCTGACAACGCATATTCAATACGCTTGCAGCAATATTTAGTGCATATTCTTTTCTGAGCTGCTCTACTGTTGTTACAGGAGAGTTATCCTTTGCCTGCTGATAGATTTCAACCTGCAAAATGTTCAACTCTTTATCGCGCATTATTTCAATTTTTTTCTTAGACTGCAAAGGAACTTTAAATTCTGGTGATTTAATCTTCTTCTCTGAAGCAGGAATTGTACCCATCACTTCTTTAATCGCTTTTTCAAGAACATCTGATTTTGCATCACCTACTGCAACTACAGACATAAGTTCCGGTCTATACCATTTCTTATAAAAATCTTTAATACGATCGTAAGAAGCATTTTTAACTACATCCATGCTTCCAATTGGTAATCTTCCTTCAAATCTTGAATCCTTGAAAATAAGTGGAATTAACTTATCTGTAACACGTCCATTAAGACCCTGATTTCTAAGACGCCATTCTTCAACAATTACACCACGTTCCTTATCGATTTCTTCCGGATTAAAAGAAACAGCACTAGCCCAGTCATGAAGTACCATAAGACTTGTTTTTAATATCTCCGGGTCATCAGCTGGAAGCTCAAGCATATAAACAGTTTCTTCAAAACTAGTATATGCATTTACTTCTGGTCCAAACTGCATACCAATAGATTCAAAATAATCAACGATTGCAGACTTTTCAAAATGCTCAGTTCCATTAAAACACATATGTTCTACAAAATGAGCAACACCTTTCTGATCGTCTTCCTCCATGCACGAACCAGCTTTTACAACCAGTCTAAGCTGGATACGATTTTTTGGTTCTCCATTTTCACGAATAAAATATGACATTCCATTGTCAAGTTTTCCCTGCTTAATTGCAGAGTCCATAACCAGTTGTTTTCCATTACCAGAAGCAACTTTTGATGATGAACATCCGGTTACAAAAAGTAATGAAGTAACAAAAACAGCTGCAAAAAAAGATACAATACCTTTGTTTAATAACTTCATTTTATCCCCCTAGGAAATTTACAACTATCATACTGATAGTTTTGTGTTTTTTTCTTAGACAAATTATAATATAATTGTCATAAGTAATATAACATTTTATACATTTAAATCATTCAAAATAACTAAAGTTACCTAAGATTTATGACAAATGTCATAGCTTTGAGTGATTTTATTTGTCTTTACCACATATTCGTTTCTTTATATAATAACAAAATATGACTAAAACAATATTTTCATTCGAAGTATTTCCTCCTAAAAAGACCATGCCAATCGATACTATTTTTTCTACTCTCGATGAGTTAAAAGGTCTTTCTCCAGATTTTATTTCCGTAACCTTTGGAGCCGGTGGAAGCGAAAACTGCAATAATTCTGTAGAAATTGCAAAGCATATTAAAAACGTTTGCGGTGTTCAATCTGTAATCCATATGCCTTGTTTAAATATGACACGTCAGGATGCTCAGTATGTACTGGAACAGTTTCAGAATGCTGGAATAGAAAACATTCTTGCACTTCGTGGAGACCGTGTTGAAGGTAAAGAACCTGCAAATGATTTCCATCACGCAAGTGATCTTATTCAATTTATACAGGAATTTGATTCAAAAAGAACTGACGGAAAACAATTCAAGATTTTTGGTGCCTGTTATCCTGAACTTCATCCACAGTCAAAAAATGTTTATGATGATATTGATTACCTGAAAAAGAAGGTTGATGCCGGTGCCACTCACCTGCTTTCACAGCTTTTCTTTGATAATGCACAGTTCTACCGCTTCCTGGAACGCTGTCAGATTAAAGGAATAAATGTGCCTATTGAAGCTGGTATTATGCCGGCTACAAATAAAAAATCAATTGAGCGAATGGTCAGTATGACAAACGCCGTGCTTCCTAAAAAGTTTACTGATATGATGGACCGCTATGCCGACCATCCGGAAGCTATCCGTGACGCTGGTATTGCCTATGCTATTGATCAGATAATTGATCTTGTTACTCACGGTGTTCAAGGTATTCACCTTTACACAATGAATAACCCTCTTGTAGCACGCAAAATTTACGAAGCTACAAAAAGCCTTTTCGACGTTTCGCCGATTTTAAAATAAAAAAACCGGCTCATATTAATGAGTCGGCTCGCATAGTCTCGCCTCTGAGGCATTCTTTCGTAGAACCTAAACCGACCCGCTTTCGCAGCTCGGTTTTTAACGGTTCTGCTATCTTCGCCTACTTTACAAGCTTAACATCAAAGCAGATATATGAATCACCTGGGATTCCAGCCTGTGGAACACCATAGCTTCCATAAGCGAGCTCAGGTGGAATTACCATCTTTCTTGTTTCACCGTATTTCATTTCCTGAACCATTTCATCAAAACCAGGAATCATCTGTCCACCAGCTGTTGTGAATTCGATTGGTTCATGTCCCTGTGGATGGAATTCTTTAGAAGCATCAAAAAGCTGTCCACTTGGAAGATATCCTTTGTACTCAACAGTTACTTTCTTTCCTTTTCCACAAACAGCACCGCTGCCCTGTTTAAGAATCTGGTAGTAAATACCGCTCTTAGACTTTTCACAGCCTTCGATTACCTTAGCAATTGTTTTCTTTGCAAGTTCTTCTTTGAAAGTAGCAGCTTTTTTAGCACCTGCAGCTTTAAGCTCATCAAAGCTCTTCTGAGTTACTTTGAATGCTTCTGCGTCTTTACCCTGGCGAACAATTGTAAGAGACTTAATGGTGTCTCCCTGAGCAACTGTATCTACAACATTCTGTCCCTCAAGAACTTCACCAAAAATTGTGTGCTTGTAGTTAAGCCAGTCTGTTGGAACGTGTGTAATAAAGAACTGGCTTCCGTTTGTATTAACACCAGAGTTTGCCATAGCAAGCTTACCAGGCTTATCAAATACATATCCTTCAACAAATTCATCAGCAAACTTATATCCAGGACCACCAGTACCATTACCCTGTGGATCACCACCCTGAATCATAAAATCAGAAATTACACGGTGGAATTTCAAACCATCATAGAATGGCTTTCCCTTTGCTGCATCCAGAGTTCCCTCTGCAAGACCAACAAAGTTTGCAACTGTCATTGGAGTTTCTTTATAAAAAAGATTAAGAATGATAGTTCCCTTTTCTGTTTCAAGAACGGCAAATACGCCTTCTTTTCCTTTCAATGCTTCCATGTTTTTCCCCTTAGTACCTGCGGCTGTGCAAGAAGATAATGCAAAAATTGCCAGCAGACCTGCAATAATAGTTTTTTTAAGTTTCATTTTATTACCTCTTAGAATTGAGTTTTAAACCATTCATAAACAGCATTCATTCTGGCAAGCATGGACTTTGTAATCTGTCCCTTAATGCCAGGTAATTTCAGACTGTCTGTATCGGTACACAGATATAAAAGTATATCGTCACCACAATCTATTACCAGAATATTGATAATCATTTTTCCCGGATGGATTGGTCTAAATGGTCCAATTCCCATTTTGTCAAGAATTGTAAAATTACACCACAAAGAATCTTCATTCTGATGATAAGTAAGTCTGTAAGTGTTTACACCAAAACTGCTGTCATCCTGAAGACAATAAGAAATCTGGCCATCTGCATTACCTGTATTCTGATCAGGAACTTTAGTTTTATCATCAGCTCCTGCAATCATATAGCATTTTTTGAACAGAACCATTTCTTTATTTCTTGTAGTTGAATAATATTTCAATCCTTCCATTGTAGAAAGTGAACGAACTACTTTAGAAATATCATCAATAGTTATTGATGTTTTGCCTGAATTTCCCTGCTTAAGAAGGTCTGCTTTTTTAATAAGATGAAGACCTTCGTAAGTGTATGGAAAATTTCCAGGCTCTTTTTTGATCATCGTTCTGAATAAACCTTCACTATAAACAGATTTAGGAAGAAGCTTAAATTCTTCTAAACCATCGTAACGATAATCTGCAATGCTGCCTTCTTTAACCAGCTGCTCATAAAGCTGTGCACTGACCATTCCTTTTACTTTGGCGTTTTCATCGGCAAATACTGTACCGGTGAAAACTGCACCTGCTAAAAGCATCAGGCCCATCTTTTTAATCAAATTAAATCCCATTAACGAATTCCTTTGTAAAGAACGCGAACCTGTTTGAATACGCCCTCTCCTTCACTCTTTGTTTCAACATCAGGAATGTCATTCAAAGTTGTGTGAATAAGACGTCTCTCAAACGGATTCATTGGTTCAAGCAGAATAGAATTGTGTGACTGACGAACTTTATCTGCTGTAGTATATGCGAGGCGAACAAGTGTTTCCTCACGACGGATTCTGTAGTTTTCTGTATCAAGAATTACGCGAACTTCTTCGTGACCAAGACGGCCAGCGTAGATGTTTGCAAGAAGCTGAAGAGCATCGAGGTTCTTTCCCTTGCGTCCAATAAGGATTGAAGAGTAAGATGAATCAAGACGAATTCCAAGCTTCTTTTCTTCACGATAAGAAACCTCAACTTTCACATCATAACCCATTTTTTCAACAACAGTTTTGATGAATTCAATGAGTTTCTGCTCAAATTCTCCCTGTGGAAGTGGATCTGCAACAAGGCGTGAATGCTTTTCTTCTGAAGCTTCATTTCCCCAGTTTGAACCATTATCATTATCATCAAGAGTATGAACTCTGATTTTTACATAACCTTTTTTAAAAATTGAGTTTTTCTGTGTTTCAAGAATTTCTACATCGAACTGATCTCTTTCAAGACCAAGCTCATTTACTGCCATTTCGATAGCTTCTTTTTCAGTTTTTCCTTCAAACTCGTAAGTCATTTTATTTATCTCCTAGATTGACCGCGTAGCGGCCATTATTATTTTTTCTTTCCTTTAGCTTTTGGTGGAAGAACTTTCTGCTCTTTTGCCTTAAAGCCTGCATCTTTTTCTGCTCTTTTTTCCTTCATCATCTTATTGATGATAAGCTGCTGGAAAATCTGAAGAACATTACTGGTAAGCCAGTAAAGAAGCAATCCAGATGGAGCATTGTAGAACAGGAAGAAGAACATTAACGGCATACCGTACATCATGAACTTCATTGTAGCCTGACTCTGACCTGGAGCTGCTGTTTGACCATTCTGAGTTATCTTACCAGATAACAACTGAGTAGCCACATAGATTACAGGTAAAAGACGTAATTGGTTACCAATTAACGGAATATTGAAGTTAAAAGTCTTTACAACATCACCTGTAGAAAGGTCTGGAATCCAGCCTGGAATAAACATAGCACCACGGAATTCGAAGTAGTTGTTAAAGAGGTTATACATAGCAAAAAGAATCAGGAACTGGAAAACCATTGGGAGACATCCGCTTGCAGGATTATATCCTGCCTGCTGATAAAGCTTTGAAGTTTCCTGCTGAAGTTTCTGCTGATCGTTCTTATATTTATCCTGGAGAGCCTTAAGTTTAGGCTGAAGATCCTGCATCTTAAGAGTACCCAAAGACTGCTTCTTAGAAAGCGGGAACATAATTACCTTAAGGATAAGTGTCATTATGATGATTGAAACACCCCAGTTATGGAAAAGCTTATTCAACATCTCAAGAACTACCTTAAGAATCTTTTCGAGCCAGTTGAGCCAGCCGCTTGTCTGCAATGCCTGGCTGATCTTTTTACCACCAATGTTCCAGCCGTTATTTTCTGCAATATTATAGCGCTTAAGATCCTTGTCATTACGAGGACCAAAGTACATATAGTAAGTATCAGAAATATCTGAACCACTGAATGATGAACGCTCAATAAATGCCTGAGCATTAGCATAATTATTAATTTCTACATTAGAAGAATACCAGTTAGTTTTTACTGTTTCCGGAGCATTAGGAATCATAAGTTCAATGAAGTATTTTCCTGCAATACCGCTCCAGATCATATCTTTATCGTATTCTTTGAACTGACCGTTGCTAAGCATAATCTTCTTATATTTATTTCCGTTATATGAAATAAATTCACGGCGTTCATAACGATTCTGTTTTGGATTAAAGTGTGGACCAATCTGTGGAGAAGTTCTGATTGTGTAAGCAGTTCCTCCAAGATCAATTCCAGTAGAATCAGCTGTATGAATAAGAACATCAAGCTTGAAAACATATTCACCATCCATAAAGGTATAAACCTTACGCATAGTTGTTTTCTTGCCGTTTACATTAAGTGTCTTTGTAAAAGTGATTTTATTACCATCTGTTTCTGCATTGAAAATGTCATCAATAATTTTTGAATCAGCCTTTCCAAATGCAATTGCACATGTTCTGTTCTTGCTGTTGATGTTATCAGAAAGCTGTACAAAATCATCAGTATCCATATCTTTATGATCAAGAAGTTTATAACTGATGATGTCTCCACCCTTATTAGTGAAAACAGCTTCTACTTTATCTGTTCTGATAGTATATTTCTGTTCAACAAGAACTTCTTCTGCTTCAGCATCATCAGAGAAATCATTTTCGCTTTCTGCTAATTCGCTGAGTTCTGTTGACTCAAGAGAAAACTCCTGAGGCTCCGCAGTTTCTTCTGTCTGTATCTGAGCATTTGCCTGGTTTCCTAAGCCCATCATATTAAGGCCAGGGAAAAATTTAGGCAAAATCAGATAAGAAGCAATAATAACAAGTGTTGAAAGAACAATTGCCCATATAGTGTTTTTATCCATTTTTTTGCATTCCTCTTAAGTTTAAGGCACAGGATCGTAACCGCCTTCGTGAAATGGATTGCATTTGAGAACTCGTTTAATCGAGAGAAAAAGGCCCTTACCCGGACCGTATTTTTTTATTGCTTCAAGAGCATATGCAGAACAAGTGGGAGTAAATCTGCAGTTTTTCCCAAGCAATGGCGAAATACAAATTTGATAAGCACGAATTAAAAAACAGAAAAGTTTTGTGAAAAATTTACTTATGGCTCCGCCTAAAATGACGGCCAGTTTTTTCAACATAGCCTTATTCCTGAATTAATCCTGCCTTTTGACACAATAAACGAATTTGATCACATCGCGAGTGGAACGAATCATTTCCGGGATATATTAAGAATAGCATATCATATCCGGTGTTCAGATGTGATTTTAGTAATCGATAGACTTCACGGCTGTACCTTTTTGATAAGTTCCTTTCGACCGCGTTACCGTAGCCGCGCATCAAAGGAAAACCGACACGATTCATTCCAAGATTGTTTTCTAAATAGAAAAGCTTAGCACCCGGAATACTTATCTTTTTTCCGTCTTTAAACAGCTTTTTAAAATCAGCGGGATTCTTTATCCGCTCTTCACGTTTAAAAAATCCCGTTTTTATCAAGTCTGTTTCCATCCCTTAAAAAATTAGTACTTCTTCTTTTCGTCAGAAACTGAGAGCTTTGCGCGACCCTTAGCACGTCTTCTAGCAAGTACCTTGCGTCCGCCCTTTGTTGCCATACGAGCTCTGAATCCAAATTTTCTGTTGCGCTTTACTTTACTTGGTTGATATGTTCTTTTCATGGAACGTACTCCTTATATATAATAATTTAAATTTCTAAAAAAAGAATTCAAAAATAGTAATAAAATATATCATTTATTCTTGCGATAGGTCAAGCATGCTATTCCGTATACTGTCAAATTTAGCTAGAAGCTCTGGAGGCAGTTTATTTTCCCTTTTTTCGGTATTTTCACTGCCTTTATCGTATTTTTTCAATTCCTTTTCCTGCTTTTCTAATTTGGCAGCCATTTCTTTTCTTTCTTTAGCAAGCTGATTTTCATAACTCTCGCTGAGACTAACCTTCTCACCAGACACACGAAAAGCCAGTGAACTGATTTTAAGTTTCGGCAGATTCATCTTAAGCCCATTGATAATAAATTTCTGATACATCTTCAGATATTGAATCCAGCCTGGATGATCTGTTTCAACTAAAAGAACACCGTTCTTCAAATCGATGACACGTGTATTTCCAGCAAGGCGTTCTCCAATTGGCATACGTCTTTCGCTAACTTCAGATTCGTATTTACTTGAATGAATACCGGACACAACTTTTTTCCAGACACTGCAAATTTCGTTGGCCTCGGAGGTTCCAATATTTGCAGCCTGCAGCATCATGTCGGCGGCGGAAATTATTATATTATTCATACCATTCACCTTGTCTTATTTTATACACTTTAGTTGTGTCATGCATATACCGTTCATAAGGTTCGCCCGGTAAAAATGTACAGAAGAGCTGATCATAATCGGGAAGCATTGCTGTTAGTTTTGCTCTTTTGTCAGGATCGAGTTCCAGGAGAACGTCGTCCATTAAGAGTACCGGCCGAAGGCCGGTCGCGCGGGTATAATAAATTGATTGTGCAACTCTCAATAAAAGTGAAATTAAACGACACTGTCCTGTTGATGCAGTCGGTATAAAAAGATGATGATCTTTTACAAAATCAATGCGGTCGCGGTGCGGGCCGGAAAGTGTTGTTTCAAGATTCTTATCTCGCTCACGGTTAGTTAAAAGCAAATTTAAAATATCCTGAGAAGCAGGAAAAATTTTCTGGCCTTCTGCATCAAGCTCTTTCCATGACGGATGATAATTTATTGAGAGCCCCTCAATGCCTGTTATCTCTTCAAAGACTTTTCCAAAAATCTGATTAAAAAGAAAAATTGCCTTTTTACGTTTTTCCTGAATCACAAGTCCGTACTGAACGAGCTGACTGTCCAAAACATCAAGCACATCATACTGATGATTTTTTAAAATTAAATTTCGGCTCTTTAAAACTTTTTTGTAATTTCGTAAATCATCAATGTAAGTTGAATCATAAAGTGTAAGTGACTGATCAATAAAAAATCTGCGGGCTTCTGGTTCGCCAGTTGCAAACCTCAAATCATCATGGCAAAAAAGAATGCATGGAATTGTATTGATAAGTTCTTTTCTGTCCTGAATTTTTTTTCCGTTTTTTTCTATTCGTTTTTTGTTGTTCTCAAAAATTACAGAGACACGCTGAATATCTCCTTCATCTTTTTTGAACATTGAATTAACGCTGAAATCTTTTTCACCTTTTTTTACAATCTGTGAATCAACGTGAGTTCGAAAAGAAATTCCGTAAGACGCATAATAAAGCGACTCCAGAATATTACTCTTGCCCTGCCCGTTTTCACCGACAAAATAGACCTCTCTGTTCGAAAGGTCTATTTTATCATTTTTAAGATTTCGGAAATTATAAAATGTTTGATAAAGAAACGGCATCCTAGTAATTCATCGGCATGATTACGTGGATGTAATCTCCGCCAGTTTCGCTGCGCATAATTACAGCCTTAGTAATATTTGCATCGCCGTCAACGTCATTGATATTGAAATCAAAAACAACATTTTCTGAATCAATAACTTTGAGCGGTTCTGTTACATAAGTAAAGTTCAATGCCATAGAAATATCCTGGCCATCATAGCGGCAAGGAATCTCTTCATCTGCAGTACCAATATCTGACTCTGGAGAAATCAGCTTAAGTACACCAGAAGAAATCTTGAAAATAATTCTGCTTACTTTTTTATCAACCATGATTGTTGTACGTTTAAGAGCTGCATCGAGATCAGCCTTATTAACCATGAATGACATTGTAAGATTTTCTGGAATTACCTTTTGGTAGTTAGGGAACTGACCTTCGATAAGTACAGAAGAGAATTCAAGATTTCCAAATTTTACAAAGATAGATTTATCAACTACAGCAACCTGAATGTTTCCTTCATCCGGAGCATTCTTCAAAATACAAGAAAGAATTTTTGTAGGAATAATTGCCGGCTGAAAATCAGGAATACTGAAGCCTGTTTTGTTATCACAAGAAAGACGACGACCATCAGTTGCAACCATTGTAAGTGTCTCACCATTTTTGATGAAGTAAACACCAGTCATGAAATAACGGTTGCGGTCATCAGAAACAGCAAAGATTGTTTCCTTAATCATCTCTTTGAAATCCTTTGCAGGAAGTTCAAAGAATGGAACATTGTCGCTTGTACCAGACTCAGGGAACTTATCGCTTGCCTGACTCTTAAGCTGGAATTTAACTTTTTTAGAAATTGGTTTAATTGTAACTCCAATATCTTCCTGAATGAATTCAATTTCGCCAGAAGGTAAAGAAGAAAGAATACTCATAAACTTGTCGCAGAAAATTGTTGTGCGGCCTTCTTCCTGAATATCAACAGGAATTACAGTTGTAAACTTTACTGTTGAATCAGTTGCTTTAATTGTAAGTGAATTATTTTCTGCTATGATTAAAATATTAGAAAGAATAGAAACAGGACTTTTATTTGTAATAATTTCCTGTGCAATTGAAATTTCTTTAATCATTGCGTCTCTGTCGAATGTGAATTTCATTTCTTTATCTCCTTTTACACATTATTTATTATTTATTAAATTTTTTAAATTTAGTAATAGTAATAATAAGGGCTGTGAATACTGTGGAAAACACATTTAATTCTTTATATTTCAAAGATTTAAATTGTTAATAAATCGGATGACTTAATTAACTTTTTGTCCACATATCCACATTTTAATTAATATTTGTCAATTTATCCACTTTAAAGCGGCAATTTATCAACAAATTTTTACTTTTTATACTCCTTAATTTCTCTTATATAAAGTTGGATTTTAGATTCCAGTGTTGAATCAATTTTGATCTGTTCAGCAATCTTTTTATATGCAGTCATAATTGTAGAATGATCTTTACCGCCAAATTCATTGCCTAATTCAGTATAAGCAATTTCAGTAAGTTCACGGGCAATATAAATAGCAATCTGGCGAGGAACTACGTATTTTTTATCACGCTTTTTACTCTTTAAATCTGCAACAGAAATCTGATAGTTTTCTGCAATAACTTTCTGAATAATATCAAGCGAAATATTTTCTGTAGAATTAGAACTGATAATATCGCGAAGCTGATTTTTTACGATATCAATGTTTAATTTTTTACCAATCAGTTCTTCATAACCAAGAACTTTATCAAGAGCAGATTCCAACTCACGAACGTTAGTTTCTACATTTCTTGCAATAAAATCTATAATTTCAGGTTCAAGAACTCTATTCTGAAGTTCAATTTTTTTCTGAAGAATTGCATAACGGGTTTCATAGTTAGGCGGCTGAAGATCAATACACATACCGCTTGAAATACGGCTTACAAGTCTTTCGGCCATAGTTTTGATTTCACGGATTGGACGGTCGCATGTAAAAACCATCTGAGCTTTTTTCTGTGAAAGAGCATCAAAAGTTAAATACAATTCTTCCTGAGTTGATTCCTTTCCCTGAAGAAAGTGAATATCATCAAGTAAAAGAACATCAAGATTTCTGTACTTATTCTTAAAAGCTTTTTCAGTTTTTTCTTTAAGAGAAAGAATAAATTCATTTGTAAAGCTTTCTGCAGATACGTAGCAGATCTTTAATTTTTCAGTATTATTGTTGTTAATATAGTTTCCGATTGCCTGCATAAGGTGAGTCTTTCCAAGACCTGATCCACCATAAAAAAGAATCGGATTATATTTTCTTCCAGGTTCATTGGCTACAGCTATAGCAGCATTATATGCAAATCTACTGTTATCACCTGGAATAAAAGTATCAAAAGTATATTCTTCATCAAGCAGCTGATGTTTTTTAAAGCCTGTTTTTTTTGTTTCATTTGATTCTGAAGGCTTATTTTCTTTAACTGATTTTTCTTCTGCAGTATTTAATTCTGATGTATCTGATTTTTTAGATTCTTTTGCTTCTGAATTTTCCTCTTTAATTACAACAACGTTCAGTTTAATTTCATCCTGACCTGTAATTTCCTTGAGTTTTTTAAGAACGATATCAAAATTTCCCTTTCTCTGCATTGACTGCTGAAGGAATGTAGATGCAACAGACACAGTGATAGTATCAATAGTGTCTTCTACGTAGTTCATATTGAACCAGAGTTTAAATTCATCTCCTTTATTTTGCGATTTATATAAATCATGGAGTACTTTCATCGTGTACTCCCAAGCCTCTTTATAATTATTTTCTGACATTCTTTTATTATCCTAGAGTTAGAAGATTTCTTCAAGTATTTTATAATTTTTCTCAAACTAA